>JBGPPG010000035.1:0-26680 GCA_041488455.1 Gemmatimonadota bacterium
ACCCGAGGCGCTTCATCAGCACGACCCAGGCACGCGCGATGTGGGGACCATCCCACCCGGTGGTGGTCGGTTTTCCTGAGTATCCGTAGCCCGGTATTGACGGGATCACCAGGTGGAAAGCATCCGATGCGCTCGCTCCATGTGCCGTGGGATTGGTCAGTGGATCGATAATCTTCATTTGCTCGACGATCGATCCGGGCCATCCGTGCGTGACGATGAGCGGCAACGCATTCTCATGCTTCGAACGAACGTGAATGAAGTGAATGTCCAGGCCATCGATCGTCGTGATGAAGTGCGGGAGGGCTTTGAGTCTCGCCTCGCACTTGCGCCAATCGTACTCGTTCGCCCAGTAGCGTGCGAGCGCCTGAATCGTCTTGAGCTGGACGCCTTGCGACTGATCCGCGACGGTCTCCTTTTCGGGCCAGCGGGTGGCCGCGATGCGCGCACGCAGCGCCTCGAGTTCCGCCTCGGGGGTCTTCTCGATCGTGAACGGCCGGATTGCGGTGGCGCCGGCTGGCTTTGCGGTAGTGACGGGCATATGGATCTCCGTTCTTCCTGGTTTGGTGACGGTACTGGGCATAGGCGACGGTCGCGGCCGTCACGGCTCACCCCTCGACGAGCTGCTGGCCGCCGTCGATGTCAAAGGTAGCGCCGGTGACCGCCGTGTTCGTCATGAGATGGACGGCCAGTGCGGCGATGTCTTGCGGGCCGACGACGCGCCGGATGGGCAGCGTCGTGCGGAGCTGCTCGCGACGCGCGTCCAGCTGGTCGCCCAGGATCGCCGCCGACAGCGGCGTGTCGACGAACCCGGCCGCGATCAGGTTCACCCGGACGGGTGCCAGCTCGAGCGCGAGGTTCTTCGTCAGAGCGGGAAGCGCGGCCGTGAGCGCCGAGATGAACGCGAGCCCCACCGCCGTGCGGCGGCCACCGGTGCCGCCCATGAAGAGCAGGGTCCCGCCCGGGCGCACCTTGCTCACGGCGTCCCGAGCGACCTGCAGCGGCAGCAAGAGATGGGCGTCGACGTCGCGGCGTGCTTTGTCGACGTCGAACTCCGCCAGCGGCGCGTAGTAGGGACCGGGGCCCGTGACCAGCACGTGGTCGATCGGCCTGGGCAGCTCGTCGAAGAACCGCCCGAGCCGTTCGAAGTCGGTGGCGTCGAAGGCCGCGATGCTGGCCCCGAGCTCGACGCCGACGCGGTGCAGGCGATCCGGGTCGCGCGCCGTGAGGATCACGGCGGCTCCCTCCTCGCGCGCGCGCCGGGCCGTCTCGAGCCCGATGCCCGCGCTGCCGCCGATCACGACCACGGTCTGCCCGAGCAGCGCCGGCGTATGGCGGGCCGGCGCGATGGTGGATGTGGCGGTCATCGTTCCTCCTCCTGTCACCCTGCGACCGGCTTCTGACCGGGCCGCTTGTTCCACCCGTGGAAGCGCGAAAGGTCGCCCGCGTCCCAGGCCTCGCGGAGTCCGGGAGTGCTCAGGTCCCAGTCGGGGCGGATCTCGCTCGTCACGGCGCGCAGGTCGTGCCAGAGGTCGACGACCGACGGGCGGCCCCAGAACCAGTAGCCGTTGTAGATGCGGTGGATCACGAGGCCCGGCTTCAGCACGAGCGTGTGCGGGATCATCGGGTTGTGCTCGGGGTCGGTGTACTCCTGAATGTCGAGGTCCCTCTGAACCGTTCGGTCAGGGTCCGAGAGGAAGGTCCACTGGGCCCCGACCGACGCACGGAACTCCTGGAGTGTGTGGTGGTCGTCGGTAGAGATCGTGGCGATCCGGGTGTACGCCACGGCCACCTTCGGGTAGAACGCGGCGAGCTCCAGATGCTGCTGGTGCTCCTTCGGGCAGTAGTGGCCGCGCGCGAGCGTGAGGATCAGCGGGTCGTCGCCCTGCAGCTCGCTGAGCCTGCGTGGCGTGCTCGTGTGATCCGGCAGCTCGTAGTCGGGAAAGGTGCCTCCGGGCACGATGTCAGCGCGCATCGTTGGACCCCTTCACCGCGGCAGCTCTTCGCCGCTCTGCTCGCGCACCATGTACTCCGCGTACCAGTCCGGCCAGTTCTGGTCCCGTTGGCCCGTCCGCGCCTCGTGCTGCCCGTGCGCGGCCTCCGCGCGCCGCAAGGCCTGCGACAGGTCGCCCGCCGACGCGTACGTCGTGTCGCCGGCCACACGCCCGGGGAACCGCGTCGTGATCTCCTGCAGCAGCCAGCCGTTGCCGTCCGGGTCGCTGAACGTCACGAACGACGCGTAGCTGCGCCGTTGCGGATCGGGGCCGCTCGCCCGTGCGTCGGGGTCGAAGCGGTTGTAGCCGCCGCCGGCGTCGTGGAAGACCTCGCTCGCGTCGACACCCTTTCCGATGAGCTCGTCGCGCGCCGCCTCGATGTCGGAGACGACAAGGTGGAGAAACCGAGCCGTGCCGGGGGCAGACGGGATGACGCCCGTGCCGAAGATGATCGAGCACGGGGAGCCCGGGGGTGTGAACTGGAGCAACCGTCGGTCCCCGTTCGCGATGTCCGCGTCCACTCTCCACCCGAGCCTCCGGTAGAAGTCCGCCGCGCGGCCGACATCCGAGACCGGGATGACGACGACCTCGAGCTTCATGTCGACCTTCCCGACGCGCGCATCGGTGATCGCGTCCTGACTACGGATTGCGGTGGTGCTCATGGCTGCCTCCTGGGTTGTCTCAGGTGTGCATGCATCTCAGGGTCGTGTTCCTTCCAAGCTCTGCGCTCGCGTGGGACTCGGCTGCCGCACCAGGGGGATGCGAGGCTCCGGCGTGCCGATCAGTACCGATCCACGTCCATGATGGCCTGCGCGAACGCCGCCGGCCCCTCCTGCGGCAGGTTGTGCCCCACGCCGCCCTTGACCACCCGGTGCGCGTACTTGCCGGGTAGGCGCTCGCGTCCGTGATGCCTCACCGCTGAGGTGCGCCCCAACTTATGGGGAGTGCCGAGCCCCGCCAGTCCGCCCGGTTGCACGTCGGTTCGGTCAGGCTCAGCGCATCAGAGTACTGGCCGCCGCCGCCCGAGGCCCGTGGGGTGCTCTGACTCCCACGCTACGGTTTTGACCGCACGCCACTTATGTCCCGTACTCTGGTGCTGGAGCGTGATGAATGGGGGACGGGAAGGTGGCGAGGCTTGACCGGGGCCATTCCACCTCCTTCGTTATCGGTTCGTTACACGCAGGGGTGAACGGGACTCACGACGGCGACGGCGGCGAGGCCCGTCGCACCCGGCAGGGCAAAACGGATCGGTGCCCCGAATCGAGGACGCGCGCCATGTGGAGGAGCGCCGAGGCGACGAGCGACGCCGAGCCGAGGATGAACAGGGCCGGCGGGAGACTCCGCCTGACTAGAGGGAACGCACCCTCCAAGGCATGCAGAGGCAGAAGGACTACTTGGAACTGTCGCGGACTGACCGGGAAAGCCGCCGAGGCCCTTATGAGTCCGCTGCTCTAACCACCTCGGCTAAAGGGCGCGCGTCGCCGATCCGCCTGGCCGTGCTATCATATCCCTACCGCAACACCTCCCGGGTTCCTCATGGCCGTCTTCGAGCTGGTCATCGCGTTGCTCTTCGTGGGCGCCCTCCTCGCCGCGTGGGCCCGCCGGCTCAATGCCCCATATCCTGCGGCGCTGGCACTCGCGGGCGCGGGGCTTGCGCTCCTGCCCAACACGCCCGTCGTGACCCTCGATCCCCAGCTGGCGCTCACGCTGTTCGTGGCACCCGTGCTGCTCGACGCGGCGTTCGACGCGTCTCCCCGCGACCTCAAGCGAAACTGGCGGGCCGTGAGCGGCCTTGCGATCGCCGCCGTGGGCCTCACGGTCAGCGCGGTGGCGCTGGTCGCCCGCTGGCTGGTGCCCGACCTCCCCTGGGCCGCCGCCATCGCGCTCGGCGCGATCGTGGCACCGCCCGACGCGGCGGCGGCCAGCGCGGTGCTGCGGCAGCTCCGGCCTCCGCACCGCGTGCTGGTGATCCTCGAGGGCGAGAGCCTCTTCAACGACGCGAGCGCGCTCCTCATTTATCGTTTGGCCGTCGCGGCCGCGGTTACCGGCGCCTTTTCGGGCTGGCACGTCGTCCCGATGCTCGCGGTCGTGACCCTCGGCAGCATCGTGCTCGGCGCCATCCTCTCCCGGGTCACCCTCGCCGCACTCCGGCAGGTGCAGGACGTCGCGACGTCCGTCCTGCTCCAGTTCCTCTCCACCTTCGCGGTCTGGATGGTCGCCGAGCGTCTGGGACTCTCCGGCATCATCACCGTCGTCGCGTACGCCATCATTACCGCGCGCAGCGCGCCGGACCAGATGCCGGCCCGGATGCGGATCCCGTCCTACGCGGTGTGGGAAGTCGCGGTCTTCGTGCTGAACGTGCTCGCGTTCATCCTCGTCGGACTCCAGCTCAAGCCCATCCTCCAGCGGCTGGACCGGCCCGAGCTCGTCGCCTACGCCACCACCGCGGCCGCTGTCACCACGGCAGTCATCCTGGTCCGTATCATCTGGGTCATGGGCTACGCCGCCATCGGGGGCTGGATCCTGGGCCGGGGCAGCGTCCGACAGCGGCGGCCGGCGCGATATCCGTCATACCGGGCCGCGACCGTGATCGCGTGGTGCGGCATGCGGGGCATCGTCACCCTCGCCGCGGCACTCGCGCTGCCCGACGGGGTGCACGGGCCGCTCGCGTTCCCCTACCGCGATCTCATCCTGTTCACCGCTTTCTCGGTGGTCGTCGGCACCTTGGTGCTTCAGGGTCTGACCGTGGGCCCGCTCATGCGAGCGCTCGCGCTGGAGGACGACGGGTCCGTCGATCGCGAGGTCCAGCTTGCCCGGGCGGAGACCACCCGGGCCGCGCTCGATGCCCTGGGCGGCGCGGCCGGCGAGGAGGAGATGGTGGCGCTGCTCCGGCGAAAGTACGAGACCCGGCTGACGGGCGACGGAAGCGATGACTACGCGGCCGCGCAGCGGCGGGCTCAGGAGGCGCAGCGGCGCACCCTCTCCGAGCTGCGGGCGCAGGGCGTGATCGGGGACGACGCGTTTCATCGGCTGGAGGAGGAGCTGGATTGGGGGGAGATCGGCGCGGAGGCGATGGCGCGCCGGGTCTAGGCCGCGCTCATCCCGGCGGCCTCGCGATGTGCGCGTGGACGAAGCTCACGCTCATCGAGCCCTCGCCCACCGCCGACGCTACCCGCTTCACCGATCCGCTCCGCACGTCCCCCGCCGCGAAGACCCCGGGCAGGCTGGTCTCCAGGAGGAACGGCGCCCGGCCCGCGGCCTTCCAGCGCTCGGCGTCCGCCGTCCCGGGCGGAAGCGATGTGCCCGTGAGCACGAACCCCTTCCGGTCCAGCTCGACGCAGCCGCGGAGCCAGGTGGTGTTGGGATCGGCGCCGATGAAGAGAAAGAGCGAGTTCGTCGCGAACGTCCGCTCCTCCCCGTCCCGCAGCCTGGCATGCACGGCACTCAGGTGTCCGTCGCCATCGAGCGCGGTGACCCGGGCGCCGCAATGGACCGTCACGTTCTCGAGCGTCTCCACCCGGTCCACCAGGTAGCGCGACATGCTCGCCTCGAGTGCCTCCCCCCGCACCAGCACGTGTACCTGGCGCGCGTACCGCGCGAGATAGACGATGGCCTGGCCCGCCGAGTTCCCGGCCCCGACCACCACGGCTTCCTCGCCGCGGCAGAGCCGGGCCTCCATGTCGGTCGCCGCGTAGTAGATGCCCGCGTCGTCGAAGTCGGCGAAGCGAGGGACCTCGAGCCTGCGGTACGCGACGCCGCTCGCGACCAGCACGCAGCGGGTCCGGAGCCGGGTGCCGTCGGTGAGGGTGACGACCCGATCGCCGCCGTCGAGCCCGAGTGACTGGACCTCGCACGGGACGGTGATGCGCGCCCCGAACCGCTGCGCCTGCATCAGCGCGTTCCGCGTAAGGTCCGCGCCCGAAATCCCCGTGGGGAAGCCGAGGTAATTCTCGATCCGCGAGCTGGTGCCGGCCTGGCCGCCCGCGGCCAGCGCATCGGTCGTGAGCACGTCGAGCCCCTCGGACGCACCGTAGACCGACGCGGCGAGCCCGGCCGGCCCGGCGCCGACGACCAGGAGGTCGTAGACGTGGTCCTCCGTGAGGCTCGACGTGAGTCCGGCGCACTTCGCGAACTCGCCGAGCGGCGGATTGCTGACCCAGCGTCCGTCGGGGCTGATCACGATCGGCGTGGCGGAAGCGGGAATCCCGAACTGCCGGAGCAGCGCGTCCGCCTGCTCATCGGCGTCGAGATCGATCCAGGTGAACGGGACCTGGTTACGGGTCGCGAAGTCGCGCAGGCGATGGGCCGCCGGCGAGAACCGTGATCCGATGATCTTGACCCCCTTGTAGCCCTGGCCGAGGAGGAGCTGGCGGCGCATGAGGAAGGCCTTGAGGATCGTCTCGCCCAGGTCGGGCAGCTCGTCCACCGCCCGGCGCAGCTCCGCGGTGTTGAGCGCGAGCACCCGCCCGTCCTCCGCCGCGCGGCCGGTCACCAGCGCGCGCCGGCCGGTGAGCATGTCCACGTCGCCGGTGAACTCGCCGGGCTGGTGCACCACGACGGTGCGCTCGGTGCCGCTCGAGTGCTCGACGATCTCGACCGTGCCCTCGAGCACCACGAAAAAGCAGAAATCCCGGTCGCCTTCGGCGAACAGCACGTCCGCCGCCTTGACCGCGCGCGGATGCCCCCGCGCGCTCAGCGCGGCGAGGTCCTTGGCGTCCAGAACGGGGAACGCGACTTCGTGGTCAATCGGCATTGCAAACTCTCCCGGTGTGTCCGGCGCGGAAAGCTGAGCCCGCACCTGCTTCAATCTAGCGTTCGTGCCAAGCCCCCCCTCTCGTGACTGGTGAAACGCACCGTTCCCCGCCATCTTCGGGCGTCCCCATTCCAGACGAGCGCATGCCCGAGCTCCTGACCAGGCTTCAGGCCGCCCTTGCCGACCGCTACCGCCTCGACAATGAAATCGGCGCCGGTGGCATGGCCACGGTGTATCTCGCCCACGACATCCGCCACGACCGGCGGGTCGCGTTGAAGGTGCTCCGGCCCGAGCTGTCCGCCGTCATCGGGGCCGAGCGCTTTCTCGCCGAGATCAAGCTCACGGCCAACCTCCAGCACCCGCACATCCTCCCGCTGTTCGATTCGGGCGAGGCGGATTCCTTCCTCTTCTACGTCATGCCCTTCGTGTCCGGGGAGACGCTCCGCAATCGGCTCGTCCGGGAAAAGCAGCTGCCCGTGGCGGACGCCTTGCGGATCGCCACCGAGGTGGCCTCGGCGCTTGACTATGCCCACCGGCACGGCGTCGTCCACCGGGACATCAAGCCGGAGAACATCCTGCTGCACGACGGGCAGGCGATCGTGGCTGATTTCGGGATCGCGCTGGCGGCGAGCAGGGCGAGCGACGAGCGGATGACGGAAACGGGGATGTCGCTGGGCACTCCGCACTACATGAGCCCCGAGCAGGCGATGGGCGACCGCGAGATCACCGCCCGGTCGGACGTGTACGCCCTGGGTGCCGTGCTTTACGAGATGCTCACGGGTGATCCGCCCTTCACCGGCTCCACGGCCCAGGCCATCGTGGCCCGGGTGGTGACGGAGACCCCCCGACCGCTCCTCCCGCAGCGGCATACCATCCCGCCGCACGTCGAGGCCGCGGTGCTCACGGCGCTGGAGAAGCTGCCGGCGGATCGGTTCGGCACAGCGGCTGAGTTCGCCCAGGCCCTTAAGGATCCGAAGTACTCGGCGGCCGCCCCCGCGGCGACCGTCACGACCGCGGCGACCCGGGCGGCGGCCCCGCCGCCGAGCCGCCGCCCAAATGCGGTTACCTGGGGTATCCTCGGGCTCGCGGGCGTGGCCATCGTCGCCGCGTTGTGGGGCTGGCTTCGGCCCACCCCCGCCCCGCCGGTCAACCGGTTCAGTCTCTTCTTCCGGCCGAACGAGGCGCCGCGCCCCGCTGCCACCGTCAGCAACCTCGCCATCTCCCCCGATGGCACCAAGCTCGTGTACATCGGCCCCGCGGAAAGCGGCACGCGGCTCTGGCTCCGGGAGCACGACAAGCTGCGCCCGACTCCGATCCCCGGTACCGACGGCGCGGACAGTCCGTTCTTCTCCCCGGACGGCAAACAGCTCGGCTTCATCCGGAACGGACGGACGGTCCGGGTTCTCTCGCTGGAGGGTGGCCCGCCGCTCACCCTGTCGGACAGCATCAATTCATCGGGAGGGGACTGGGGCACGGACGGCTACATCTACATCGAGGTGGATTCCGGCATAGCCCGCATTCGCGCCACCGGCGGAGCCATCGAGCCGCTCTACAACTACTCCGCGCCGCGACGGGAGATCGGCACCGAGTACCCCAACGTCCTGCCCGGGGGCAAAGGCCTGATCTTCCGCGTGCGGCGGGCGGGCCAGGGTCCCGCCGAATTCGACATCATGGGCATGAAGCTCCCCAAGGGCGAGGCCCGGCCGCTGATCCGCGGGGTCTACGCCCGCTACGTGGCGTCCGGGCACCTCCTGGTCGTCACCGCGGAAGGCAAGCTGCTTGCGGTCCCCTTCGACCCGGTCGCGGTGGCGCTCAAGGGCTCGCCGGTGGCGCTCCTGGAGGGGATCAGGTCGGGCCCGTTCGAGGTGAACCTCGCGGTGTCCGCCACCGGCACCCTGGTGTACGCCTCCGGCGGCTCGTCGGGGTCGACCCGCGCCTACTGGGTGACTCGCGACGGCACCGCCAGCCCGGTGGACTCGGCCTGGGACCCGCAGGGCACCATCAACTCCGTGGCGCTCTCGCCCGACGGGAAGACCCTGGCAGTGGGCCTGACCCGGGCCGCGGCCCAGGACGTCTGGGTCAAGCAGCTCCCGGCGGGTCCCTTCTCCCGCATCACCTTCGGCGACAGCGCGCACTTTCGCCCGGCATGGTCGCCGGACGGCCGCTCGCTCGTCTATATCACGGACCGGGGGACAGGGGGTGGTCCGCCCTACATGACCCGGGCGGACGGCACCGGACCGCCGCAGGTGCTGGTCAAGTCGCCGTTCAACTTCGTGCACGTGATCGAGTCGCGCGACGGCCGCTGGATACTGGTCCGGCGCGGCGTGAACGAGGTCGGGAGCGGCGACATTTACGCGGCCAAAATCGGCGACAGCGTTCTCGTTCCCCTGCTCACGACGCCGGCCAGGGAGGTGAGCCCCGCGCTCTCACCTGACGGCCGCTGGCTCGCCTACGAGTCCGACGAATCGGGTGCCTCGGAGGTCTACGTGCGACCGTTCCCCGACGTGGCGTCCGGGCGCTGGCAGGTGTCGCTGAGCGGGGGCACCGCTCCGAAGTGGGCCCACAGCGGGAAGGAGCTGTTTTACATCAACGGCCGGCAGGAGATGGTCAGCACCGAGGTGCGGCCCGGCCCGACCTTCTCGGTCGGCGCGCCGCAGGTGCTCTTCCCGGCCATCTCTTTCGACCTCACCCAGAACTATCCGCTCTACGACGTGGCGCCGGACGACCGGCGCTTCGTCATGGTCCGCGGCGTGGCCCCGGCCGGCGGCACCGAGCTGCTCCTCACGGAGAACTGGTTCGAGGAGCTGAAGGCGAGGGTGCCGAGGTGAGTGCTACTTACAGCTCTCGCTCACCATCGACAGCTTGCTGACGCTTACGGGTCCGGCCGCCATCCCGGTCTCCATGGTGTCCTTGGAGGACGCCTTGCCGGGGGCCGCTTTCGCCGGCGCGCCGCTCACCGTCACGGTGTGGCCTACATGCTGGCTGAGCGTCACCGTGTTGCTGGTGAGCCAGTAGGTCTTTCCGTCCTTCGTCTTCAGGCTGAACGTGTCTTCCGCCATACCCTTGCCAAGACAGCCGGTGAGGCTGGCGGGCTGTTGCGCGTTCGGCTCGCGTGCGATTGCGGCCTGCGACGCGAAGACCCCGGCCATCAGGCCGGTCGCCGCGAGCACCGGGATTTCGATTCGGGAAATCATCTGGTCCCTCCCAGCAGGTGAAAGAGGTAGCTCGAGAACAGCGTCCTCTTGTCCGCTACGCTAGGTCTTGTCAGTCCTCTTTACAAGGTGCCTTAAGGTCAGGGGTCGCCTCTCTCCCTGGTTATAGAAGGTCAGCCGTCCACTCCGGTGCCCATCCTCAAGGGGGCCAGCTGGGGCTCGCGAGAGCCAGGCGCCACACGGGCCCGGAGTACATCGGCCCCTCGAATCGCACAAATGCGGGCACGTCATCGGTGACGATCCAGGTGTCGCTGTCCGGCGGCGCCTTGCCCAGCAGCGTCGCGAAGATCTTGAGCAACGTGCCGAGCTTGGGCTTGAGCTTGAAGTGCACCGCCGTTTCCGCGTGCTGACCCAGCATCACTCGCTGCGAGCCGGAGGGGGCGATCTCCAGCCCGACGATACGCGGCTCGGGCGTAAAGGCCACCACGTGGACGGTTTGGGTATCGCCCTTGGCGAGGTTCTTCGCGATCGTGATGACCATGCCGTTGTAGACGTCGGGCGGCAGGTCGAGCTTGCCGGTGTACTGCTTCTCCTTGCCGTCCTTGTGCGACTTCGTCTTGACCGTGTATTCCCCGGAGCGGGAGAGGCTCACGTCGAGATCGTCGGAGAACGCGGGCCCGCTTTGGGCGAGGTGGTAATCCTCCATCGTGAAGACGCCGTGCTGGGTGAACGTGACCTTCTCCTCGAACACGGACGCGTCCGGGAAGTGAAACACCATCCGGCTCTCGATGTCCCGGTCCCGGGCCACCTGGAGCAGATCGCCGTGCGCGAGGAGCGTGCCGGCGGCTGTGCGCAGCTCGAGAAAGCCGTGTACCGTGCCTTCGGCGTAGCGTACCGGCAGCGCCGCCGGCTCCTCCCGGCGCTCGCGCTGCTGGGAGGTCCCGGACGTGAGGACGGCCGGCAGGGCCAGCGTCACCATGATTGCGCGAACGGCATTGGTCATCCAAGCCCCCTGGCGTGTTATTCGGTCGGCGCATGTCGTCACCAGCTCCAAGCCATCCAAGCGGAGACGGGAGTCCAGGAGCAATGAGCACAGCATCGGTACCGGCCCGTAGACCTTTCCGCCCCGGGTATGCGCTCGCCGGCGGCCTGGTCGTCGGCACGCTGGACATCGTCTACGCCTGCACGTTCTGGGGGTTGAAGCGCGGGGTGCCGGCGCAGCGAATATTCCAATCGGTCGCTGCCGGCCTGCTCGGCAAGGCCAGCTTCGATGGCGGGGCGGAAACCGCGGCGCTAGGGCTGGGACTGCACTATCTGATCGCGACGTCCATGTCCGTGGTGTACTATCTGGCCGCGCGCCGCTTGCCCCTGCTCTGGCAGCGGCCGGTGCTCAGGTGGATCGGACTCAGCGTCGTGGTTCACGTGCTCCTGATCGGCATCCCCATCGCCCTCTTTACCCGACGGGCGTCTGCCCTCGGCTGACCATCACGCGGCCCCCTCGGATGTCCGGCCATCCAGCATGGCCCGCACCTTTTGCAACAGCTCCTCCCGGGTGAACGGCTTGGCGAGCAGGTCCACCGGCTCCCCAGTCTCACGCGCGACCGGTGCATCCGCGGCGTAGCCGCTAATATAGAGCACCTCGATGTCGCCGCGCTCGGCGCGAAGCGCGGCCGCCGCCTCCGGACCCGTCTGCCCCGGCATGAGGACGTCCGTGATCACGAGCCCGATTCGCCCCTCGTAGGATCGGCTCTGGGCGATGGCCGCGGCGGCATCGGCGGTCTCGAGCACCCGGTAGCCGGCGGCCCCGAGCATCCGGGTGATGATGCGCCGGAGCGGCGCCTCGTCCTCGATGAGCAGGACGGTTTCGCCGCCGCCTCCCGCGTTCGTCGCAGGCGCGGGCGCGGAGGCGCGGCTCGGCACCGGCGCCTCGACCACGTCGGTGGCGGGGAGGTAGACGCTGAAGGTCGTGCCTGCCCCCGGCTTGCTGGCCACCTGGATCGCCCCACCGCTCTGGCGTACGATGCCATACACCGTGGCCAGCCCGAGCCCCGTGCCGGAACCGGCCTTGGTGGTGAAGAACGGCTCGAAGATCCGGCCGCGGACCTCATCCGTCATCCCGATGCCAGTGTCGGTGAACGTGAGTGACGCGTATCGGCCCGGGGCGAGGTCCAGATCGGCGATGGCCTCGTCGGGACCGACGACGACGGGCGCCGTGCCGATGGTGAGCGCGCCGCCCGCCGGCATCGCGTCCCGGGCGTTGACGGCGAGGTTCATGATGACCTGGTCCACCTGGGCGGGGTCGGCCCGGACCGGGCACGCGCCCGGAGCGAGAGCGGTATTGAGCCGAACCGGGGCTCCGAGAATCCGCTGGAGCATCGCGGCCAGGTCCGCCACTAGCGCGTTCAGGTCGAAGTTGTGCGGGTCGAGGACCTGCTTCCGGCTGAACGAGAGCAGCTGGCGCGTCAGCGTGGCCCCGCGGGTCGCCGCTTTGCTGATCTCCGCCACGTCGGCACGCAGCGGCGACTCGGGCGGTAGCTCCATGAGCAGCTCGTCGCTGTAGCCCAGTATGCCCGTGAGAATGTTGTTGAAGTCGTGGGCGATGCCCCCGGCGAGGAGCCCGACCGCCTCCATCTTCTGCGCCTGGCGGAACCGTTCCTCCAGGGCACGCCGTTCCGTCACGTTCTGCCCGAGGGCCACGATCGTCCCGTCCGAGAGCCGCACGTTGGCCCACTCGGTCGTCAGCACGACTCCGTCGCGCCGGCGGGTCTTGAACTCGTGCCACTTGCCCTCCGCGGCCATGACGAACGCGGCCACTTCGGCGCGGTACGCGGGGTCGGGATAGCACTCAACGAGCATGTCCAGCTGCTGCATCTCGGGCAGCGTCCACCCGAGCGTCTTCTCCCAGTCCCGGTTCACCCACTCGAACGTGACGGGCTCGCCGGGATTGTCACCCAGTCGGAAGAAGCCCAGCATCACCGGGACGTTGTTGAAGACCCGGACGAGCCGTTCGCTCCAGGCCTGAATCGCCGCTTCGGCGGCTTTCTCGTTGGAGATGTCGCGGATGATCGCAGCCAGGAACCGCGGCGCGCCGCGCTCGTCCCGCGGTGCGACCAGCACCTCGAGACCGGGGAGCTCTTCCCCACCCGGCCCCACGAGCGCGGTCTCCCCGCGCCACGCCCCGTCACGGAGCGCGGCGGGAACGCCTTCCTCGAGCATGCGCTTCGCGGCCCACGCGGCCTGGTACCCGGCGATCGGCCGCCCGGCCAGGTCCGCGTCCGGCGGAAGGCCGAGCAGCCGTCGGCCACCCGGGTTCACGTAGAGGGTCCGCCCGGTGAGATCCGCGATCGCGACGAAGTCGGTCGTCGCCTCCAGGATCGCGGCCAGGCGGGCCCGGTCCTCCTGGGCGCTGGTCCGTTCGCTGGTGTCCTCGAGCACGCCGAGGGTGCCCGTCAGCCGCCCGACGCCGTCCCTGAGGGGCGCGGCTGAGAGCGTGACGGGCACACGCGCCCCGTTCCGGTGCAGGCGCACCGTCTCGAAGCCGCGAAGGCGGCCACCGGCCGCCGCGACCTCCTTGAGTAGCCCCGCGAACTCTTCCCGTCGCTCAGGGGGCAGGTACGGGAGCGGACGTCCCACGACTTCCGCGGCGCGGTAGCCGAACATCGCCTCCGCTGCCCCACCCCACATGATGCAGCGGCCTTCGAGATCGAGCGCGATGATCGCGACCGGGCAAGCGTCGAGGATGGCGCGCTGCTCCTCGCTCGCCGAGCGAAGCGCGTCCACGGCCGCTCCGGTCGCCAGCCCGACGGCCGCGACCGCCACGAGGTTCGCATCCAGCGCCAGGACGAGAGCCCCCGGCGTGAGACCGGCAAAGGCGCCCCGGCCGCTGCTCGCCGCGATGGCGGTGGCGAGGGCGACGACCGCGGCGCTCGCGGTCCCGCCGCGGAGCCCATGGCGCACGGCGTACAGGGTGACGGGAACGAAGAAGAGAGCCGGCCGTACCGCGCCCATCGCTACCGCGGCCCACGTGGCCAGGCCCAGCAGGGGCAGCCCGACCGCAAACTCCAGGATGGTGCGCGCATCGCGCCGGTGGAGCCGCGTGCCGCCCGCCCAGCTAAGGACCAGCGGGGTGACCAGAAGAACGCCCAGCGCGTCGCCTGCCCACCAGACGCTCCACGCGCGAAGCACCGACGTCGAGGTCGCGCTCGCTCCCGGCCAGATCGCCAGGAGTCCGATGGACGCGTTCACCATCGGCGTCGCGAACCCGCCGATCGCGGCGAGGACGAGCACGTCGCGAACCCGGCCAAGCCGGACGTCGAGCTGGCCCAGCCGGCGGCAGGCGGTGGCCGCCAGGAGCGCCGTCACCCCATTGGCCACGCCGATCAGTACGGCCACCGGGAGCGGCCGTCCCCAGGCCAGCGGCACCAGGGCGGCGCCGACGGCCGCGCCAATCCACTGCTCCGGGCCCCAAAGGAGCAACGCCGCGAGGGCGACCCCGGCCGCGGGCCACAGCACGGCCACCGTACGGTCGTCGATCGGAAGGAACAGGCCGAGGCGGCTGGCGGTGAAATACGCGAGGGCCACGGCCGTCATGCGCCCGCCCCGCAGGATCCCGTCTCTCGAGGTATCTGTCACCGATCGCCGCCGGACCGGAGTGTCGACCGCCGCGAACGCCTCTATGCAAACTACCGGTGGTAGCCGCGGCGGATAGGGCGCCGGTCAGCGCGGCGGGCCGCGACCCGTTACAGCTGCTGCAGTTGGGAGAAGTGCATCCGAACGTCGGTGGGACCTACCCTGCGTCTTCGTCCAGAATCCGCTGGTACAGGGCGATGTGCCGCTCGGCCATCGCGGACTGGGTGAAGTGCTCGACCACACGCCGTTGCCCGGCCTGCCCCAGTCGGCGCCGGAGCTCGGGATCGTGCGCCAGCGTGCGCAGGGCCTGCGCGAGGGCGTTGACGTCCCGGAGCGGCACTTCGAGGCCCGTCGTCCCCGGCACGTTCACCTCGCGCACCGCGCTGGGGAGCGCGGTCGTGATCACGGGGCGTCCCGCCGCCATCGCCTCGAGCACCACCAGGCCGAACATCTCCTCCACCGTGACCGAGGGCAGGACGAGAAAATCGGCGTCCGCCATGCGGCGCGGCAGATCGTCGTCGGGATACTCGCCCCACCAGCGAACCCGGTCGCTCACCGCGAGGGCCTGGGCCAGCGTCCGGAGCCGGGGCAGCTCCGGCCCCGTCCCGACCACCTCGAGCCTGAGGTCGGGCACCCGCTCCAGCGCGCGCAGGAGGATGTCCACACCTTTGAAGGGGACCAGGCGTCCGATGAAGATCGCCTTAGGCTGCGACTCGGGCGGCGGGGGCGGCACAAACATCCAGCGCCGCTCGTCAATGCCGAACGGGATCACCTCCACCTTGCCCTCGAAACCGGTCAGCTCGGTGGACAGAGCCACGTGCGCGCGGCTCGGCACGACCACCGCGCGGGCCCGGCGCAGCACGAGCCGGGCCGACGGGCGGTAGATTCCCCGGCGCGCGTCTGCGTGCTGGGTGACCACCACCGGCGTCCGCCGAGCGCGAAGGAGACAGGCCACGTCCGCCAGCGGGTGCGGATGGTGTACGTGGATCACGTCCGCGCGTTTCCAGGCGGCCGCGATGTAGCCGGGGGCGATCTCCTGCGACCCGAGCGCTCCGAAGGAGAAGGCCCGGGTGACGCCGGAGCGCTGGCGGCCGGGGTCGCGCGTGGGGCTCAAGGGGGTCTCCACCGCAACCACCTCGACCTCATGCCCCAGCGCGGCTGCGCCCTCGGCCAGCCCCTGGACGACGCGCTCCATCCCGCCGGATCGCGGCCAGTAGTACTTCGCGAGATGAAGGATGCGCATATTATGGAACCGCCAAGTTGCCCAGGACTCCTGATGGCTGTCAACCAGTGAGCCGCGTCTGAGAGCGATCGTCGTCTCGCGCCTGTACGCGGATGCGGCCACCCGGGGGAAGTTGCGTGCGCTCGCCGGTCTTGGCTGCACGATCGGGGCCGTCGTTCCGGCCTCGTGGCAGCCGGCCCCCGGTCACGCCTCCCGCCCAACCGAATTCGGGAACGATGGGGCCGTCCGGATCTTTCCGGTCACGGTCCGGGCCGCGGCGTCCGACGTCTCCTGGGAATCCGCCGGCCTCAAGCGGGCCCTGGCGGAGTTCCGCCCCGACGTGGTGCAGGTGGAGGAGCCGCCGTCGAGCGGGGTGGCTGGGGCCGTGATCCGGGCGGCGTCGCGGCTCCGCTTCCGCGTCACGCTCTTCTCCTCGGATAGCCTGCCGCGGCCGCTCCCTTTTCTCGCCCGGGTGCGGCGGGACCGGGTCCTGCACCGCGCTGCGGGCCTCATCGGGGGCAACCGCCTTGCCCTGGGGCTCCTGAGCCAGGGGCGGCAGGTGCCGACAGCCGTGCTGCCGCAGACCGGAGTGTCACCGCCGCTGGTCGGCGAGCCGGCCGCGCGCCCGGGACTCGCGATCGGATTCGTCGGCCGCCTGGTGCCGGAACGCGGGCTGGATCTGCTGTTCCGGGCCGCCGTCAGGCTGTCCGAGTCCTGGACGATACACGTGGCCGGCTCGGGGCCCGCCCAGGAGGAGCTGGAGGCGCTGGCGGAGAAGCTCGGGATCGCGGCACGGGTGACCTGGCACGGGGCGCTGTCGCGAACCGCCTTAGGCGCGCTCTGGCCCATGCTGGATTGCGCTGCCCTGCCATCGCGCACAACGCCACGGTGGGTGGAAACGCGCGGCCGCACCGCCCTCGAGGCCATGGCGCACGGGCTGGCCGTGGTGGTGACCGCATCGGGTGCCCTCCCCGAGGTGGTCGGAGAGGCGGGCCGGGTCGTCCCCGAAGAGGGTGTGGACCAGCTCGCCGAGGTGTTGCACGATTTCGCCCGCGACTCTGACGCCCGCCGGGCGCTTGGCGCCGAGGCACGCCGGCGGGTGCTGGCCGAATACACGGACGCGGCCATCGCCGAACGAACGTTGGCCTTCTGGCGGTCGGTGACTGCGGGCGCAAGCCCTTGACGCGGAGTCACTTGCCGGTGAAGTTTCCCGCCCTCATGCGATCCGTCCGGTGTCTCTGGACCCCACGAACAGTGTGGTGGTCCCTCGGTTTTGCCTTCCTCCTGATCAGCTCGCCCGCCGCTGCCCAGATTCCGGGGTTGCCGCCGGGGACGAGTCTGAGCGCGCAGGAGATCGAGACCCTCCTGGCGACCCGGCCCGACCTCGTGGCCCAGCTGCGGCAGCGCATCGCCGACTCCGGCCTCACGCCCGACCAGGTCCGGGAGCGGCTCAAGGCGGCGGGCTACCCCGAGGACCTGCTGGACCCGTATCTCGCGAGCGCGGACACGACCCAGACGACGTCGCCGACCGGCGACCAGATCGGCGCCTTCAGCGCCCTCGGGCTTCTGTCCGTCGGCGCCGACACGCTCCTGAGCCTCGATTCGACCGGTACGATGGGGGGACCGCAGCGGAGGGGCACGGGCCGCCGGGCGGATTCGCTTCGAGCCGATTCCCTCGGCGACTCCTTGGCGGTGAAGGGAGGGCTGAAGCGCTTCGGGATCGACGTCTTCCGGCGCGCCAGCACTCAGTTCCAGGCGCTCCAGGTCGGGCCGGTGGACCGAAACTACAAGCTCGGCCCGGGAGACGTGCTCGTGCTGATCCTCACGGGCGACGTCGAGAGCACCCGAACGCTGGAGGTCAACCGCGAGGGGTTCGTATTCATCCCTCAGGTAGGACAGATCTTCGTCGCCAATCTCACGCTCGACCAGCTGGAGGGTCAGCTCTACAACCGCCTTGGCCGGGTCTACTCCGGAGTCCGCCGGGCGCCGAATGCGCGAACCCGGTTTTCGGTCACCGTGGCACGTCTCCGGAACATCCAGGTCTACGTCGTGGGCGACGTCGTCCGACCGGGAGCCTATCAGATCTCGGCGGCGGCCACCGTGCTCTCGGGTCTCTACGTGGCCGGCGGCCCGTCGGACAACGGCAGCTTCAGACGGGTCGAGCTCCGGCGCAACGGGGCGTTGGTCGACTCGGTTGACATTTACGACTATCTGCTCCGGGGTACGAGCGTCAACGGCGTCCACCTCGAGCCGGGCGACGTGATCTTCGTGCCGGTCCGCGGCCCGTTGGTCGCCGTGACCGGCAGCGTGGTTCGACCCGCGATCTATGAGGTCAGGCCCAGCGAAACCCTCCGCGACGTGATAGCGGCGGCGGGGGGTCTCGACGCGAATGCCGTCGAGGGCCGTATCCAGATCCACCGGATCCTTCAGCGCCCCGGGGCCGAGCGGGGGAGCCCGGAGCGGGTGGTGATCGACGTGGCCAGTGCCGGGCTCGCGGCCGGCGAGATCCCGGCGTTCCCCCTTGCCCCCGGCGACTCGATCCAGGTGTTCGAGGTCCCCGCTCACGTCCGCGGATACGTGAGCGTCCGCGGGAACGTGCTGCTTCCGGGTAGGGTCGGATTCACCGAGGGGATGAAGCTGAGCGACGCGATTCGCCTGTCCGGAGGCCCGAAGCCGGACGTCTATCTGGAGCGGATTCTCGTGGGGCGACTGCGCCCCGATTCGAGCCGGATCCAGTTGCACGCCGCCTTCGCCGACAGCACCGGCCGGGTGGTGGACGACCTGCCGCTCCAGGACGGCGACGACATCCACGTCTTCTCGCGCGCGACCTTCCGCACCCAGGCCTGGGTCACGATCGTGGGCGCGGTGCGGCGCTCCGGGCGAGTGCTTTACCGCACGGGCATCACGCTCCGGGACGCGATCCTCCTGGCCGACGGGCTCACCGAGGACGCGGCGCTCGATTCCGCGGAGATCGCCCGCCTCCCCGACAACCGCCCAACCGGGGCTCTGGCGCAGACGATCCACCTCTCGCTCGACTCGAGCTATCTGCCCGCTCGCGCGCCGGCCGTCTCGCCGAGCGGCGCGGGTGAGATCCTGCTCCAGCCGTACGACAACGTGCTCATTCAACGGCGGCCCGGCTATGATCTCCAGCGGCTGGTGGCGGTCACCGGGCAGGTGGCGCGCCCGGGTCGGTACGCCCTGACGAGCAAGACCGAGCGGCTGACCGAGCTGCTCGCTCGCGCCGGCGGACTCACGACCGAGGCATACCCCGGCGGCATCGAGTTCTACCGCCGTGCGGCTACGTCCAAGGTCACGCCGGCACCGATCGACCCCAAGGTTCCGATCCAGCCGCTGCCGCCCGGCTTCGCCGCACGTGTCGGGATCGATCTGCCGATGGCGCTCAAGGACTCCGCGTTCCGGGACAACATCATCCTGGCAACCGGGGATTCCATCTTCATCCCCGAGTTCAACCCGTTGGTCCAGGTCCAGGGCGCGGTGAACGCGGCCGGTCCCGTGGCGTTCACGCCGGGACGGAATCTCGACTGGTACGTGGCGGCGGCTGGCGGTCTTGCCGAGAAGGGCGATCGTGGCCGGGCATTCGTGACCCAGCCGGACGGCAAGCGGGAGGCGGTGAAGCGGCGCTTCTTCTTCAAGGACGACATACCGACGCCCGGACCCGGCGCCGTGATCACGGTGCCCGAGCGCAGGGGCTCGACTCCCTCCAATAACACCGCCGCCGTGCTGGGCGTGCTGGCGTCGGTTTTCGCGAGCCTGACTACGGTGATCGTCGTCCTCAAGCCCTGATGGACGGGCGCAAAGGGATCCTGCTCGCCGGCGGCTCCGGCACGCGCCTGCATCCGGCCACTGTCGCGGTCAGCAAGCAGCTCTTGCCGATCTACGATAAGCCGATGGTCTACTATCCGATGTCCACGCTCATGTTGGCGGGGGTGCGGGACATCCTTCTCATCTCGACCCCGCAGGACCTTCCGCGGTTCGAGGCGCTGTTCGGCGACGGGTCGCAGCTGGGGTTGAGTCTCCGCTACGCGGTCCAGCCACGACCCGAGGGGCTGGCGCAGGCCTTCCTGATCGGCGCCGACTTCCTGGACGGCGCCGGGGTGGCCTTGATTCTGGGCGACAACCTCTTCTACGGCGCGGGACTGGTCGATACGCTCCGCGCGGCCGATGCGGTGCGCGTGGGCGCCTCCATCTTCGCCTACGCCGTCCGGGACCCCTCCGCGTATGGGGTGGTGGAGCTCGACGCCGCGGGCAACGTCCTGTCCATCGAGGAGAAGCCGGCGCGGCCCCGCTCCCATTACGCCGTACCGGGGCTGTATTTCTATGATGCGGAGGTGGTGTCGATCGCCCGGGCGCTCAAGCCGTCGTCGCGCGGGGAGCTCGAGATCACCGACGTGAACCGGGCGTATCTCCGGGCCGGCCGGCTTCGGGTGGAGGTGTTCGGCCGCGGCACCGCGTGGCTCGACACCGGAACGCCCGAGGCCCTGCTCCAGGCGTCGAACTTCATCGGCGCGGTCGAGGAGCGGCAGGGGCTCAAGATCGGGTGCATCGAGGAGGTCGCGTATCGCATGGGCTTCATCGATCGCAGCCAGCTGACCCTGCTCGCGGACGGGCTGGGACCCGGTCCGTACGGCAGCTATCTCCGCGACTTGGCGGCGGCCGGATGACGACCCGTTCCGATGGCCCCTTCCGGCCGCGCACCGTGCTCGTCACCGGTGGGGCGGGCTTCATCGGCTCCAACCTCGTGCGCTGGCTCCTCGCGCACGACGCTGCCCTGCGGGTCGTGAGCTACGATCTCCTGACCTACGCCGGAAATCTCGAGAGCCTCGAGGACGTGCAGCGGCGTCACGGCTCCGCCGGCGACGGCCGCTACACTTTCGTGCACGGCGACATCCGGGATTTCGACCGGGTCTCGACCGCGCTGCGCACCGATGACGGCGTGGATGCGGTGCTCCACCTGGCCGCCGAGTCCCACGTGGACCGCTCGATCATGGGCCCGGAGATCTTCGTGGACACGAATGTGCGCGGCACGCTGGTGCTGCTCGAGGCCTGCCGCGCGGAGCTGGAGCGCCGGGCCCGCCCGTTCCGGTTCGTGCACGTGAGCACCGACGAGGTCTACGGATCGCTCGGACCGGCCGATCCGGCCTTCACGGAAACCACGCCGCTCGCGCCCAATAACCCCTACGCGGCGACCAAGGCGGCGTCGGACCTACTCGTCCGCTCTTACACGGAAACGTACGGTTCTAACGAAGACGGGCCTGGGCTCCCGGCCATCGTCACCCGGTGCTCGAACAACTACGGCCCGTTCCAATTTCCGGAGAAGCTGATCCCGCTCATGATCACCCGCGCGCTCCAGGACCAGCCGCTGCCGGTCTACGGCGACGGTCTCAACGTACGGGATTGGCTGTACGTTGAGGACCATGCCGAGGCGCTGTGGGCGGTGCTCCAGCGGGGCCGGGTCGGTGCCACGTACAACATCGGCGGGCACAGCGAGCTGCCCAATCTCGAGGTGGTGCGGCGGCTGCTGGCGGCGCTGGGGAAGCCCGAGTCGCTGATCAGCTTCGTGCGCGACCGACCGGGCCACGACCGGCGGTACGCGATGGACACCGGCCGGATCCGGTCCGAGCTGGGCTGGCGGCCCCGACACGACTTCGCGGCCGGGCTCGAGGCGACGGTGCAATGGTATCTCGCGCATGAGACCTGGTGGCGTCGCGTCCTGAGCGAGGCGTATCGAGCCGCGGGGACCTATCTCACGTGACCAATCCCATGGGTGACCGTCCGCTGGGCGCGGAGCTCCGCCCCCTGATGCTGGGCGCGGTGTTCCTGCGCCGGTGGCGCTGGACCGTGTTGTTCCCGGGCCTGGTCGTGCTGCTCACGATTGTGCTGGTCTTCGTCGTGCCGTCCCGGTACACCTCGGAGGCGATCGTCCTTCCGGAGAGCCGTACCGCGACGCCGCAGAGCGGCGCCGCCGCCCTCGGGGGCCTCGCGGGTCTCGCCGGGCTCGCGGCGGGCGCAGGGGCCCAGTCGCCCAAGCTTTACGCCGACCTCGTCACGACCGAGACGACGCTCGACGACGTGCTCGCCCGCCGGCTCACGTCGGTCGAGCACACCGGGAGCGAGGGGCCGACGCTGCTCGAATGGATCGACGTCGGTGGCAAGACCCACGGCGACAGCCTGTACTACGCTCGGCGCTACCTGATGCGGCGCGTGACCACCGACGTGAACCGTGAGACCGGCACCGTGACCCTCCGGGTGGCGCTCGATGGGCCCCGCGTGGCAACCGAGGTCGCCGGCTGGTTCGTGCAGGAACTCGATCAGTTCAACACCATGCGCCGGCAGACGACCGCCCGGAACCGGCGGAAGTTCCTTGAGAACCGGCTCATTGAGCTCGACAGGGAGCAGCGCGCGGTCGTGGACAGCCTGCGGAGCTTCTTCGAGGCGAACCGGCAGTACCAGGACGCGCCGGTCCTCATGTTCGAGGCCCGCCGCCGGCAGGCCCGCCTCGACCAGATCAGCGAGGTGTTGACCAACGTGCGCCGCGACTACGAGAACGCCCGCACCGACGAGGTAAACGACACGCCGCTCCTGACTATAGTGGAGCCCCCCACCGTGCCGGTGCGCCGGTCCTTCCCGCAGCGGAAGCTACTCGTGCTGCTCGCGGGGGTCAGCAGCCTCCTGATCGGCATGGCGATGGCGTACTTCGGCGAGGCGCTCACCCAGTGGAACCGCACCGACAGTGAAGGCCGGGCCGACATGGAGGCCGCCTGGGCGGAGGCGCGTCGCGGGCTCGGGCGGGTGCTGCCGCTCCGCTCGCGGGACGGCTCGGGGGGCGGGTAGTGGCGGGAGCCTTTCTCGCCCGAATCAAGCGCACCTGGCTCGACCCGTTCCACATCGTCCATTCGACCCTCGAGCGCGGTCTCGCCCGGCACCAGAGCGCCGTCCGCGGCCGGGTCCTGGACATCGGCTGCGGCACCAAGCCCTACCGGCGTCTGTTCCCCGACGCCGCGCCCTACTTCGGCACCGAGACCAACCGCACCTTCACCCCGGGCAGCCGCGCCGACGTCACCGCGTTCGGCGAGGCGCTTCCGTTCCGGAGCGGCGCGTTCGACGCTGTCCTGTGCACCGAGGTACTGGAGCATGTGCCGGAGCCGGCCGAGTTTCTCCGGGAAGTGCACCGGATCATCACCCCGGGAGGCACGCTGCTGCTTACGACTCCGCAGACCTGGGGCCTGCACGAGGAGCCGTACGACTTCTACCGCTACACCAAGTACGGGCTGGGCTATCTCTTCGGGAAGACGGGCTTCGAGGTGGTGGACGTGGCACCGACGACCGGGACCCTCGGCACGGTGGGCCAGCGGCTCAGCTCCTTCTTCTACTATCGCCTTGGCGGGCGCACTCGCCTCGGCAAACCGTTCGCCGTCGTCGTGTGCGCGGGCATCCAGCTCGCTTTCGCGGGCGCCGACCGGCTTGCGGGCCGCCAGGGCGACACGATCAACTGGATCGTGCTGGGACGGAAGCCCGCCTAGCGCTCAGCCGCCTGGCTCCGCCCGCCGCGCGTCGAATACCAGATCCCGACTCAAGAGCGCCGGCCACAGGCGCCGCGGGGCGAGCCAGCGCCCCGTCGGGGCGACCGCCCGCACGCGGAGCCCGTGGCGCTCGAGAAGCTCGCGGGTCGCGCCGAGCGTGAAGTAGTGCAGCTGCCCTCCGTCCCAGGCGGGGTCGGGCGAGGTCCGCGGCCGACGCCCGAGCAACAGCGCGAGGCGGTTGGGCAGCACGGCGACATTGGGCACGCTGAGGACGAGCTGGCCCCCAGGGCGCAGCACGCGTGCCAGCTCGGCGACGGCACGCACCGGGTCGAACACCTGGGCGATCACGGCGAGACAGGTCACCGCATCGAAGAACCCGTCGGCGAACGGAAGGGCCTGCTGGTTGAGATCCACCACGCTGGCCTGGATGCCCCGGGCCCGCGCCGCCTCGACCGAAGCGGGAATGAGGTCAACCCCATAGAGCTCGGGAAAGCGGCTGGCCGCTTCCATGCGCTCGAGCCCCTCCCCGCCCCAGCAGCCCACGTCGAGCAACCTGGTCCCCGGACTGAGCAGGCGCCGGGCGACGTCGGTGCGGCTCGCGGCGCTGGTGCCTGCCTCGGGCGCCCCGGCCGTCTTCCGTACCCACAGCTCGTCGTAGTAACGCCGGATCGCGTCCCCTGACGCCTGGCTCATCGCGCGGCCTCCGCCGCCCGCAGCCGGAGACGGCGCGCGGCCTGGCCCACGCGCCCTCGGAGCACGCGCAGGTCGCCCCGCGTCACCGCGGAGAGGGCGCTGCCGGCCACCCAGCCCGCGAGGACGCACGGCGCGATCACACAGAGCCGGACGAGCACCGGCGCGTCCAGCCGCATGCTCAGCGCCCCCGCCCCGCCGGCGAGCAGGCCACCCAGGACCCACCCCGGTAGCCGCCGGACGAACTCGTCGAGCAGCCCGAGCCGCGCGGCGAGCGCGGCGCAGAGAATGATCTGCATCACGCTCAGCCCGAGCCCCGCGCCCAGCAAGCCGAAGCGCGGGACGAGCAGCAGAAGCGCCAGCACCTCGACGACCACGGCCCCCAGCATGGGGATGATGTTCTCGCGGTTCCGCATCTGGGCGCTGATGATCCGCATCATGATGTACACCGCCATCATGAACGCCGCCCCCACGGCCAGCCCCCTGAGCGCCTGGGAGACGAGCGCCACCGCGCTCGCGTCGAACCGCCCCCGCCGATAGGTGATCGTCACGATTTCCGGAGCCGCGGCGACCAGCACCAGCATCAGGCCCAACACGCCGGTGAGCAGCGGAAAGATGAGGACCGCGGCCTGAGACTGGGCCTCCTGCTTGTCGAGCGCCGTGAAGCGCGACAGCGCGACCGTGCCCACCGCGTAGCCCACCAGCACCTGCGGCGTCTCCACGAAGGCCCGGGCGTATTCCAGTGAAGCCACTGCACCGACGCCGACGAAGGAGGCCGCGGCGCGGTCGATCGTGGCAAGTAACTGGCCCAGGACCAGCGTTACCACGAGCGGCGTGGCCGTGTGAAAGAGCGTCCGCAGCTCATGCCCATCCGGCGCCTGGCGCACGGCGGCCGCCGCATCGGCGCGCCGCACATCGCGCAACGAGACCCAGGTGTACGTGAGGTAGACGGCGAACGCGACCGAGAAGCCCAGCCCCAGCCATTCCGGATTGTGCAGCCAGGCGGCGATGGGGATCGTGAGCATCAGCGCGCCGTTCTGGAACGTGGTCCGGAGGGCGAGCGGCCGGTAGCGATCGTGGCAGATCCCGTACAGCGAGTAAAGCGCGGCGAAGCAGTAGAACGGGATCCCGAGCCCCATCCAGCGGAGCATGCGCGCCGACATCGCGACCGTGTCGCTCGAGAGCCCCGGCGCGAAGATCCGCACCAGTTGGGGCCCGGCGATCCACGCGAGGCCCGCGAGCCCCGTGGAAACCGCCAGCAGGTACGTGCTTGTGAGCCTGAGGAGCTGCCGCCCGCTCGCCGGGTTGGTCCGGAGGTACCGGGAGTACAGCGGAACGAACGCCCCGTCGAGGACGTCGCCCATGAAGAAGTGGGTGGGGAAGAGCGCCGCCGCGAGCCCGGCGCGGAACGCGTCGGCGGTGCTCGTGGCACCGAAGAAGAACGCCAGCGTGACTTCACGCCCGAGCCCCAGCAGCTTGCCGAGCGCGCCTCCCAGCAGGATGGCGAGGACGCTCATTCGCCGCCCAGGCGCCGGGCGGCCAGCGTCGACAGGACGTCGGCGTAGTGCGCGACCGTTCCCTCCATCGTGAACCGGCTGCGCACCGCGGCGACGCCCGCCGCGCCGATCGCGCCGGCCTTCGCTCGATCGGTGAGACAGGTCACGATCGCCCGCGCTAGCGCCCGCTCGTCGCCCGCGGGGACGAAGAGTGCCTCCCTCCCCGGCTCGGCCACGAACGCCGTGTCGCCGAGGTCGGTCGTGATCACCGGCACGCCGGTGGCCATGCCCACGATCATCGCGTGATCGTATGCGGTCGGGCGCAGCCGCGGGTTGAGCACCACGGCGACGCCGGTGAACGCTTCGGTGATCCGATCGAACGGCAGCGTCCCGGTGAATGCTACTGCTTCGCCGAGGCCCTCCGCTTGGGCAAATACCTCGAGCGCCCGGCGGTAGCTGCCGTCACCCACGATCCGGAGCCGCGCGTCGGGCACCGTGCGGCGCACCTCTCGCATGGCGTTCAGCGCGATCTGGATGCCCTTGTCCCGCTCGAGCCGGGCCACGACCGCGACGAGATGGCTGGCGGGATCCACGACGGCCGCCAACTGCTCGATCAGCTCCGACTTGAGCCCAAACGGGATGACCACGATACGGTCGGCTGGAATGCCGAACATCTTGCTGATCTTCATCCGGTCGCCCGGACAAGGCACGATGAACGCGTCCGGCGAGCGCATGAACGACGTGTCCCTGACCGCGCGGTACACCGTGTGCCCCGCACGGGCGATCCCCTCCGCAACACCCGCCACCGACACGTGCCCCCGGACCGAGTGCAGGCTCGCGCGGAATTCGTCGAAATGGGTGCCGAAGGTGAGCACGACCGACGGGACAGCGATACCCCGACGCCGCCACCGCCGGAGCAGCCCTCGTGCGGCGGCGCTGACGGATACCAGGACGTCGAACGGCTTCCGCTCGTGCGCCTCGACCAGCACCCGGTCCAATATCCGGAACCACGCCGGGCTGTATCGGCCGGGAGCCCCGGTGCGGAGGTAGTGGATTCGCACGCCCGGGCCGTTCGTCGTTTCCTGCGGCGTCACCTGGCCCGACCGATCGGTCGTGAACAGCTCCACGTCGTGTCCCAGCTCGGCGAGCCCCTCGAAGATCTGCTCCGTGACGATCTGCATGCCTCCCGCTGAGTGCTCGGGAAGG
>JBGPPG010000036.1:0-26147 GCA_041488455.1 Gemmatimonadota bacterium
CCCTTTTTTCACATCCCGGTTTACAATTTGATAACAATGGGGTGCGCGGGGGCCCCGGGCCCCCCGGCCCCCCCATACTCACCTCTTACTTCACACTTCTCGCTTCTCACGGCTTCAACAAGTCTGTCTACTTCCTCCGCCGTCGTGTAGCAGGCACAGCCGGCCCGCACCAGCCCGTCCCTCCCGTAGCCCAGCCGCTCCAGCACCGTCGTCGCGTAGAAGTCCCCGTTCGAGACGAACACGCCCCGCCCGGCGCACGCCCGCGCAACGTCGGTGGACTTCCGCCCCTCGACCGCGAACGACAGGGTCGGGGTTCTCGGCAGGCCCGGGGGCGGCCCGAAGCAGCGGACGCCGGGCACTTGTCCGAGTCCCTCCCAGAGCCGGCGGAACAGCTCCTCACCTCGCCGATGCAGCGCCGAGAAGGTCGCGGCCAGACGCTCCCGCCGGCTCGGCCCCGCCGGCGCCAGTGAAGCGAAAAAGTCGACCGCCGCGCGGACCCCTGCGATTCCCTCGTGATTCTGGGTGCCCGTCTCGAGCTTGTCCGGCACGTTCGAGGGAGCGGGGTCCAGCTTCGGGACGTCGAGCGGCTCCAGCCGTTCCCGCCGGCCCCACAGGATCCCGACGTGCGGGCCATAGAACTTGTAGGCCGAGCAGGCGAGGAAGTCGACACCGAGGGCGCGGACGTCCACCAGAAGGTGGGGCGCGTAGTGGACCGCGTCCATAAAGGTGACCGCGCCGACCCGCCGGGCGAGCGCCGCGGCGGCCGCGATGTCGTTGACGGTCCCCAGGGCGTTGGACGCGCCCCCGATGGCCAGGAGACGGGTCCGCGGGCCCAGGGCCCGCTCCAGCTCAGGCCAGTCGAGCTGGCCGGTCTCCGGGCGGAACGGTATCGAGCGCACCGTCACCCCGCGCTCGCGCTCCAGCGCCCGCCATGGGGCCACGTTGGCGTGGTGGTCGAGCTCGGTCACGACGATCTCGTCCCCCGGCCCCCATTCCCGGCCCAGGGCGCGCGCGAGGTGGAAGGTGAGGGTGGTCATGTTCGCCCCGAACGCCACCTCGCCAGCCGTCCCGTTGAGGAAGTCGGCGACCGCGGCGCGGGCCTCGGAGATGAGCCGGTCGGTCTCCTCGCTGCTGGGGTAATGCCACTGCGTGTTCGCGTTGTGGTGGAGGAGATAGTCGGCCATCGCGTCGACGACTTCGCGAGGGACTTGAGTGCCTCCCGGTCCGTCGAAGTAGGCGACGGGATGCCCGGCGTGCTGGCGCGCGAGGGCGGGGAAGCGGGCGCGGATGGTTTCCACCGAGGCGACGCTGCGGGCCGGGCCGCGGCGTTCTTCGACGATCATAATGGCCTCGTTCTCCGGGTGAGAATGCCTTGATAAGTCAGGTGATTAATGATCGGCTAAGCTGCTACTAGCTAACGGCTAATGGCTAATGGCTATTAGCCGTTAGCCATTAGCATACACCCATACTCAAAAAAAAGGACGCCCTCGAGGCGTCCCGGGAAAATATGGAGGCGCAGGGAATCGAACCCTGGTCCGAGTAAGGCTCCAGAACCGCGTCTACGTGCGTAGGCTCAATTTCTTGCCTGTCGTGCCGAGCCGGCATCGAGCCGGCCTGCCCGGCACCCACCCTCCCTGCTCTCGCCTGCCGCGTCGAGGTGCCACGTCAGGCCAGCCCGGCTTTGCGATTCGACGGCGGCGCCCCGGACAGGCTCCGACGCCGAAGGTGCGTCAGCGAGCAGAGCTCAGCTTACGCAGCCATTGCCAGTTCAGTGTTGGCAGTTGAAACGTTCCAGACGGTTTCACCAGGGATCTGGACCTGGGCACGCTGCGATCCCTTCATCAAACCCGTCGAAGCCAATCGCCCCCGCGGGAATGCCCCGGAATATAGCCGGATGGGAACCCCCGGGTCAGCGCCCCACCCCGCCGCTACCGTCCGCCGGTCCCAGCAGCCTCCACCCGGTTCCGCCCACTCTTCTTTGCAACGTAAAGTGCAGCATCGGCTTGGCCCGGCAGGTTCTCGATGCTCCGGTTGGTCTCGGGACAGGCGGCCACCCCGAACGACGCGCTCAGCGGCCAATGGCGGCCATTCCAGTCCCATGGGGTGGTCCCCAGCTTGATCCGGATTCGCTCGGCGATCCGCATCCCCAGCTGCAGCGACGCGCGGGGTAGCCAGACGGCGAACTCCTCCCCGCCGATCCGGGCCGCTGTATCGCCGGCCCGGACCTGCTCCCGGATGACCCGGGCAAAGTGGAGCAGGGCCGCATCCCCGGCGTCGTGACCCAGCGAATCGTTGAGCTGCTTGAAGTGGTCGTAGTCAGCGTAGATCAGGGCGCCTTCGCGAACGTCGATCTGCTGCAGCGCATCGTCGAACCCTCTCCGGTTGGCGAGACCGGTAAGCGGATCCGACCTGGCCTGCCGTCTGGCCCGGTCGCCTACCAGTGCCTTGGCCAGGCGGGGACCGGCATTGGCGAGGGCCTCGACCAGCTCCGCCCTGGCCGGACCCGTCGGCTCGTCGCTGCCGCCGACGTGGATCGCTACCGCCCCAGTCGGCTCGCGGTCGCTGCCCACCATGATCGGGGCCAGCAGCGTCGCCCCGACTCGCTGCCGGCGGTCGGGCACCACGCCGCTCAGCGGATCTCCGGTAGACAGCATCTGCCCCAGCTCGCCCAGTGCCACCAACGCCAGCTCGCTCTCGGCCGGCAGCACAGCGTCCAGCAGCCGGCGGTCGGCCCGGCCGGAGACCCCGATCACCCGCACCACCCGCTCGTCCACCGCGGCGACCACGACCTCGGCGTCCAGGCTGCGCTCGAGCTGGTAGGCGAGGCGGAGACCGACGCTCCCCACGGACTCGAGGGAGGCTTCCTGGGTCTGTGCTTGGGCCAAGGCCACGATCTGGGGCCGGCGCCGTACGGCGTCGAGCAGACGGTCCAGATCGCGCTCTGCGTCGGCGAGTGCGGTCGTGGCCCGCGCTACCGGGAGCAGCAACCCCACCGCCACGCCCCCCGCGGCCCGAAACAGCAGGGTTCCGCCTTCGAGGCGCTCCGCCCCGCCCTGCTCCTGGTCGCGCGCACGCTCGAGCCGCCGGTCCACCGCGGCGATCTGAGCGACCGAGAGGTGCTCCGCGTCTACCACCCGCTCTGCCCGGGGCCCCTCTTCGCCCGGGGTCAGCTCGGTCACCCAGATCCCGAGGGCACCGTGCGCCCGCAGGAGCCACCCAAGCGCCGGATCCGGCAGGAGGTGAACGCCGAGATCGCCACTGCGCCCGTCCTTGCCGCGCGCACTGCCGCCCGCCCCGAGACGCGCGCCGACCCAGCCGGCCAACGCCCCCAGAGCGGCCGCAGCGGCGAGGTCGATCACCCGGCAAGTATCCTGCTCGCGGCCGCGGCTGCGCCGAAGCCGTTGTCGATGTTCACCACGGTTACCCCGGCGGCGCAGGAGTTGAGCATGGCGAGCAGGGCGGCGAGGCCCCCGAACGATGCCCCGTAACCCACGCTCGTCGGCACCGCGATGACCGGCGCGCGCACCAGCCCGCCAACCACGCTCGGCAGTGCCCCCTCCATGCCCGCCACGACGATCACGACGTCCGCCTCCTGAAGCCGGTCGTTCGCCGACAGGAGGCGGTGGAGCCCGGCTACGCCCACGTCGGGGAGCCGGACCACGCCGTGACCGAACGCCTCGGCCGTGACGGCCGCCTCCTCGGCGACACGGAGATCACTGGTGCCGGCGGTAACGACGAGGATCGTGCCGGTCTTCCTGGCCGCGGGCCCGGGTGGAGTCAGATATACCGTTCGGCCAAGGGGGTTCCAGTCGAGACGCTCGAAGCGCGCCCGTAGTGCGGCTGCCATCCGCTCATCGGCGCGGGTGCCCAGGAACCCTCCGTTGGCCGCTACCAGGCGGTCGGCGATGTCGACCACCTGCTCGACCGTCTTCCCCTCGCAGAAGACGACCTCCGGGTGCCCCTGGCGGAGGGCCCGGTGATGATCGATCCGCGCGAAGGGAAGCTCTTCGAAGGGGAAGTGCCGGAGACGATCGACCGCGTTCGCCGGGGCAACGCGGCCTTCGGCAACGTCGTGGAGCAGCGCCTCCAGCTGGGCCGGAGTCACGCGACTCGGGCGACGGGCCCGAGGTATTCCAGGAAGATCGCCTCGGCTTCAGCGATCGACTCGATTCGGAAGAGGCGCTGGCGCAGGTCGCTCGCCCCATGCAGGCCCTTCGTGTACCAGCCGAGATGCTTCCGGAACTCCATCACCGTCTTCCGGGTGTCGCCCTGGAGGCGGAGCGCAAGCCGCGCGTGCTCCAGCGCCACGCGGAAGCGCTCCGCTGCATCGGGGGCCTCGGGCCGGGCCCGCGCCGCCAGGAGAGCCTGCGCGTCGCGGAACAGCCAGGGGTTGCCGAACGCTCCGCGGCCGACCATGACGCCGGCGCAGCGCGTGTGCGCCTGCATGCGGACGACGTCCTCGGCGGTCTGGATGTCGCCGTTGCCGATGACCGGGATCTCCAGCGCCTCGGAGACGCGGGCGATCTCGTCCCAGTCGGCCTGTCCGGCGAACATCTGCGTGCGGGTGCGCGCGTGTAGCGTGAAGGCCTTCGCCCCCGCATCCTGCATCCGGAGGGCGATCCCGACCGGATCCCGCCCCTCGTCGTTCCACCCGCTCCGGGTCTTCACGGTGACGGGCAGATGCGTGACCGCGACGACCGCGCGGATGATGCGGTCGACCAGGTCGAGGTCGCGGAGACATCCCGAGCCGCCGTTGCGCTGCACAACTTTCTTCACCGGACAGCCGAAGTTGATGTCGATGAACTCCGGCTGGTAGTGCTCGGTGATGAGGCCGGCGGCCTCGGCCATCGCGTTGGCGTCGGCGCCGTAGATCTGAATGCCGATCGGCCGCTCGCACTCCTCGAACTCCGCGCCTTCCAGCGTGTTCCGGATGCGCCGGCGGATCGCCTCGGACGAGAGGAACTCGGAGACCACGACGTCCGCACCCATCCGCCGGCAGATCTGGCGGAACGGCGCCTCGGAGACCCCGGCCATGGGGGCCAGGATCAGGGCGAACGGGTGGGCCGACGGATAGGGCAACTGCATGGGGTCAAAATACTTGTTGACACCTCCCGCGGCGAGGGGGTAGGTTCGTGCGCCATGCGCCTCAAAGATCTGTTCGGTCCCGGCACCGTGCGCCTTGCTCTGGCGGGTGCCACGCGCGACGACGTGCTCCGCGAGCTGGTCGGGTTGCTGGCCGTGGATGACGCTGCCGCCGACACACTCCTCCGCGCGCTTCAGCGCCGGGAGAGCCTCGGATCCACCGGCGTCGGCCGGGGCATCGCCATCCCCCACTGCCGCTCGGCAGTGGTGAGCAAGGTGCGGCTGGCCTACGGCCACCGCGCCGAGGGGGTCTCGTACCAGGCCATCGACGGCCTGCCGGTGCACGATTTCTTCCTGATCGTCGCACCCCCCGATGAAGCGGTGAACATGTACCTCCCGGTCCTGGGAAAGATCGCCCAGTTCGCCAAGGACCCGGACATCCCGGCCCGGCTCGCGTCCCTCAACGAGCCGGACCAGTTTCTGGCGCTGCTCGACGAAAAGGGCGTGTAGGGGAACCGCTGGGCCCCCGCGGGCGTTTGTGGGGAGCCTAGACCCTCACTCCGGAGAGAACGTCATGCCCCCGACCCCTTTCGAGACCGCCGTTTTCGCCGGCGGGTGCTTCTGGTGCCTGGAGGCCGTCTTCGAGCGGCTCAAGGGTGTGGAGCGCGTGGTCTCGGGCTACACCGGGGGCGCGGTTCCGCAGCCGACCTACGAGGCGGTTTGCACCGGCCGCACCGGCCATGCCGAGGCGCTCCAGGTGGCGTTCGCCCCCGCGGTGGTCTCCTACCGCGAGCTCACGGAGATCTTCTTCGCGTTCCACGACCCCACCACACTCAACCGGCAGGGTCCGGACACCGGTACGCAATACCGGTCGGCGATTTTCTATCGGGACGAGGAGCAGGCGCGGACGGCCAGGGAAGTGATCGCGGAGCTGGAGCGGAAGCGGGTCTTCGGGGCCCCGATCGTCACCCAGGTGGCACCCCTCGAGGTTTTCTACCCGGCAGAGGAGTACCACCAGGGGTACTTCTCCCGCCACCCGGAGCGCATGTACTGCCAGGCGATGATCGCGCCGAAGGTGGCGAAGCTCAGGAAGAGCTGGTCGTCGCGCTTCAGGGAGCCGGCAGCGACTGCACCCGCGCGGCCCTGAGGGCGACCTCGCGCGCCCACGCAGACCCAAGCTCCCCGATCAGCCACTCGACGTCCTTCGTGAAGGCCACAATGTCTTCGCGCTGATCCGGCTCGTCGCGGAGCGCCCGCGCCCGCGCCCGGATCTCCTGCACCCGCGGGCCCACGGCGCGGGTGACCTTGGCCCACACCAGGTCATCGATGTCGCGTGGCAGCGCGGGCATGGCGCGCGGAGTCACGTCGCCCCCGCTCAGCACGTTCTCCACTTTGCGGACGGTGACGTCCGCCGTCTCTCCCACCCACGTGGCGCCTGTCTCGATGAACGAGCCAAGCCGCTCGGCCGCGTCGGCGATCTCTTCCGCCGTGGCTTTCGGCAGGATGGCCCGCAAGAGCTTCGTCAGCGGATCGGGCATGGCGATCACTCCCACTCGATGGTCGCGGGGGGCTTCGAGCTCACGTCGTAGACCACCCGATTGACACCGCTCACTTCATTGGCGATGCGGTTCGCCGCGCGCGCGAGCACGTCCGGCGGAAACGGATACCAGTCGGCCGTCATGCCGTCGCGGCTGGTAACCGCGCGGAGCGCGACGACCTGGTCGTACGTCCGGAAGTCCCCCTGTACGCCGACCGAGCGGATCGGCAGCAGCACCGCGAACGCCTGCCAGATCGAATCGTACAGACCGGCGGCACGGATCTCCTCGATGTAGATGTGATCGGCCCGGCGCAGCACGTCGAGCGACTCCGCGGTGATTTCCCCTACGATCCGGATGGCCAGGCCAGGGCCTGGGAACGGATGGCGGCCCACCATTTCCTCCGGTAGCCCCAGCTCCCGCCCTACCTGGCGGACCTCGTCCTTGAACAGCTCCCGGAGAGGCTCGAGCAGCTTGAACGGCAGCCGCTCAGGCAGGCCGCCCACGTTGTGATGGGTCTTGATGGTGACCGACGGCCCCCCGCGCGGCGACAGCGACTCGATCACGTCGGGATACAGCGTGCCCTGCACCAGCCAGCCGACGCCGGGACCGACCTGGCGTGCCTCGGTCTCGAAGACCTCGATGAACGTGTGCCCGATCCGCCGCCGCTTCTCTTCAGGATCAGTCACTCCCGCGAGGCGCTGGAGGAACAGGTCCGACGCGTCCACCACCCGCAGATCGATGCCGAGGTGCCGGCGGAACGTCGTTTCCACCTGTTCTCGCTCGTGCAGCCGGAGGAGACCGTGGTCCACGAAGATACAGGTGAGCCGGTCGCCGACCGCGCGGTGGACCAGCACGGCGGCCACCGATGAATCCACACCACCCGAGAGCCCGCAGATCACCCGCTCGTGCGGGGCAACCATGCCCTGGATCCGCCCGATCTCCGACTCGATGAAGTGGCCCGGCGTCCAGTCGGGCGTGCAGCCGCAGATGTCGAAGAGGAACGTGTTGAGGATCTCGCCCCCGCGCGGGGTGTGCGCCACTTCGGGGTGAAACTGGACGCCGAACAGGGGGCGCTCGCGGTGCTCGAACGCGGCGATCGGCGAGTTATCGCTGCAGGCGGTGACGGTGAAGCCGGGCGGCGGGGTGTCCACGTGATCCCCGTGACTCATCCAGACCGGAGTCTCCTCGCCCGGGCCGAAGCCCTCGAAGAGCCTCCCCCCTTGCACCCGCACATCGGCGCGGCCGTACTCCCGCCGGTTCGCACGGACCACTTTCCCGCCGGCCAGGTGGGCGAGGAGCTGCATCCCGTAGCACAGCCCCAGCACCGGAATGTTCGTGTCGAGGAGAGCGCGGTCGGCCGTGGGCACGTCGTCGTCGTAGACGGAGTTGGGCCCGCCGGAGAGGATGATCCCCTTCGGTTTCCACTCCCGGATCCATTGGACCGTACGCGAGGGTGGGTGGATCTCGCAGTACACATGCGCCTCGCGCACGCGCCGAGCGATCAGCTGGGTATACTGCGACCCGAAGTCGATGATCAGGATGCCGTCGTGGTGCGTGCTCACGGTGCCTCGGTGGACGTGGGATCGGCGCGCTCGCCGCGATAGAGGTCCTCGATGGACTCCCGGGCCCGGGCGACCCACCACCGCCCGTCGTCCACGATGACCTCCGCCGCGCGCGGCCGGGAGTTGTAGTTCGAGCTCATCACGAAGCCGTACGCGCCGGCGCCCAGCACGGCCAGCCGGTCGCCCCGCTCGAGCGGCGGGAGCGTCCGGTCGAGGGCGAGGAAGTCGCCGGTCTCACAGACCGGTCCCACGACATCCACCGGCACCGCGGCGCCGCTGCGCGCCTCGAGCTCCACGATCTCGTGATAGGCCTTGTAGTGGCTCGGACGGACCAGATCGTTCATACCCGCATCCACGATCACGAGGTCCTTGCCGCCGGAATGCTTCCGCGACAGCACCTGAGTGAGGAGCATCCCCGCGCTACCGACCAGATACCGGCCCGGCTCGAGCACGAGCGCGAGTCCGCTCTCGCGGATGCGGGGGAGCACCGCAGCCATGAGCACCGCGGGGGACAGCGGTTCCTCGTCCCGGTACCGGATGCCGAGACCGCCGCCGATGTCGAGCGCCCGGAGGCTGGCCACGCCGGCGGCCCGGAGCGCGCCCACCAGCTCGAGCAACCGCTCGACGCCTTCGCGGTACGGCCGAGGGTCGAGCAGTTGGCTTCCGATGTGCATGGCCAGGGTGTCGAGCGTGAGAAGGCGGTGGCGTCCAACCTCGAGTGCCAGCGGGAGCACCTGGTCGAGCGGCACGCCGAACTTGATCCCGCCGCGGCCGGTCGCGATGTAGGGATGGGTGTCGGCGGTCACGTCCGGATTCACCCGGATACCGACGTTGAGCGGGCGGCCCCGACGCGCGACGATCTCCGTGAGCGCCGCGAGCTCGGCCGCCGACTCGAGGTGGACGTGCCCTACCCCGGCCTCGACCGCCGCCGCCAGCTCCGCGTCCGACTTGCCGACTCCGCTGAAGACCACGTGCTCCGCTGGAAACCCCGCCGCGAGCGCCCGGGCCAGCTCGCCACCCGACACGATGTCGGCCCCGGCGCCCAGCTCGCGGAACGCCCGGAGCACGCCGAGGTTGCCGTTCGCCTTGATGGCGAAGCAGATCCGGTGCGGGACGCCGGCCAGCGCGTCGTCCAGCGCCCGGTAGCGCCGGCGGATCACCGCAAGGTTGTACACGTAGGCCGGCGTACCGACGCGCTCGGCGATCTCCGTGAGCCGGGCTCCCTCCACCACGAGCGACGGCCCCTGCCGCGCGAGCCCGGCATCGGCGAGCAGGGCGCTCGCGTCGCCGCCCTGCCCCGGCGGGCTCCCCATCGTCAGTAGGCCTTCGCCCACACTGCCTCGACCACGCTGGGCCGGCCACACCACATGCAGGTCACGGGCGGCGTCGGCGAGCGGAACTCCGCGTCCGGCAGCACTCGGATCGTCGCCTTGGTCTCGTCCTTGATCTCTGCTTCGCAAGCGCCGTCCCCGCAGAATCCGCCGTAGGCGAAGCCCCCATCCCGTTCCATGAACTCCAGGAACTGCTGCTTGGTGACGCCGCGGATCGTGTTCGCGTCGCGCCGTGCCGTGGCGCCGGCCAGCAGCTCCTCCTGCATCCGGTCCATTTCCGCGAGCAGCCGCTCGCCGATCCCGCCCATTGGAATCGATTCCTTCTTGCCACCCGTGCGCCGGGCGAGCATCACGGTGTCAGCCGCCACGTCGCGGGGACCGACCTCGAGCCGCAACGGCGCCCCGCGACCTTCCCATTCGTAATACTTGGCGCCCGGCTTGAGCCCCTCCCGCGCGTCCAGGTGGACGCGAATGCCCTTCACCGCGAGCGTCCGGCGCAACTGGTCGCCGGCTTCGAGCACCCTGGCACGCTCTTCGTCTGTCTTGTAGATCGGGACGATCACCACCTGATACTGGGCCAGGCGCGGGGGACAGATGAGGCCGTTGTCGTCGCCGTGGGTCATGATCAGCGCGCCGACGAGCCGGGTCGACACTCCCCAGGACGTGTTCCAGACATGATCCAGCTCACCGGCCGCGGTCTGGAACGTGACCTCGAACGCCCGCGCGAAATTCTGGCCGAGGTTGTGGCTGGTGCCCGCCTGAAGGGCTTTGTTGTCCTGCATCAGCGCTTCGCAGCTGTAGGTCCGGAGTGCGCCCGCGAACCGCTCGCTGTCGGTCTTGCGGCCGGTCAACACCGGCATCGCCATCCACTGCTCCATGAACGTGCGGTAAACGCCGAGCATGCGGAGCGTCTCTTCCTCCGCCTCCGCTTCGGTCGCGTGAGCGGTGTGCCCTTCCTGCCAGAGAAATTCGGTCGTGCGAAGGAAGAGGCGCGTGCGGAGCTCCCAGCGTACCACGTTGGCCCACTGGTTGATCAGCAGCGGGAGGTCGCGGTAGCTCTGGATCCACTTGGCGTACATCGCGTAGATGATCGTCTCCGACGTGGGCCGGATCACCAGCGGCTCCTCCAGCTCCTTCCCGCCGCCGTGCGTTACCACGGCGGTCTCGGGGGAGAAGCCTTCCACGTGCTCCGCCTCCCGCGAGAGGAAGCTCTGGGGGATGAGGAGCGGAAAGTAGGCGTTCTGGTGGCCGGTCTCCTTGAACATGGTGTCGAGCGCATGCTGCATCTGCTCCCAGATCGCGTAGCCGTTCGGCCGGATGACCATGCAGCCACGGACCGGACTGTAATCGGCCAGCTCGGCCTTCATGATCAGCTCGTTGTACCAGGCGCTGAAGTCGGCCGCGCGGGTGGTGAGGGCCTTGTTGTCAGCCATGACAATCCAGTGAGCAGTGAACGGTGAACAGTGAACAGGGGGTCACGACGCGCCCTGGCCCGCGAGCCCGACGATCTCGGCGGCGACGGCGTCCCGCGCGACGGCGCGCTGCGCCCTCGCCTTGTCCTTCTCGTCGAGATCCCGGAGCACCACCTCGCCCCGGGCCCACTCGTCCGGTCCCACGACGACGGCGTAGCGCGCGCGACGCGCGGCCGCCAGGTCGAGCTGCTTCCGGAGCGGCGCCGCTGCCAGCGGGTATTCGACGCGGAGTCCGGCGTCGCGCAGCTCGTGCGCCAGTGAGAGCGCCCGCGGCAGGTCGTCGGCCGTCACGGCGGCCACGAACACGTCGAGTCCCGCAGTCGCCGTTGGACCAAGACCCCGCTCTTTCAGCAGCTCGGCCAGCACGACGTCGCCCATCCCGAACCCGAGCGCCGGCAGATCCACACCGCCCAGGGCGGACAGCAGATTGTCGTACCGGCCGCCACCGCAGATGGCGCGGAGGGTGCGGCCGGCGTCAAACAGCTCGAAGACCGTGCCGGTGTAGTAGGCGAGGCCGCGGACGATCGTGAGATCGATCTCGACGAATTCGGCCAGCCCCATGGCCTCGAGCGCGGCATAGGTCGCGCGAAGCGGGGCAGCAACGGCCCGCGCCGTCGGCGACTTATTCAACTCGGCGTCAAGTTGGGCCCATCCCTTGACTCGCGAAATCTCCTCCAGATCATGGACCGTCGCCGGGGCGATGGCCGAAGCCTCCGATGTGAATCGCTCGATCTCATCACGCCGCAGCCGCTCGATCTTATCGATGAACTGATACGCCGCTTCCAGCCCGCTCGTCGGAACACCGCGCGCCTCGAGCAACGCCGTCAGCACCCGTCGGTCCGACATCCGCACCCGCACGTCGCGCGCCGTCAGGCCGAACGCGCGCATCACGTCGATCGCGAGCGCGATGATCTCGGCGTCGCCCAGCGGCCCCGGCTCCCCGATCAGATCGCAGTTGAGCTGGAAGTGCTCCCGTAGACGGCCGCGCTGCTGCCGCTCGTAGCGGAAGAGCTGTGGAATCGAGAACCAGCGGATCGGCTTCCGGAGCCCGTTCGCCCGGGCGGCGACCATGCGGGCCAGCGTGGGCGTCATCTCCGGCCGGAGCGCCACCTCCCGGTCGCCCTTGTCCTTGAAATTGTAGAGCTGCCCCACAATCTCGGCCCCGCTCTTCGCGGTGTAGAGATCCAGCGGCTCGAGCGGCGGCCCGTCGTACTCCTCGAAGCCGTAGCGCCCCGCCACCATGCGCCAGGTGGCGAAGATATGGCTGCGGAGCGCGAGATCGTCGGGGTAGAAATCACGAAAGCCCGGAAGGGCCGTGGTTTTCATGGGGGGAAGATAGACGGACGGGGATACAGCGTAAACAGTCAGAGAGGCGCCAGGCCGAGCACCGCCATCACGTCGCCGACGGTGTGGAAGGAGCCGGTGACGAGCACGGTCGCGGCGCCGGTCTCCGCAGTGGCGATGGCTTCCCGGAAGTCCGGTACGAGGGTCCATGCGGCCCGGGCCGGTGGCCGGGAGGAATCGCGCAGCCAGGCGCGGAGCCACTCGATGTCCCACCCGCGATTCGCGGCGGTCGGGGCGAGCGTGAGGATGCCCCGGTCGATCACCTGATCCAGCACCACCAGCATCTCCGGCCACGCCTTGTCGCCCAGGATCGAGACGAGCGCGTGGAGCGGGCGCGGCGGATCGAGTGCGCGGATCGCGCGGACCAGCGCCCCGATGCCATCGGGGTTGTGCGCGACGTCGAAGAGCCAGTGGCCGTGTCGATCGAGACGGCCGGGGACTCTGGCCACGCCGAACCCCGCGGCCACCTGCGCCTGCGTCGGTCGGTACGGCGCCGGCAGGGCCATGAGGAGGCCGTGGGCCACGGCCGCGTTCCGCCGCTGGTGCGGGCCAAGCAGGCTCAGCGGCCCCTCCCACTGATAGTCCGGCGGGACGACCCGGATGTCGGGACGGGCGGACCGATCCAGCCGGGCCATGAAGCACTTCGCCTCGCGCCGCAGCGTCTCGACCAGCTCGGGCCGAGTCTCGCCGATCACGAACGGCGCGCCGGGCTTGGCGATGCCGGCCTTCTCGGTCGCTATGTCGTCCAGAGTGTCACCGAGATACTTCATGTGGTCGAGCTCGATCTTGGTCACCGCGCTCACGAGCGGTCGGATCACGTTGGTGCTGTCCAGGCGGCCGCCCAGACCCACCTCGATCACCCCGATCTCGACCCCACGCGCCGCGAAGTCGGCCAGGGCGATGGCGGTCGTGGCCTCGAAGAAGGTGGCGGCCCGCCGCCGGATGAGCGGCTTGAGGCGCTCGGTCCACATGGCGACGGCTGCTTCGCTTATCGGCTCACCGTCTACCCGGATGCGCTCGCGGAACGAGACGAGGTGCGGCGACGTATAGAGCCCGACCCGCCACCCCGCCTCCCGGAGCACCGACGCCACGAGGGTGCAGACGCTCCCCTTCCCGTTGGTGCCGCCCACGTGCACCAAGGGCATCGCGTCCTGCGGCGTGCCCAGCTCGGCCAGGAGCGCGCGCGTGGTCCCCAGCCCGAACTTGATGGTCGTCGTGCGGGGGAACAGGAAGTCGATGGCCTGCTGGTAGGTCAGGGACACGAGAGAAGCAGCGTGAGAAGTGAGAGATGAGGGGTGCGAGGGCCAAAACACGTCGCCCCACCCGGCTTTCGACCTGGTGGGGCGTCGGCGCTTCGCGGGCAAGAGGACTCAGGCCAACTCCAGCTCCTCGACCCGCTGCCGTTGCCCCTGCATGTGCCGAAGAAGTCGGGCCGTCGTCTCGCGCAACGAGCCGCGGGGTACGACGTCGTCGATCTGGCCGTGGTCGAGCAGGAACTCGGCGGTCTGGAAGCCGTCCGGCAGGTCCTGGCCGATGGTCTGCTTGATCACCCGCTGGCCCGCGAATCCGATCACGGCACCCGGCTCCGCGAGGATCACGTCGCCCTGCATCGCGAAGGACGCGGACACACCGCCCGTCGTGGGATCGGTGAGAATCGAGACGTAGGGGATGCGGGCGCGGGAGAGCTGGGCGAGAGCGGCGGAGGTCTTGGCCATCTGCATGAGGCTCACGACCCCTTCCTGCATGCGGGCGCCGCCGGACGTCGAGACGAGCGCGAGGGGGGCCTTCTTCTCCAGCGAGCGGCGGGCCAGCCGATAGATCTTCTCGCCCACCACGGACCCCATGGACCCGCCCATGAAGGCGAAGTTCATGACGCCCAAATTGTAGGGGATGCCCTCGAGCTTGGCGGTGCCGGCATACATCGCGTCCGCGTGGCCGGCCTTTTTCCGAGCAGAGGTGAGGCGCTCGGCATAGTGCTCGAACTTGAGTGGATCGACCGATCGCAGGTTGCCGTACAACTCGCGCCATGTCCCCGCGTCGGTCAGGAGCTCGATGTACTCCTCGGCCGTGAACCGTCGGTGTCGGCCACACTCCGGGCAGACGTTGAGCGCCTTTTCGAACTTTTCCTTGATGTCGATGTGGCCGCAGCCATCGCACTTTTCCCACGCATCCGCTGGAATTTCCAGCCGATTTCGTTGGGACGCACGCGGCTTACGCTCCTTCTTGAACCATGCCATCACAGCCATAGGGTCCGCGATGTCGAGGTGAGAGGGGGCCACTTACTGGAAAGGCGACAGGGCCTAAATCTGCGTTCGTGCCCGCCCCAGCGCCAGACCCCACCTGCTAAGTTATTGCTATACATCAGCATAACCAGCAAGTCGCGAGTCCCAAGCGACCCGCGACACCAACCCCAAACATACGCAGCAGATGATAAAGAACGAGCCGCCATATGAAAAGAACGGCAGCGGGATGCCGGTGATCGGCATGATGTTCACCGTCATGCCGACATTCTCGAAGACGTGAGAGAAGAACATCCCCAGGATCCCGAACACCAGCAGGCTGCTGAACGAGTCCGTGGCGCGGCGCGCCACCCGAACCAGAATCATGAACAGAGCGCAGAACAGGGCCAGAGCGATCGCCACGCCGACGAAGCCCAGCTCCTCCCCGACCACCGAGAAGACGAAATCGGTGTGCTGCTCCGGGAGGAAGGCCAGGCGTTTCTGCGGGCCCTGGGTATAGCCCGTGCCGAACCAGCCCCCCGATCCGATGGCGACCCGCGACTGGATGGCGTGATAACCGGCGGCCCGGGGGTCCACCTCTGGGTTGAGGAACGTGAGGAGCCGGTTCTGCTGGTACGGAGCGAGCCGGTGCCACAGCGGCATCGCAATGAACCCGCTGATCACGTTGAGCAGCCAGAAGGCCAGTCCGTCCCACAGGTAGGGGCGCCAGGCGAGCAGAACCAGGGTGAAGGCGACGATCCAGAAGCCCCAGGTGGCATTGCTGAACGCGAGCAGCAGGCTGAGTCCCGGCGACGCCAGCAGGAAGATCAGCCGGGGCCGGACCCCCGCCCAGAACAGCATGGCGAAGAAGATCCCGATGAACACGATCGCGCTGCCCAGATCGGGCTCTTTCATGACCAACAGGAACGGCACGCCCACGATCAGGAGCGGAACGACCAGGTCCCGGAGCGACCGCGGGGGCTCCCGACGGCCCGACAGATACCGGGCCAGCATCAGCACCGTGGCCACCTTCCCGATCTCGGAGGGCTGCCCGATCTGGTGCCCCCCGATCGCGAGCCACGTATGGCTGCTTGCGGCCGTGCCGGCCCCCGTGCCCACCGCCAGAACGATCAGCAGGAGCAGGATGCTGAAGCCGTAGATCGCCGGCGTGAGCCACTCGAGCAGCCGCGGGGAGATCTGGAATGTTCCCCACGCGGCGAGCAGGCCGACTCCCAACCAGAGGAACTGGCGATGCCACGCACCGGCGCCGGCGGTCGGGACGTCGGTCTGCCCGGCCGAGTAGAGGACCACCAGGCCGTACAGCACGAGGGCGAGCGCCGTGACCGCGAGCTGGCGGTCGATCGCCGCGAGCCTCATGGCCGCACGGTCCCGGTGGCCGCGCGCAACGACTCCGCGGCGGCCTGCGCGGCGGCGGAGTCGGGATCGAGCTCCAGCGTGCGAGGCGCGCTGTCTTCGGGCGCGATGACCCGGACCTTGATCGGGGCCTTGGACGCTGAATCCGGGCCCAGGACGTACCGCCGGAGGGCCTGCACCACGTACGGCGCGACCACGGTGCCGTGCTCGGCGAATTCCATGATGCCGCCGACAATGAGCTGCGGCTTGTCGGCCGGGGCGAACCCGATGAACCAGCCATGATCCTTCCCGTGCGGGTTCTGGGCCGTCCCGGTCTTGCCCGCCACCTGAAGATCCATGCGGCGAGAAGCCTGGGCCGTCCCCCGCTCCACCACGGCGATCAACGCGTGGCGCAGGCCATCCATCTGCTCCGCCGAGAGCCCCAGCGGGCGGGGCTTGGTCCCCTCCCGTTGACGCACGAGGAACGGTGCAAGCTCCTCACCGCTACCTGCCAGTCCGGAGTAGAAGCGGACCATGTTGATCAGCGTCTGGGTGTTCTCGCCCTGGCCGATCGAGAAATTGAGCGTCGTGGCCGCGGGGCTCCAGCGCCGGGCGCCGTACAGCCGATCGAAGTAGCCGGTGGAGGAGGGGTAGATCGGGTTGATCTCGTTACCCAGATCCACGCCGGTCCGGTCCTTGAACCCCATCAGCACGCCGTCCTCGATGATGGCATCGAGCCCGAGCCTGAGCCCCAGCTGATAGAAGTAGACGTCGCAGCTCGCGGCGACCGCGCCGATGAGGTCGAGCGAGCCGTGTCCCTCCTTCTTCCAGCAGCGGAACACCCGGTTGCCCATGCGGAGTCCCCCCCGGCAGGGGACGGGCATGTGGGTGTCGAGGCCGATGAGACCGCGCCGGAGCGCCATCGCCGAAATCGCGAGCTTGAAGGGCGACGCCGGCGGGTAGCGTGCCTGGATGGCGCGGTCAAGCAGCGGTCGGGCCTCGTCCGAGTTGAGCGCGCGCCACAACTGCGGCGAGATGCCCCCGATGAAGGCGTTGGGGTCGTAGCTGGGGGCGGAGTAGAGGGCACGGACCTCCCCAGCGGGAGTCAGCGCCATCATCGCCCCGCGGACACCCGGCGGCCAGATGCTGTCGATGAATCGCTGGAGATCGAGATCGACCGTCGTCGCGATCGGGTGCCCCGGCGTCGGTGGAAGCGAGGCGGTGCTGGCCTCCTCCCGCACCAGGCGGCCGCGCGCGTTGACCTCGATGTACCGCACCCCCTCGGTGCCTCTCAGCGTATCGTCGTACGCCTGCTCGAGCCCCGCCTTCCCGACGATCGCGCCCGGGTTGAGCCCTTCGTAGCGCTCATTCTCCAGGTCCGCGTCGGTTATCTCGCCGACGTAGCCCACGAGATGGGCGACAGCCCGGCCAGCCGGGTACAGGCGCTTCGGCTCCGCCTGAATGACGAGGCCCGGCAGCGCCACCCGGTGCTCCTCCAGCTTCGAGACCGTCTCGAAGCTGGCATCACCGAACACGACCACCGGCTGGTAGCGCGCGGTCTGAAAGCGGCGGAGAACCTCGGAGATGTCGCTGCTGTCGAGCGGGACCACCCGGCGAACCCGCGCCAGCACGGCGCGGAGCGAATCAGCCGAAGGAGCGAGGAGCTTGACCGAGTACCCCGGTACATTCTCCGCGATGATCCGGCCGCGATAGTCGTAGATCGTCCCGCGCGGCGGTGTAAGGGGGATCGGCCGAAGCCGGTTGGTCTCCGCCTTCAGCTGGAACTTCTCGTGCTGGATGATCTGGGTTCGGAAGAACGCGCCCAGAAGAAGCAGGAAGGCACCGGAGATGATCCACCGGGCGACCTGTGCCCGCTCGCCTACACGGTAGGAGTCGAACCCGGTCATGTGTCGAGCCGCACCGCGAACCACTGGCGGAAGGCGTACAGCACCAGCGCGCCCGCCGCCGCGGTGCTCAATGCCTGGAGCGGACTGTAGACGCCCAGCTCGAGGAGCAGCTGCCCCTGCGCCGTGCCGCTCGCCAGCAGCAGGATCAGGTCGCGAAGCCACAGCCCGACGGCCACGAAGCCCGCGTTCACCAGCAGGTTGTCGGCGAAGAACACCGCCCGGCCCCACGCCGCGGCGTAGCCCACGATCGTGTCGGCGAGGGTGGCGGCCCCGAACCGGGCCGGCGAGAGCGCGTCCGTCGCCAGGCCGACCAGGAAGCCGGCCAGCGCCCCGGCTCCGGGACCGCTCCGCATCGCGAAGATGACCAGCCCGAACAGCAGGAAGTCGGGCGCGAGCCGGGCGTCGAACAGACGGGGCCGCACGTAGAAGTGGAGCAGGACGAGCGTCACCAGGACGGCGCCCAGCTGGAATCGGCTGGTTCGGGTCGAGGTCACGGCGTGGAGTCCGCCGGGGCGGGCGCCGGAGCCGCTGCCGGCGGCCGCGCGGAATCGGCCGCCACGCGCCGCCGCGCCGCGGAATCAGCCGACATGCGCCGCCGCGCCCTGGCCGCCGAATCCGCTTTCGCCCGCGCAGCCGAGTCCGACTTGGCCCGCACCGCCGAATCGGGCCTGGCCCGAGCCGGCGCCGCCGGCTCCGCGGCTCGAGGCGGGGCTTCCCGAGGACGGACTTCGGGCTTGAGCGAGTCGGACCTCTGCGTGGGCTCCAAGGTATCCGAGGGGAATGCCTCGGCGACCGACGCCACGCGCCGGCCGGTGAGCACGAGGACGTGGCCGGTCGAGGCGGGATTGGCGGCCGGCCGGACCCGGTACACCCGCGCCCAGCCGGCCTCCTCGCGGATCACTCCCATCACCGTCCCGATCGGAATGCCCTTCGGATACACGCCGCCAAGCCCCGAGGAGAGCACTACCGTGCCCTGCGTGACCGAGTCCCGGTAGGGAACGCCGCGAAACTCGAGATAGGCGTCGCTTCCGGTCGCGTTGGGCGACGCCGCCACGATCCCGTAGGCGCTGCCGTTCGCGGTGAAGGCGCTCACCCGGAACTCGGGATGCGCCCAGGTCATCGCCACGCTGGTGGTCCGGCCGGCGTTCCAGATGACGCCGATCAGCCCCTCGGGAGCGACGATCGGATCGAACGACGCGACTCCCTCGACCTGGCCGACGCTGAGGAGCAGCATGCGCGAGTCGGTCACCTGGGCCTGGTGCAGGACTTCCGCCGCGACGTACGGGGTCTTGATCCGATGGCTCAGGCCGAGAAGGCTGCGGAGCCGCTCGTTCTCCACGCTGAGCGCGGGTAGGCCCTGGGCCGCATAGGCCGCGGAGTCGCGCTCGACGAGCAGCGATTTGAGCCGCGCACGGCTCCCACGTCCCGCTTCCGCCTGCTCCTGGAGCCAGACCAGCGGCGCGAGCACCGTCTGCCGGAGCCCGTTCGCGATGCCGAGGGTAATCCGTTCGGGCGTGAAGAGCGCCGTCACGGCGAGCACCATGCAGCCGGCGAAGAGGACGGTGTCACGACGGCTGAAGCCTCGGTCCGACGCAGGGAACATCCCTAGAAGGAGAGCACGCTGCGGTATTTCTCGAAGTCGTCAAGGATCCGGCCGGTGCCCCGTACGACGCAGGTGAGAGGATCTTCGTCCACGTGCACCGGCAGCCCGGTCTCCTGTGCGAGCAGGATGTCGAGGCCGCGGATGAGCGCGCCGCCGCCGGTCATCACGATGCCCCGGTCCACGATGTCGCTGGCGAGCTCGGGCGGCGTGATCTCCAGCGCGCGGCGCACGGCATCGACGATCTGCTGGATCGGCTCCTGGACCGCCTCCCGGATCTCGGAGGAGTGCACGCGTACCGTCTTCGGGATGCCGGAGACGAGGTCACGGCCCTTCACCTCCATCTCCCGCTCCTCGCCCACGGGCGCAGCCGAGCCGATCTTGATCTTGATGGCCTCGGCGGTGGGCTCGCCGACCAGCAGATTGTAGTTCTTCCGCATGAACTGGACGATCGCCTGATCGAGCTCGTCGCCGCCCGTCCGGATGGACGTATCGGACACGATCCCCGAGAGCGCGATGACCGCGATCTCCGTCGTCCCGCCGCCGATGTCGATTACCATGTTGCCCGTCGGCGTCTCGACCGGCAGCCCCACGCCGATCGCGGCCGCCATAGGCTCCGCCACCATCATGACCTGCTTGGCACCCGCGGTCTGCGCCGAGTCGCGAACGGCTCGCCGCTCCACCTCGGTGATGCCCGACGGCACGCAGACGATGACCTTCGGCTTCACCCGGAAGACGTGCTTGTCGATGATGGTCTTCAGGAAGTAGCGCAGCATCTTCTCGGTCACGTCGAAGTCGGCGATGACGCCGTCCTTGAGCGGCCGGACGGCGACGATGCTGTCCGGCGTGCGGCCCAGCATCCGCTTCGCCTCGAGGCCGATCCCCTTGATCTTGCCGGTCGCCTTTTCGATAGCGACGACCGAGGGCTCGTTGAGGACGATCCCCTCGCCTTTCACGTATACGAGGGTATTGGCCGTGCCGAGATCCACCGCGATCTCGTTGGCGGGCAGGAAGGACGAAAGGTTCAACGAAAAGAACTTCATCGAGCAGTTGCGAGGAGCATGGCGGAAAGGTAAGAGGCACGCGGGTTTAGCCACAAGGGCGCCGCTAGGTTGCCGCGACCCCCGTGCTGCCGAAACCACCGGCCCCGCGGGCCGTCGCCGGCAGCTCGACCACCTCGGCGAACTCGGCCCGCTCGACCCGAGCGATCACCATCTGGGCGATTCGCATCCCCCGCGTCACCTGGAAGGACTCGTTCCCCAAGTTCACCAGGGCCACCATCACCTCGCCCCGGTAATCGCTGTCGATCGTGGCCGGCGTGTTGGGCAGCGTGATCCCGTGCTTGAGCGCGAGCCCCGAGCGGGGACGAAGCTGGCACTCGTATCCGTCGGGCACGGCGATGCTGAACCCGGTGCGGAACAGCCGCCGCTCAAACGGGGCGATCGCGCCTTCGTCCGCGCTCGCGAGGTCGTAGCCCGCCGCGCCCGGCGTGGCGCGGGCCGGGACCGGAAGGTCGTCGCCGTGGGGCAAGCGCGCCAGGAGCACGCGTACCACCCCACCCTCCCCCGGCTCAGAGAACGGACGCGACATCGACCAGCGGCAGCCCGAATGCCTCGGCTACGCCCGGGTAAACCACCTTGCCTTCCACCACGTTCAGGCCCCGCCTAAGCGCCTCGTCCCGCCGGCAGGCCTCCCGCCACCCGTACTTGGCCAGGCGGAGGGCGTACTGCAGCGTCGCGTTGGTGAGGGCGAGCGTCGACGTGCGGGGCACGCCGCCCGGCATGTTCGCGACGCCGTAGTGGAGGACCCCGTCCACGAAATAAGTCGGGTTCTCGTGGGTGGTCGGGTGAATGGTCTCTACGCAGCCGCCCTGATCCACCGCGACGTCCACGATGACGGCACCCGGCTTCATCAGCTTGAGGTCCGCGCGGGTGAGCAGATGCGGCGCCTTCGTCCCGGGCACCAGCACCGCTCCGATCACCAGGTCGGCGCGCTTGATCGCCTCGAGCAGATTGTAGCGATTTGAGTAGATGCAGTCCACGTTCGGCGCGAGAACGTCGTCCAGGTACCGGAGCCGCTCGAGCGAAAGATCGAGGATCACGACATGCGCGCCCAGGCCGGCGGCCATCTTCGCAGCGTTGGTCCCCACGACGCCGCCTCCGATGATCACCACCTCGCCGGGCGGCACACCGGGCACGCCGCCCAGGAGCACGCCGGTGCCGCCGAACACCTTCTCCAGGTACTTCGCACCCTGCTGCACCGCCATCCGCCCGGCCACCTCCGACATCGGCGTGAGCAGCGGGAGCTCACCTCCGGGGAGCTGCACGGTCTCGTAGGCCACGGCGACCGCCCCCGAGGCGATCACGGCGCGAGTGAGCCGCTCGTCGGCCGCGAAGTGGAAGTAGGTGTACATCACCTGGCCCCGGCGCATGCGGGGCCATTCGCCCTCGATCGGCTCTTTCACCTTCATGATCAGCTCGGTCCGCTTCCAGACGTCGTCGGCCGAGGGGAGGATCGTTGCGCCGGCGGCGACGTAGGCCTGATCGTCGAATCCGCTCCCCTCCCCCGCCCCACGCTCCACGAACACGCTGTGTCCCTGCGCGGCGAGCGCCTCGGCCCCGGCGGGCACCAGCGCCACGCGGTTCTCGTTGGTCTTGATCTCCCTGGGGACGCCGATGTTCATGCGAGACACCTGGGTGAGAGGTGAGAGGTAAGAGGTGAGAGGGATTCCCCTCTCACCTCTCACTTCTTACTTCTTACTGTCGTCCGGTCCGAGCCTCACCACCGCCTGCCGCTCGGCGGCGAAGAACTCCGCGGCCACGGCCCCGACCTGCTCCGGGGTCACCGCGTCGATGTCCGCGAGCATCTGACCGAGTGAGCGATAGCGGTCGCCGTGCAGAACGAAGCCGGCCAGCCGCTGCATTCGCGCGCCGGGGCTCTCCAGCGAGAGCACCACCTGCCCCTTGAGCTGCCGCTTGCCATCGGTCAGCTCGGCGGCCGGCAGCCCCTCCCGCGCAAGCAGCGCATACTCGGAACGGATGGCATCGATCGCCCGGTCGGCCGTGGCCGGCTGAGTGCCCACGTAGACCCCCAGCTGGCCGGTGGTCAAATAGAACTGCTTGAAGGCATAGATCGCGTACGCGAGGCCCAGCTCTTCCCGCACGCGCTGGAACAGCCGGCTCGACATGCCGCCGCCGAACGCGTTGACCAGGATCGCGAGTGCGAAGCGCCGCGGATCGCGGAGGGGGAACGTGTCCGTGCCGAAGACGACGTGCGTCTGGGCTGAATCGCGGACCTCGCTTCGCTCCACGCCGCGGACGGCGGGCGCTGCGCCGACCGACGCACGAGGGCCGCCGGTTCCGTTCCGCTCCAGCCAGCCCTCGCGGCCGAGCGCGTCGAGCAGCCGGTCGTGATCGACGTTGCCGGCGGCCGCGAAGACGCAGTTGCCCGGGTAGTAGGCGGTGTCGTGCAGCTCCCGCAGGTCGGATGCCGCGAGCGCGGCAACCGTCTCCGGCGTCCCGAGGATCGAGTAGCCGTAGGGGTGCCGCGGCCACAGCGTCTCCGCATGCAGCTCGTAGACAAGGTCGTCCGGTGTGTCGAGGACGCCGTTGATCTCTTCCAGGATGACGTTCCGCTCGGGCACGAGATCCCGCTCGGCGAGGAGCGGGCGGCGAACCAGGTCGGTGAGAATGTCCACGGCGAGAGGGAGATCCTCGTCGAGAACGTGCGCCTGGTAGCTCGTGAAGTCGCGGCCGGTGAATGCGTCCAGCGCCCCGCCCCGGACCTCGAGCTCGAGCGCGAGCTGCTTGGCCGTGCGGCGCTCCGTCCCCTTGAACACCATATGCTCGAGCAGATGGGAGACGCCCATCTTCGGACGGGGCTCGTGCACGCTCGCCGTGCGCACGAAAATGCCGAGCGCGGCGGAGCGCACGCCCGGCATCGTTTCGGACAGGACAACGAGGCCCGAGGGCGCATCGGTGCGCCGGAGCCCCGTGTCCAGGAGGACCGTGTCCACGGCGTTACTCCTTGGGGAGCAGCGCCTTCCGGGAAAGCTTCATGCGCCCGCGCTCGTCCACCTCGAGCAGCTTGACCTGAACGATGTCGCCCTTCTTCACGACGTCCTCCGTCTTCTCGGTGCGGCCGTGCTGGAGCTCGCTGATGTGGAGCAGCCCCTCAACGCCCGGAATGATCTCCACGAAGGCGCCGAATGGCGTGGTGCTCTTGACCGGACCCTCGTACACCCGCCCGACCTCGGGCTCGGCCACGATGGCGGCGACCATCTCCCGGGCCTTCTCGCCCGCCTCGCCGCCGACCGCCGCGATGGTGATGAGACCGCTGTCGTCCACGTTGATCTTGGCCCCGGTGGCGTCCTGGATCCCGCGGATCGTCTTGCCCTTCGGGCCGATCACGTCGCCGATCTTCTCCGGCTTGATCTGGATCGTGATGATCCGGGGCGCGTACTTGGACAGCTCCGGCCGCGGCTTGGCCAGGACCTTGTCCATCTCCTTCAGGATGTGGAGCCGGCCCTTCCGCGCGCGCTCGAGCGCTTCCTTCATGATCTCGAGCGTGAGGCCCTCGATTTTGATGTCCATCTGGATCGAGGTGATCCCGTTGGTCGTCCCCGCGACCTTGAAGTCCATGTCGCCAAGGGCGTCCTCGGAGCCGAGGATGTCGGTCAGGACGGCGACCTTGTCGCCCTCCTTCACCAGGCCCATCGCGACACCGGCACAGGCCGCCTTCATCGGAACGCCGGCGTCGAGCAGCGCGAGCGAGCCCGAGCAGACGGTCGCCATCGACGACGAGCCGTTGGACTCCAGCACCTCCGACACGACGCGTAGCGTATAGGGAAAGTCCTCGTAGTGCGGCAGCAGCGGCTGGAGCGCGCGCTCCGCCAGCGCCCCGTGACCGATCTCGCGGCGGCTGGTGCCGCGGATCATCTTGACCTCGCCGGTCGAATAGGGCGGGAAGTTGTAGTGCAGCATGAACGACTTGGTCGTCTCGCCCAGGACGTCGATGCTGTCGATCCGCTGCTCGTCGTCCGCGGTGCCGAGCGTCACCGACGCCAGCGCCTGGGTCTCGCCGCGCTGGAAGAGCGCAGAGCCGTGAGCGCGAGGAAGGAGCCCCACCTCGATCGAGATCGGGCGGATGGTGTCGAGGTCGCGGCCGTCCACCCGCTCCCCCTTCTCCAGCACCTGCGCCCGCATGACCCGGTACTCGATCTCGTCCAGCTCCGCGACGATGTCCTTCGGCTTCTCGGGGAACTCGGTCGCGAGCTGCGCCAGGACGCTCAGCCGGAGCTCCTTCACGTTGGTCGCCCGCGCGGCCTTGTCCTTCGCGTTGATGGCCGAGGCCATGGCCTTCTCGGCCAGCTCGCGCACCCGCGCCACCAGCGCCGCGTCGGCAGCGGCCCGCTCCCACGCGAGCTTCCGGCGCGGAGCCCCGTCGATGACCTTGCGCTCGAGCGCGATGAGGTCCTTGATGCCCTTCTGCGCCACCTTGAGCGCCTCCAGCAGCTCCGCCTCGGAGATCTCGAGCGAGCCGCCCTCGACCATGTAGATGGCGTCGGCCGAGCCGCTCACCACCAGGTCGATGGTCGAGAACTCGAGCTGCTGGAACGTCGGGTTGAGGATCCACTTGCCCTCGACCTTGCCCACCCGGACCGCCGCCAGCGGGCCGTTCCACGGCACCGTCGAGACGCAGAGGGCGACCGAGGCCGCCACGGCGCCGAGGATGTCGGCGTCGTTCTCCTGATCCGCGGAGAGCACGGTGACGAAGACCTGGACCTCGTTCTTGAAGCCTTCCGGGAAGAGCGGCCGGATGCTCCGGTCGATGAGCCGGCTGGCCAGGATCTCCTTGTCGGAGGGCCGGCCCTCGCGCTTCAGGAACCCGCCGGGGATTTTGCCCGCGGCGTAGGTCTTCTCGCGATATTCGACGGTGAGGGGAAAGAACGGCAGAGTGGAGACGTTGGGAGAGACGGTGACGGCGGCGAGGAGCATGGTATCGCCGAACTGCACCAGCGCGGAGCCTGCGGCCTGCTTCGCCAGACGGCCGGTCTCGATCGTGAGACGGCGCCCCGCGAAATCCTGTTCGATCCGTTGTACGGTCACGTGGGATTCCAAGTCAGAGCACACCAATGCAGCGAGGGCGCCCTGCTGTGCTCGTTCGGGGCGCCCTCGCGAACCCGCGGGCCTTAGTGACGGAGCCCGAGCTCCTCGATGAGCGCGCGATACGTGGGCAAGTCGCTGCGCTTGAGATACTGGAGGAGACGGCGACGCGTTCCGACCATCTTCAGCAGCCCCCGGCGGCCATGGTGGTCCTTGGGGTGGGTGCGGAAATGGTCGGTGAGCGAGTTGATCCGCTCCGTGAGGAGCGCGACCTGGACCCTGGCCGAGCCGGTGTCGGTTTCGTGCCGGCGGTGCTTGACGACCACGGTCTGCTTGTCGAAAGGCATGCTGCGGAGTTCCTCGGGGACAATTCTTGTTTCAGTTCTATGTTAGCATGCAACAATAACCTACAATCTGCCCTTCCAGCAAGAGCCGCCCCCGGCACGGGCGAGATTCAGCCCCCGAGCAAACGCCGAATATCGTTCGAGAACGCTAGCACCATCAGCAGCACCACCATGACCAGACCGAGCATCGTGAGCCGCTCCCGGAGGCTGACCGGCACCGGGCGGCGGATCAGGCCCTCAGCCAGCAGAAGGAGGAACTGGCCCCCGTCCAGCACCGGCACCGGCAGCAGG
>JBGPPG010000037.1:0-26089 GCA_041488455.1 Gemmatimonadota bacterium
CGTCGAGGAGCTCGAGGCATTTCTGGCCCAGCGCATCGAGGCGTGCGACCAGGCGGCGACCGACGTGGCGGCGGCGGAGCCGCATCTCCTGCCCCTCGTGCGCTTCTGGCGCGAGCGGTTCGAGCGGCTCCGGGACCTGTTCCGGAGCACGGGGTGCGACCTCGTGGCAGCGTTCCGCGACCTCGAGGCGCGCGGCCGGATCGAGATTCTCGGCTCCGCGGCAACGCACGGATTCCTGCCGCTCCTCGCCCGGGACGAGAGCATCCGGCTCCAGCTCGCCGTCGGAGTGGCTGAGCATCGGCGGCTGTTCGGCCGCAACCCGGTCGGCTGCTGGCTGCCGGAGTGCGCATACCGGCCCAGGGGGCCGTGGGCCCCCTGGCCCACGGCGCCCAAGGGGGGGGTGCGCCGGGGGATCGAAGAGCATCTGGCCGACGCCGGCTTCGCATTCTTCTTCGTGGACGCTCACCTCGCCGCGGCGGGACGGGCGCTCGGCGTGTACGGGGATCCGCTGGTGGGCCCGCGCGAAGCCGCCGAGGGCGAGGACCCCGCCAGCTTGCAGGCGCTTCGGTCGCCCTATCGCGCGTATCGCATCTCGCCGGCCCGGGGGACGCACACCGTCGCAGCGTACGTTCGTGACCCCCGCTCCTCCATGCAGGTGTGGAGCCGGCATCACGGCTACCCCGGATCGGGCGAGTATCTCGAGTTCCACAAGATCCGCTGGCCGGGTGGGCTCAAGCTCTGGCGGGTCACCGGCGACGGGATCGATCTCGGAGCGAAGCAGGCCTACGACCCGGCCTCCGCGCGCGGCAGCGCCCACGGCCATGCCCAGCATTTCGCCGCGCTGCTCGGCCGGATCGCCGAGGGCGCGTCACCCGGCCCCGACGGGGTCATCGCCGTTCCGTTCGACACCGAGCTCTTCGGGCACTGGTGGTTCGAGGGTCCCGACTTCCTGGGCGACGTCTACCGGGCACTGCCGCACCAGGAGAAGGTCCGGCCGGTGACGGCCTCACGGCACATGGCCGACCACCCGGCGCGGGTGGCGATCCGGCTGCCCGAGGGAACCTGGGGCGCGAACGGCGACTACTCCATGTGGCTCGGGCCCCAGACAGCCTGGACCTGGGAGCGCATCTGGCCGCTCGAGCAGCGGTTCTGGGACGTGGCGGGCGATGCGATCGCGCAGCCCGCGACACGCCCGGTGCTCGCCCAGGCGGCGCGGTCCCTGCTGCTCACCCAGTCGTCCGACTGGCAGTTCATCATCTCCACGGGCGCCGTCGCGGACTACGCCGTGCGCCGGTTCACCGGCCATTGCGTCGAGACCGAAAAGCTTCTTGCGGCGATAACGCCGGGCAGCGGCACCCCGCTCGAGGAGGGCCAGGCCCTCGCGGCCACGCTGGACCGGCGCGACCACCTGTTCCCGGATATCCTGCCGGCGGTCGCCGCCGCCCTGAGCGGCTCCCGCAGCCTCGCGCTCAGCTGATATGGCGCCGGTCCGCTTTGTCTTCGGCCTGCATCTGCATCAGCCGGTCGGAAATTTCGATCACGTCTTCCAGCAGCACCTCGATGACGTGTACGCGCCTCTGCTCGAGCGGCTCGCGGGCGCCGACTTTCTCCCCATCGTCCTGCACGTTTCCGGGCCGCTCTTCGACTGGCTCGACGCCCACGCCCCGGCCTGGATGGACCGGCTCGGCCGCCTCGCGGTGGACGGTCGGGTCGAGCTGCTCCTGTCGGGGTTCTACGAGCCGGTGCTGGCCTCGCTCCCGCGCCGGGACCGCGTCGAGCAGATCCAGTGGATGCGAGAAGCCCTCCGCCGCCGGTTCGGGGTGGACGCGACGGGCCTCTGGCTGACCGAGCGCGTCTGGGAGCCGGAGCTCGCCGCGGACCTCGCCGATGCGGGCGTCCGCTACGCGCTGGTGGACGACCGGCATTTCCTGGTCTGCGGGTTCCCTCGGGACCGCCTGCACGCCCCCTACTGGACCGAGTCCGATACGAAGCGCGTGGCGTTGTTCCCGATCGACGAACGGCTCCGGTATCTCGTGCCCTTCCAACCGCCCGAAGAGACGGCGGCCTACCTGCGAGAGCTCCGGGCCGCGGGCCACCTGCTTGCCGTCCTGGCCGACGACGGCGAGAAGTTCGGCGGATGGCCGGGGACGCGGGAATGGGTTTACGAGCAAGGCTGGCTCGACCGCTTCATGCACACCATCCGGGAGCTGGTGGCGCAGGGCGAGGTGCGGCTCAGCACTCTCGGCCAGGCGTTAGCCGATGTGCCGAGCGGGGGCATCGCCTACCTGCCGACGGCGTCGTACCGGGAGATGGAGGCGTGGTCGCTCCCGCCCGAGCCCGCCCTCCGACTGGACCGGTTGGAGCACGATCTCGGCGAGCAGAGGATGGCCGGTCCGGACGGCGCGCTGGTGCGGGGCGCGCATTGGCGGAACTTCCTCGCGAAGTACCCCGAATCGAACCGCATGCACAAGAAGATGCAGGCCCTGTCTACGCTCTGCCGCCGGCGCGGCGATCCAGCCGAGGCGCGCCGGGCGATCGGGCGGGCGCAATGCAACGACGCGTACTGGCACGGCGTCTTCGGCGGGCTCTATCTGCCTCATCTTCGCGAGGCGATCTGGCGGAACCTGGCCGCCGCGGAGGCCCAGCTCCGCGCGGGCCAGGGCCTCGCCTGGGAGGTGCTCGACCTCGACGGCGATGGCCACGACGAGGTTTGGGTGCACTCGGACCGCTGCTCGGTCGTCCTGAGCCCGTGGCGCGGCGGAGCGGTCGAGGACCTGACGTTGTTCGGCCCCGGCGTCAACTTCGCCAATGTGCTCACGCGGAGGCTCGAGGCCTACCACGTGACCGCACTCCAGCAAGCCGGGGAGAGCGGCGGCGGTGGCGGCGGCACCGCGAGCATTCACGACATCGAGGAGGGCCTGCGTCTCGCTGAGCAGCCACCGGTGGATGCCGAGGACCGCGCGATCTTCGTGGATCGCATCCTCCCCGCCGACCTCGCCCTGGACGCCTACAGTCGCAGCGCCTATGCCCCCCTTCGCTCCTGGGCGCGGACTGCGGCCCACTTCCAGATCGCCGACTCTCCGAGCGGCATCGAGATCCGGCTGAGCTTTCACGCGGACGGTGACCCGCTCCGGAAGACGGTGCGGGTCGCCGCCGACGGCCGGCTCGCGGTGGACTACGAGTGGACCCCGGCCCCCGATGCTGAGAGCGCGGTCTTCACCACCGAGCTCTCGCTCTTCCGGCCCCTCGCGCTCGTATGCGATCCCGCGCCCGAGCTGTGGCGGTTCCCGGTCGAGACCGTCGCCAAGTCGGAGCGTGGCCTCGACCGCACCCGCCAGGGAGAGTCGGTCACGCCCCGATGGCCGCTCCGGCTGGGCCGGGCCCGGATCGAGCTCGGTCCCCCGGAGGCGTAGCCGTCGCTATCTTTGCCCCATGGCGAATTCGACTCCGGCGCGGCCGGTCACGTTGGGCCTGGTGCAGAGCCGCTGTACGCTGGATCCCGAGGAAAACTTCCGTAAGGCGATCGCGGGCATCCGGGAGGCGCGGGCCCGGGGCGCCGACATCGTCTGTCTTCAGGAGCTGTTCCGCAGCCAGTACTTCTGCCAGACGGAAGACCACAACCATTTTGCTCTCGCCGAGCCGGTTCCGGGACCGAGTACCGCGGCTTTGTCGAAGGTCGCCGCCGAGCTCGGTGTGGTGATCGTCGCGTCGCTCTTCGAGCGGCGAGCGGAGGGACTGTACCACAACACGGCGGCGATCATCGACGCGGACGGCACGTACGTCGGGAAGTACCGGAAGATGCACATCCCCGACGACCCGCAGTACTACGAGAAGTTCTACTTCACGCCCGGGGACCTGGGGTTTCTGGCGTGGGACACGAAGGTCGGACGGATCGGTGTGCTGGTCTGCTGGGACCAGTGGTATCCGGAGGCAGCGCGCCTCACCGCGCTCGCGGGCGCGCAGATTCTCTTCTACCCGACGGCGATCGGCTGGCTGCCGGCCGAGAAGGCGGAGCACGGTGCGCAGCAGCAGGCCGCGTGGGAGACCATCCAGCGAAGCCACGCCATCGCGAACGGTGTGTACGTCTGCGCGGTCAATCGCGTCGGCCATGAGGGCCCCGCCGCGGGCGGGATCGAGTTCTGGGGCGGCAGCTTCGTCGCCGATCCCGGCGGTCGGGTTCTTGTGAAGGGCGGCCCGGGAGAGGAAGTCCTCATCGCCACGTGCGACCTGGCGAAGGTGGACGCGAGCCGCACCCACTGGCCCTTCCTGCGGGACCGGCGCATAGACGCGTACAGCGATCTCACCAGGCGATACCGCGATTGAACGGCGTGAACAGTGAACAGTGAACAGGGGGATCGGGTGAACGCCAGGACTCCCTGTTCACTGTTTCCTGTTCACTGTTCACGTTTTCCCTCGGGTTAATGCCCGCCTTTCCTACACCGGCTGCCCTCGGCTTTGCCATGCCCGCCGAATGGGCCCCGCACCGCGGGACCTGGCTCAGCTGGCCCCACAAGGAGGCCTCGTGGCCAGGGAAGTTCGAGCCGGTGCCCGGCATCTTCGCGAGAATGGTCCGGGACCTGGCCCGCGTGGAGGAAGTGCACATCAACGTCAGCGGGCCGGACATGGAAGAGAGCGTGCGCACGCTTCTCGCCCGCGAGCGCGCCGAGCTGAGCGGGGTTCGCTTCCACCATCATCCCACCAACGACGCCTGGTGTCGGGACCACGGCCCCATCTTCGTCCAGCGCGCCGTGGACGGACGGAGGGAAGAGGCGATCGTGGACTGGGGCTACAACGCGTGGGGCGGCAAGTACCCGCCCTACGACCTCGACGACGTCATACCGAGCCGGATCGGCGCCGAGCTGGGTCTCCCCGTGTTCCATCCGGGCATCGTCATGGAGGGCGGTTCCATCGACGTGAATGGGCACGGGACCTTGCTCACCACGGAGGCCTGCCTGCTCAATTCCAACCGCAACCCGGCGCTCAGCCGCAACCAGATCGAGCAATACCTCCGCGACTACCTCGGCGTCCAGCACATCCTCTGGCTGGGGGACGGCATTGCGGGAGACGATACGGACGGTCACGTGGACGACCTCACCCGCTTCGTGGATCCGACGACCGTCGTGACCGTCGTGGAGGAGGATCCGGCGGACGAAAACTACGAGCCGCTGCAGGACAATCTGCAGCGGCTCCGGAGCATGACGGATCAGGATGGGCGGCCGCTTCGCGTCGAGCTGCTGCCGATGCCCAGACCACTCTTTCACGACGGCCAGCGCTTGCCGGCGAGCTACGCGAACTTTTACGTCGCGAACGGCCTGGTCCTGCTCCCGGGATATGACGCGGACCAGGACGCGAAAGCAGACGCCGTCCTGCGGCGCCTCTTTCCGGGGCGCCGCATCGTCGTCATGGATTGCACCGATCTGGTCTGGGGACTGGGCGCCTTCCACTGCGTGACCCAGCAGTGGCCTGCCGCCTGAGCTGCGAGTCGGTCAGCTCTTCTTCCAGGACCCCTCGAGCGCAGCATGCCGGGCACCGCAGGCGTCCATGCCCACACCCGACACCTGCACCTCTTCCCCGTTCGCGCTGAAGACGTAGCGCGCCTCGGCCGCGGCGCACTTGATCGCCGTGTCGGCCGGGAAGACCAGCGTGTCGCCCTTGAAGGCGGCCTTGCCCGTCATGTTGGGGCTGTCGGCCCACCGGGGGGCCGGCAGCGTGAGCTCGACCGTTCCGTCGCTGCCAAGCTTCATCAGGACGTCGCCTTCGCTGTACAGCTCGCGCTTGTAGCTACCCGCATACTTTCCCGCACCGCCACATGCGGCTACGGCGACCAACGCGAGCGCCGCGACCGAGGACGCGACCACGACACCACGATACCCAACCGGCATCACGTTACCCTCCGCTAGGGGACCTAAGAGAGCTTGGTGGCACGGGCTTGCCGATGCCATGGCGAGCCTTGGATAATGTGGCTCCTCATTCACATGCGCCAGTAGCGGCCGGTCAGGAGGCGACGGCCTCGCCTCGGCGACGCCAGGCCCCCCCTACAGCCGTCCCCCACACCACCGACTCGTCCGCCCCGAAAAGGAGACCCTCCAGAAGGTGCTCCGCGTCGACGCCCGCCAGACAGGGCGAGTCGAGGTTGATGGCGACCAGGTCGGCCCAGCGGCCGACTTCGATCCGTCCCGCCTCGACTCCGACCGCCCGCGCCCCCCCAACGGTCGCCGCCTCCAGGAGCTTCGCCGCCACGTGGCCTCCTCCATCCGCCAGTATGCCCCGGCGACCGAGCCGGAGCCGTTGTCCATATTCCAGCCACCGCATCTCCTCGAGGAAGCCGATGCGAGCATTGGAGTCCGTGCCCAAGCTCAGTCCACCGGCGGCATGGACCAGATCGAGCACCGGCAGGCCGTCACCCAGATTCGCCTCGGTCAGCGGGCAGATGCACACCGTGCCGCTGGCGGCGAGGAAGCGGGCCATGTCGCCCGGGTCCGTGTGAGTGCAGTGGACGGCGGTGAGGTTGCCGCCGATCGCCACCGCGTCGAGCAGCGCCTCCATGGGACGGCGCCCATAGGCAGCTAGAGACTCTTCGATTTCGCCGACCTGCTCTTCCACGTGCATATGGAACCGGAGGCCGCGCCGCCCTGCCTCGGCGTGCAGCGCGACGATATCCGGAAGCGGCACCACCCGGATGCTGTGGGCCACCACCCCAAGCGTCTGAAGCCTGCGATCACGCAACTGATCCAGGCGGTCCATCTGAGCCCAGTAATCCGGCAGCCGCTCGGAGCGAAACCGCCGCTGCGCGCCCTCGAGGGGGCGCCCGATCCCGCCCGTGGCGTAGAAGACATTGAGCAGGGCCAGGCGAATTCCGGCGGTCTGCGCCGCCTCCAGCACCACGCGGTCGAAGGCATAGTCCGGCCCGTCCCCGACGTGATGCAGATAGTGGAATTCGCCCACCGTGGTGATGCCCGCGTCCCGCATCTCCGAGAACGCCTGGACATAGGCCCGCCGGGCCGTCTCGGCGTCGAGCGACGCAACGAGACCGTACATCGCCTCGCGCCAGGTCCAGAAGCTCCCGACACCGTGCGGGAAACGCTCGCCCCGGCCGCGGAGCGCGCGCTGGAACCCGTGTGAGTGCGCGTTGACGAAGCCGGGCAGGATCGCGCGCCGGGCCAGACGCTCGCTGGGCGGGCTCTCGAGACGGCCCACGTCCGCGATTCTGCCATCATCGCCGACGCCGATCCGGATGCCGGGATCGAATCGGGTCCCGGTCCAGGTCAGGTCCGCTTCCAGCACCTGAACGGTCACGGACTCACCCCGACGGCGCGACGCACCATTCCTCGACGAGCCGTCGCGTCCACGTACTCGCAAATGAAATCGGCGATGCCCCGGTTGCTGTTCTGGCTCCGCGAGTCGAAGGCGACGAGACGCCGGAGCAGCTCCTCCCGGGTCATGCCGCCCGCCAGCGGGTCACGCCGCCGACCACGGTCTCCAGGCAGGCATTCGGCCGGAAGTAGTACAGCCAGTGGTTCACGTCCGGTGCGTCGATGATCGCGAAGTCCGCGGCCTTGCCGCGCTCGAGCGAGCCCACCTCGGCCTCGACCCCCGCGGCGCGCGCCGCGTGAATGGTGGCGCCCTTGAGCGCTTCCGCCGGCGTCATCCGTTGGAGGGTGCAGGCGAGCGTGAGCGCCAGCGGGAGGTGCCAGCTCGGCGCCGAGCCTGGATTGAAGTCGGTCGCGACCGCGACCCGCACTCCGGCGTCGATCAAAGCACGCGCCGGCATGGGCCGCTGACCAAGATAGAGGGTCGCGATCGGCAGGCTTACGGCAACGACGCCGGCGTCACGCAGAGCCGCAATGCCGCGTGGGGTCACGCACTCGAGGTGGTCAGCCGACAACGCTCCGACTTCGGCGGCAAGCTCCGCACCGCCGCAGGCCGTGAGCTGGTCCGCATGGACCCGCGCGGCGAGCCCCAAAGCCCGCCCGGCGACCAGGATCTGCCTGGCTTCGTCGACGGTGAACGCTGACTCCTCGACGAACACGTCGCAGCAGCAGGCCAGTCGCGCGGCGGACGCCGCGGGCAGGATTCTCCCCGTCACCATCGCCACGTAGGCCTCGCGCCGATCGCGGTATTCCGGCGGCACCACGTGGGCCGCCAGGAGCGTCGGCACTAGGCGTTGGGCCGCCAGGTCGGCCAGCCGCTGATAGACGCGGAGCAGCTTCAGCTCGGACTCCTCGTCGAGCCCATAGCCGGTCTTGCACTCGACCGTGGTCACGCCCAGCGCCAGCATGCCGTCGAGAAACCCGGCCGCGCGCGCCTCGAGCTCGGCCTCGGACGCGGCGCGCGTCGCCCGCACGGTCGCGGCTATGCCGCCCCCAGCGGCCGCGATCTCGAGATAGCTCTCCCCGCTTAGCCGCCGCTCGAATTCGTCGGCGCGCCAGCCACCGAAGGCCAGGTGCGTATGACAGTCCACCAGGCCCGGAATCACCAGGCGACCGCCCGCGTCCAGGCTGTCCGCGCTGTGCAGCCGGACAGGCAGATCGGCCTCCGGCCCCACCCACACGATCCGCCCGTCATCCCAGGCGAGGGCGGCGCGGGGAATCGGATGGATGTCGCCCTGCGAGCCGGAGGGGCGGCAGGTGGCGAGAAGGCCGATATTCGTCAGGAGAGGCATTGCAGGGAAGCGTAAACAGTGAACAAGGAACAGTGAACAGGGGAAAGGAAGCCCGCCGCGGCCCGGAGCCCCCTGTTCACTGTTTACCGTTCACCGTTCGCTGTTCACTGAGTTGATCATCGGAAGATCCACGCCGCGCTCCCGCGCGGTCTCTATCGCTATCCCATAGCCGGCGTCCGCGTGACGCATGACACCCGTGCCGGGGTCGGCCGTGAGCACCCGCTCGAGCCGTCGGTCGCCCGACTCCGTCCCGTCGGCCACGATCACCATGCCGGCGTGAATCGAGTAGCCGATACCCACGCCGCCCCCATGGTGGAGCGATACCCAGCTCGCCCCGCAGGCAGTGTTGAGCATCGCGTTCAGGAGCGGCCAGTCGGCGATCGCGTCGGAGCCGTCCATCATCGCCTCGGTCTCCCGGTTGGGCGACGCCACCGAGCCGGTGTCGAGGTGATCCCGGCCGATCACGATGGGGGCCCGGACCTTTCCCTTCTTCACCAGCCAGTTGAACCGGCGCCCCATCTCGGCGCGCTCGCCGTACTCGAGCCAGCAGATCCGCGCGGGCAGCCCCTGGAAGTGCACCTTGTCCCGGGCCTGCCGGATCCACCTCGCCAGCGCCTCCTGCTTGGGAAACGTCTCGAGCACCGCCTCGTCGGTCACGGCGATGTCGCCCGGGTCGCCCGAGAGTGCGGCCCAGCGGAATGGGCCGGCGCCGCGGCAGAACAGCGGCCGGATGAACGCGGGCACGAAGCCCGGAATCTCGAACGCCTGGCGCATCCCCCGGTGATCCGCCACCTGCCCCCGCAGGTTGTTGCCGTAGTCGAACACCACGGCGCCCTTCCGCTGAAAGGCAAGCATCGCCTCAACGTGGACGGCCATCGAGTCGAGCACGCGCGCTTCGTATCCCGCCGGATCCCGCTCGCGCAGCTCTGCCGCCTGGGCCAGTGGCACGCCGAGGGGGATGTAACCGACGCGCAAGTCGTGGGCGGACGTCTGGTCGGTGACGACGTCGGGCGCCATGCCCCGCCGCACCAGCTCGGGCAGCACGTCCGCGATGTTGCCGACCAGCCCGACCGACAGCGCGGCGCCCCGGCGCTTCGCGTCGAGCACCAGGCGGAGCGCCTCGTCCAGCTCCGTGGCCAGCTGATCGCAGTAGCCGCTCTCCACCCGGCGCCGGATCCGGGTCTCGTCTACGTCCACGCCGAGAAAGGCCGCACCGTTCATCGTCGCGGCGAGCGGCTGCGCTCCGCCCATCCCCCCCAGGCCTCCGGTCACCACCAGCCGCCCGGACAGCGTCCCGCCGAAGTGCTGTCGTGCACACTCGGCGAACGTCTCGTACGTGCCCTGGAGGATGCCCTGGGTGCCGATGTAGATCCACGACCCGGCGGTCATCTGTCCGTACATCGTGAGTCCCAGCGCTTCGAGTCGCCGGAACTCGTCCCACGTGGCCCACCGGGGCACCAGGTGCGCGTTCGCGATCAGTACGCGCGGCGCCTCGTCGTGGGTGCGGAACACCCCCACCGGCTTGCCGCTCTGCACCAAAAGCGTCTCGTCGTTCCCTAGCCGGCGAAGCGTCGCCACGATCTGCTCGTAGCAGGCCCAGTTACGCGCTGCCTTGCCGCTCCCGCCGTAGACGATCAACTCCTCCGGCCGCTCCGCCACGGCGGGGTCGAGGTTGTTCATCAGCATCCGGAGCGCGGCTTCCTGGTGCCAGCCCTTGCAGGAGAGGGTCGTGCCGGTAGGGGCGGAGATGACGGGAGCGGTGGTGGCCATGGGCGAGAACCTTATCCGCCCAGCCCGGTCCCGCCAAGAGGGGACGGAGGCCGGCGGCCGAGGCAATCCAGCGCGGAGGGACCGGCGTAGATGAGGTGACCCGACGCCTGGAGCGAAGAGCCGCATGAAGCCGCCGGTCGCCCTGTTCGCATTTGCCGCCGTCGCCGCCCTCGGGCGGCCCGCCGCACCGCAGGTCACGATCAAGACGTTCGCGTTCGGCCCCAAGACGCTCGACGTCCCAGCCGGCACGACCGTGGTCTGGACGAATGCGGACGACATCGAGCATACGGTGACGTCGGGGATGCCGGACCAGCCGGATGGTCGGTTCGATCACCCCCTCGCGACCAAGGGCGCCACCGCGAGCGTGCGGTTCGATTCGGCCGGCACCTGGTCGTACTTCTGCAAGCGACACTCGTTCATGCGCGGTGAGATCCGCGTCACCCCGAAAGGAGAGCGGTAGACCCATGGGCCTTCGTTCCACTCTCGTCGCCTCGGCCGTCCTCGCCCTCGCGGCACCGGCCGGCGGCGTTCTGCACGCCCAGATGATGAAGAGCTCGGACCTCCGGGCCGGCCTGAACACCATCCTGCAAGAGCACGTCTATCTCGCCGCCGCGGCGACCGGCGCGGCGCTGGGTGGTCGGCAACCGGAATTCGAAGGCGCCGCGGCCGCGCTGGACCAGAACTCGGTCGCGCTCTCGAAGGCGATCGGCTCGGTGTACGGCGCCGACGCGGAGACCGCGTTCCTCGCGCTCTGGCGGAAGCACATCGGATTCGTCGTGGACTACACGACCGGTATCGCGACCAAAGACAAGGCGAAGCAGGACAAGGCGGTGAACGACCTGCTCGGCTACGCCGGCGACTTCGGCGCGTTCATCAATTCGGCCAACCCCAACCTGCCGAAGGACGTCGTCGCGGGTCTGGTCAAGACGCATATCGTGACGCTCAAGGACGTGATCGACGCCCAGGCCATGGGCGACCCGAAGCTCACCTTCGCCAAGGAGCGCGAGGCCGCGGCGCATATGAAGATGATCGCGGATCCGCTGGCCGATGGGATCGCGAAGCAGTTTCCCAAGCGGTACGCGATGAACTAGCTCCCCCCGCACGACGCGGTCGGCTATCAGCTGGCGGCTTAAAGGCAAGTGGCATCTCGCTGCGAGCTACACCAGTCACTGGCTGATAGTCGATCGCCCCCTACGTAGCGCGCTCCCGCCCCCGCTGCAACCTTTCGGGGCCCCTGCCGATCCAACGCGGTACATGGCGACCCCAGCACCCGGAGCCGCACTGCTGCAGCGAGATCAGGCCATCGACCGGAACGACGCCGACGCCGTGGAGGCCGCCCTGGCCGCCAGCGGAGACGCCCGTGCGTTCGAGCGGCTGTACCGTGCGCACGTCGCCCGGGTGCATTCGCTCGTGCGCCGGATGCTCGACGACCAGGACGCGGACGAGGTCACCCAGGACGTTTTCGTCCGGGCCTGGCAGAAACTGGGGACGTACCGGGGTGAGGCGGCGTTCGGGACCTGGCTCCACCGGCTCGCGGTCAACGTGATCCTGGGACGCCGCCAGCAGCTGGGCCAGCGGCGGGAGCGCTTCCTGCCCGACGATACGGCGCTCGAGGTAGTGGCGGGCCGGGCCGCGCCGCCCGAGCTCTCCCTGGACTTCGAGGCGGCCATCGCCCGGCTCCCCGAAGGCGCGCGGCAGGTGTTCGTGATGCATGACGTCGAGGGCTACCGGCACGGGGAGATCGCCGGGCTGCTGGGCCTCGCCGTGGGCACCTCGAAATCACAGCTGCACCGGGCCCGCATGGCACTGCGGCGCCATCTCAACGGGTAGCAGGAGCGACACCGATGATCAGCGACCCCTGGACCGCCAAACTATCCGACTACGTCGACGGCGAGCTGGCCGACGGCGAGCGGGCCGCCCTGGAGCGGCATCTCGTCGCCTGCCCGGCCTGTACTTCCGCGCTCGCGGGCCTCATTCGAGTCGTCGAGCAGGCGCGCGCGCTCCCGGACCGCCTGCCCGAAACCGAGCTTTGGACCGGCATCGCCGAGCGGATCGCCGAGAGTCCAGCGCGACCGATCGACGCCCGGATCCGCAGCCGGCGGTGGACCTTCACCCTGCCGCAGCTGGCGGCAGCGGCGCTGGCCATCGCGGTCGCCTCCGGGGGAGGCGTCTGGGTGGCGGCGCGCCATCCTGTGGCGGCGCCGGCGGTCGCCACCGGACCCGCTCCGGCCGCCGCCCCCACCGCCACACCGGTGGTTCCGGTCTCCCTCGGCGAAGCCAGGTACGACGCCGCCGTGGCGGATCTCCAGCGGGTGCTGGAAGCCGGCCGGGGCACGCTCGACACCGCGACCGTGCGCGTCATAGAGAAGAACCTGGCAGTCATCGACCGGGCCATCGCCGATGCACGCCGCGCCCTCGCGGCCGACCCCGGCAACGCGTATCTCAACGCTCATCTCGCGCAGACCATGCGCCGCAAGATCGACCTCCTCCGGCAGGCGGCGACGATCGTCGTCAGCCGGAGCTGAAAGGAGGCCCCGTGCTCGCTTTCGCCCTCGTCGCGCTGCTCGCGGCACCGGACCAGGACACGACGGTCACGGTGCAGCGCGGCCAGCGGCTCGAGCTTTCCGCGCAGGCCGGAGAGATCACCGTGCGAACGTGGACCCGGAACGCGGTCCGCATCCAGGCCACGGGCGACCATCTCGCGCCCCTGGGGATCGATCAGTCGCCCAGCATGATCAGCGTGAGGGGCGCGTCGGGCCGCGGGTTCTCGCCCAACATCACGTTCGAGCTCACGGTCCCGGCCTGGATGGGCGTGCGGTTGTCCGGCGTCAACACGACCATGCACGTGACTGGGACGGACGCAGCCGTCACGATCGAGACCGTGAGCGGAGATGTGGACGTCACCGGCGGCAACGGGGTCGTGTCCCTCCGCTCGGTCGAGGGCACCGTCAAGCTCGTAGGGGCCAAAGGCAAGGTGGACGTGGGCTCGGTCAACTCGGACGTTACGGTGATCGACTTCTCGGGCGATCTTCACGCGGAGACGGTGAACGGCGACGTTCAGCTGGAGAAGGTGCAATCGGGCAACGTGGATGCGAACACCGTAAACGGTGACGTCGTCTACGACGGGAGCATTCGTCCGAACGGACGCTACCGCTTCGTGACCCACAACGGCGACATCGCCGTCACGATCGCCGAGGGCACGAGCGCCGTCGTGTCGGTCTCGACCTTCCAGGGGGAGTTCGAGTCGGCGTTTCCGGTGACTCTCACCGGCCGCAAAGGCAAGCAGTTCGACTTCACCCTGGGGAGCGGAAGCGCCCGGATCGAGCTGGAGTCGTTCGCGGGAACCATTCGGCTGGAGCGACCCGGCACTCGAATCGAGCGCAGACACCGGGACGACGACAAGGACCGAGACAAGGACGATCAGGAGTAGGACCGAACCGCACCCCACCACCCGCGCGGCTGGCGCGGCTCCGCGGCGCGTCTTAACGTTCCGCGCCGTGCACCCCGAGATCTTCACCGCCCCCTGGGCCGCTGCTTGGCGCCAGGAGCTCAACGCGAGCCCGGTGTACCGGGAGAAGGCCGCGACCTGGGAAGGAGCGGTCGCGCTGCGGATGAGCGCAGACCCGGCCCTGGGCGTCGCCGAGCCGAGAGCCGTGTGGCTCGACCTCTACCACGGGGCCTGCCGGGACGCCCGGCCGGCTACGCCGGCGGACCTCGATGGCGCGGCTTATCTGTTCGACGCGGAGCCAGTGGTGTGGAAGGAAGTGCTGGGCGGACGGCTCTCACCGGTCACCGCGGTGCTCGCCGGCCGACTTCGCCTGCTCAAGGGAAGCGTGATGAGTCTCCTGCCGTATATCGCCGCCGCGCATGAGCTGATGGTGACCGCATCGCTCGTCCACCGGCAGTTTCCGGATTCAGGCTGACCCAAAGACCTCGATCAGCGACAAACGACGCGGCGGCCGGTCTTTCGACCGACCGCCGGATCGGGACGGCGGGATTTGAACCCGCGACCCCTGCAACCCCATTGCAGTGCGCTACCGGACTGCGCTACGTCCCGTGCGGTGCGGAGGCGGAAGTGTAGCCGACGACCCAGCCATACGGAAGGGGTATATTCGGGCATGCATCGACGCCGCTTTCTCACCGGGGCGGCGCGCAGCGCGGCCGGCTTCGCCGTCGTGCGCCAGCTCGCCGGCTGCCGCCGCGGAGGCCCGCCCGCCGAGGGTCCGCCGCGCGACGACGGGCTCCCTGCCCTGCGCGACCGCTATTTCATCCGGACCCTCCAGCTCTATCCGGTCACCTCCACCTATCTCGGCGGCGACGGCTACAGCCCGTCGTTGAATGGGGTGAACGGCACCCTGCGCAACTGGCGGCCGGACGCCCTCAGGGCCGAGGGCGCGTTCTATCGCGAGATCGAGCGGGCCCGCCAGGCGATCGACCCTGCCGGACTCACCCCCGGCGACCGGATCGATCATGCCGTGCTCGGCGCGCAGATCGGGTTCGTCCTGCATCAGATCGAAGACCGGCGCCTGCATGAGCGCGCCGTCGACGCGTACGTCGCTGAGCCGTTCCACGGCGTGGACTGGCAACAGCAGCAGATGCAGTCGTGGCCGAACGGACAGCTGGGCAGCGAAGCGGAATGGGATCAGGTCGTCAAGCGCCTCGGTGCCATCCCCTCGTATCTCGCAGCGGCGCGTGACAACCTGCTCACCGGGAAGCAGACGGGTAACCTGCCCGACCGGCGTCTGGCCCAGCACGACGGCGTGGACGGCAGCGCCGCGAACGAAGAGTACTTCCGCACGGCGCTCCCGGCAGCCGCCGCCGACTATCTCGGCCGCCGGCCCTTTGCGCCCACGATGCTCGCCCGCGTGACGCGGGCCAGCACCGGCGCTGCCGATGCGTTCCGCGACTTCGCGACGTTCCTCAAGAGCACGTACGACCTGACCGAGACCGCGGACCGCTACGCCGCCGGGGAAGCCGAATACGACTGGCGGCTCGAGCACTGTCTCCACACGGACCGCCGGGCCGCCGATTTGTGGGATTACGGGGCGGAGCAGGTCGCGCAGTACGAGAGCGCGATTTTCGAGGTCGCGAAGGAAGTGGCGAAGGGCGCGAAGCTGCGCTTGGATTTCGGGAGTCCGGCGGCGCAGGCTGCGGCAGTCCGGGCCGTGATGACCCACCTCTCGAAGGACTCTCCGGCCAACGATGACGAGCTGTTCCGCTGGTACCGGGAGGCGGGTGAACGGGCCGTGGCGTACGGACGGGAACAACGGCTCTTCGATGTCCCGGCTGATTACCGCCTGGACATCGTCCCCACGCCGCCAGTGCTCCGCAGCTCCATCGACGCGACCTATTATCCGGCACCGCCATTCAAGAAGAGCGGCGTGGGCCGCCTCTATCTCACCCCGACCGGCAACGACCCGGGCCAGCTCAAGGTGAACAACCGGGCGTCCGTGGCCGACACCGCGGTGCACGAGGGATTCCCCGGACACGATTGGCACTACAAGTACATGAGCCAGCACGCCACCGAGATCTCCAACATCCGCTGGCTCACCCCCGGCTCGGTGGAGGACTCCGCGGCCATGTGGGAAGACTCGATGGCGACGGAAGGTTGGGGGCTCTATTCGGAAGAGCTCATGGCCCAGCCGGCGCCCGGGCGGGCGCACGGCTTCTACACCGCGGCGGAGCATCTGTACGAGCTCCAGGGTCAGCTGCTCCGGGCCGTCCGCGTCCGGGTCGACGTGGGCCTTCACACCGGCCGCATGACCTTCGACCAGGCGGTGGACTACTTCACCGAGCACGTTCAGTTCTTCCCTGGCGCCTGCGCGAGAGCGGCGAGCGACCCGGTGGCGAAGGCGCACTGTGAGACCGCTTCACGGGCGATCTACCGCTACTCCAAGTGGCCGACCCAGGCGGTGACCTACAACCTCGGCAAGAACGCGATCGTATCGCTGCGCGAGGAAGTGAGACGCCAGCAGGGCAGCCGCTTCTCCCAACGCGACTTCCACGAGCGGCTCATGCGCATGGGGACGATCCCGGCCGGGTACTACCGGGAAGAATTTCTCCGCACCACCCCGCAGGGCTAAGACCCTCCCGCACTCGCACCGATACTCGGAGGAGCCACTCGGGCTCGGCGGTGGATGCCGACGCTCCGGGTGGCCGCTCGGGCCACGCCCGTGCCATACGGCACGAGGCGTGCGTTTGAGGGGAGGGACCGTCAGAAGCAGCCTATGGAGGTGGACCGATGTTCGAAAACGACCGCATGCCGTGGGAGACGGAGGGGGACCTCCCGTGGGCCTCGGAAGAGGCGGAATGGGACGCCCCTGACCCCGAGGCGTGGCGCGGCGAGGTCCACCAGGGCGAGTGGCCAGAGGAGCTGGCGGGCCCGGAGTATTGGCTGTACAAGAAACTCGGCGAGGAAGAGGAGTAGCGCCGAGGAGTGAGCAGTCAACGGTGAACGGGGGCCCCGGCAAGCGGCCCCCGTTTTCTGTTTGCTGTTTACCGCATACGGTGTATCTTCGGGTACCGCATTTCGCGTCCGCTCGCGGACCTGGTGATCCGGAACACATATTTGAGGCACTTCTGCCCGGGCCGCCGCCCGCACCCGTGACCACACGAACTCCCCGCACGCTCGCGTCGCCAGCCGCGTCGCCCACTCGGCGTACACCCGAGGACGAGCTGCGTGTCAGCGAGGAGCGCCTCCGGCTGGCGCTCCTCGCGACCGAGACCGGGCTCTGGGAGTGGCACGCGGCAAGTGGAGCGCGCTATCTCGGCGATGCCTGGACCGCGCTGCTCGGCCACGACCCGGGCGATCTCGACGGTGAGCTTCACCTGCCCGAGCCGCTGGTGCACGCCGAGGATCTGCCCAGCGCCCGAGCCCGTCTCCAGGCCCACCTCGCCGGAGCCACGCCGGTCTACGAGGCCGAGTACCGGCTGCGCACCCGCGCGGGTGAGTGGCACTGGGTGCATGACCGCGGCCGGGTGGTCGAGCGGGACCGCGACGGCCGTGCGCTCCGCATGATCGGCATGCAGACCGACGTCACCGAGCGCAAGGAGGCCGACGCAGCGCTGTTCCGCGAGCGGGAGCGCGCGCTCGTCACGCTCGCGTCGATCGCCGACGCGGTCATCACCACCGACGCCCGCGGCATGGTGGAGTACCTGAATCCGGTGGCGGAGCACCTCACCGGCTGGCTGCTGGCGGAAGCGAGGGGGGAACCGCTGACCCGCGTATTCACCGTGCTCCACGAATCTTCCCGCGAGCCGGTCGAGACGTCGGCGGAGCGGTGCCTCGACGAAGACCGCCCCATGGGCCTCACCAGCCACCTCACGCTCGTGCGGCGGGACGGCGTCGAGTTCGCGATCGACGAGTCGGCGGCGCCGCTGCACGACCATGAAGGGCGTCTGACCGGCGTCGTGATGGTGTTCCGCGACGCCACACCGCAGCGTCAGCTCACCCGCCAGCTCTCCCACCAGGCCACGCACGACCCGCTCACCGGTTTGATCAACCGGCGCGAATTCGAGCGCCGCCTTGCCCGGGTGGTCTCGAGCGCGCGCGACTCCGGCACGACCCACGGCCTCTGCTATCTCGATCTCGATCGCTTCAAGACGGTGAACGATACCTGCGGCCATGTGGCGGGCGACGCGCTGCTTCGCCAGCTGGCCGGCATCCTCCGCGGCGAGCTGCGCAGCCGGGATACCCTGGCCCGGTTGGGGGGTGACGAGTTCGCCGTGCTGCTCGAGCATTGCGAGATGGAGCAGGCCCGCCGGATCGCCGAGGGCCTCCGTCTCGCGGTGGAGAACTTCCGCTTCACCTGGGAAGACAGCTCCTTTGCGCTCGGCGTGAGCATCGGCCTGGTCGAGCTGACCGCGGGGTGCGCCACCGAGTCCGAGGCGCTCCGGGCGGCGGACGCCGCCTGCTACCGGGCCAAGCATGCGGGGCGCAATCGCATCCATGCGGCGTGGATCGAGGACCCCACACCCCCCGACGGGGCCCGGACCGACTGGACCGCCCGCATCACCCGGGCGCTGGAGGAGAGCCAGTTCCGCCTCTACGCGCAGCCGATCCTGCCGCTCGCCCGTACCGAGGGCGGCGAGCCCGGGTTCTGGGAGGTGTTCCTCCGCCTGGAGGACGCCGAGGCCGGTCTCTTGCCCGCCGGCGCGTTCCTGCCGGCAGCCGAGCGCTACAGCTTGATGTCGGTCATCGATCATTGGGTCGTCCGGCACACCATCGCCCGCCTTGCAGGGTGGCGCCCCCGGGCGGACCAGCAGAGCCTCCCGCCCTGCTGCATCAACCTGGGCGCCGAGTCGCTCCGCGACGAGGCGCTGATCGGCCTGATCCGCGAACGCCTGCAGGAGGATCGCCTCGCCCCGGGCTCGCTCTGTTTCGAGATCAGCGAGCAGGCCGTGCTGGCGGACCTGGCCCAGGCCGTCTCCTTTACCCGGGAGCTGCGCGGGCTGGGGTGCCGCGTGGCCCTGGACGACTTTGCCGGAGGGCTCTCGTCGTTGCACTACCTCAAGGCGTTGCCGCTCGATCTGCTCAAGCTGAGCCCGGCCGTAATCCGCGACCTCGAGGCCGATCCGCTCCAGGCCGTGGTCGCCCGCGCGGCGACCCAGGCCGGCCGCGTGCTGGGCATTCCGATCGTCGCCAAGGGCGCCGACACCGGCGCCGCCCTCGACGCGCTGCGCGCTCTGGGAGTAGACTTCGCCCAGGGCTACGCGCTTGCCGCGCCCCGCCCCATCGAGGACCTGATCGCCGAGGCAGGCGCGTCCTGCCCGGTACGCTGACGCCGAGCCACGCGATCCACCCATGCGAGTCACTACTGCCCCGCTCTTCGCGGCCCTGACGGTGTGTGCCTGTACGGCCGAGCCGCTGGGCCCGCCGAATCTCGTGCCGGTTGCCACCGTTGCGGTGGCCCCGGCGAATCCCGTCGTCTCCGTGGGCGCCAAGGCGCCCCTCACGCCCATCCCTCTCGACGCCAACGGGGATACCCTCACGAACCGGACGTTCACCTGGGCGAGCAGTGACGGTGCCGTCGCCACGGTGGACGGCCAGGGGGTCGTGACGGGTGTGGCAGCGGGCACCGCGCAAATCACCGCGACGTCGGAAGGAAAGAGCGGATCGGCCACGATGACCGTGAGCACGACGGCAGTCGGATCCGTCACGGTCACCCCGACGTCGGCCACAGCGGACGTCGGCGGAACCGCGACCCTCACGGGGGCCGCGTTCGCCGCGGGTGGGGCCCCGCTCCCGGGCCGGGTGTTCTCGTGGGCCAGCTCGAACACCGCCGTGGCCGGGGTCTCGTCCCTCGGCGTGGTCCACGGCATTACGCAGGGGACCGCCACGATCACCGGCACCTCCGAGGGCAAGAGCGCCACCGCGACGGTAACCGTTGTGGTGGCTCCGGTGGCGACCGTCACGGTCGCACCGGCCACGGGAACCGTGGGCCTGGGCGAGACGCTCCAGCTCACGGCAACGGTCAAGGATGCCGGTGGCAATACGCTCACGGGACGCACGGTCACCTGGCAGAGCTCGAACGCGTTCATCGTCAGCGTGAGCAACATCGGTCTGGCCCGCGGCCTGGCCCAAGGCAACGTGACGATCACCGCGACGGTGGAAGGCATCAACGGAACGGCCTCGATCGGCGGGCGCCTTCGGTTCGCCAGCGTGAGTGCGGGCCAGGACTTCACCTGCGGCGTGACGCCGCTCCAGACCGTCTACTGCTGGGGCCGGAACGTCGTCGGCGCTCTCGGCAACGGCACCACGACCAACAGCACGACACCCGTGGCCGTGAGCCTGCCGGTCGGGGTCCTGCTCGACTCGGTGAGCGCGGGTCAGGATCACGCGTGCGGCCTGAGCTCCACCGGCAACATCTACTGCTGGGGCGGTAACGACCTGGGCCAGCTGGGCACCGGCAACACCAATCCCCAGACGACGCCGCAGCTGGTGTCCGTCACGCCGGCGGCCACCTTTACCTCGGTCAGCGCGGCGGCACAGTTCACCTGCGCGGCCACGACGACGAATGTGATCCTCTGCTGGGGGCTCAACTCCCAGGGGCAGCTGGGCAACTCCATCAACGCCGGTACCAATACCCCGAACTCGTCGCCGCTCGTGGTGAACGGCGGACCGTTCCGGGCCGTAAGCGCGACGCAGGGACACGCCTGCGGTCTCATCAACGGCAGCGGCGAGGACGGCTTTGTGGTTTGCTGGGGGCTCAACGACCAGGCGCAGCTCGGCCGCGCCGGCGGGAACTTCCCGCCGTTTGACCCGAACCCTCAACTGATCCAGGGCTCCGTTCCCTACGCGACGGTGAGCGCGGGCTTCCGCTTTACCTGCGCCATCGAGCAGGTTACGGCGCTCGCCGATTGCTGGGGACTCAACGACGTCGGACAGCTGGGGACGCCCACGTTGGGGAGCTTCCAGTCCTCACCGGTGACCGTGAGCGGGGGACTCACGTTCTCCCAGCTCTCGGCCGGCAGCGGGCTCGCCTGCGCCGTTACGAACGGAGGTCAAGGGTACTGCTGGGGCGACAACACGTTCGGCCAGCTTGGCATCGGAAGCACTGTCCCGGTGCCGACGCCACCCCAGCCGCAGCTCGTGAGCGGGAGCCTCGCCTTCGGGATGATTGAAGCGGGCACCTTCCACGCCTGCGGCGTCACCACGACTCACGTCGCGTGGTGCTGGGGCCGCGCGCAGGACGGGCTCAACCCCACCGCCAGCGCGCTCGGCAACGGCGCCACGGGCGTCAGCAATACGCCGGTGGAGGTGTCGGGACAGCAGTGACTACGGTGAGAGGTAGGGGGTGAGAAGTAAGAGGGGGCGCCGATGCAAGGCACCCCCTCTTACTTCTCACCCCTCACTTCTCACCTCGCCCAGCTTCCCCAGCCGCCTCAGGTCCGGCACCCTCCACGCCGTCACCGCCACGACCAGCAGAGTGACAGTCCCCCCGAACACGACCGACGGCACCGTGCCCATCAGCCGGGCCGCCACACCCGACTCGAAGGCGCCGATCTCGTTGGAGGACCCGATGAAGATCTGGTTGACGGACGAGACCCGGCCCAGCAGCGACTCCGGGGTGGACACCTGGAGCAGCGTCGAACGGATCACGACGCTCACCATATCCACGGCGCCGCTCGCAGCCAGGAGGACCGCGGACAGCACGAAGCTGCGGGAGAGCCCGAACCCGATCATCGCGAGGCCGAAGAGCCCCACGTAAGTGAGCAGCGTGGCCCCGGTTCGCTGGAGCGGGCGGCGGTGGGCGAGCACGAGCGACGTGACCACGGCACCCGCCGACGGGGCGGCCCGGAGCAGCCCCAGGCCTTCTGGGCCGACGTGGAGGATGTCGGCGGCGAAGATGGGAAGAAGCGCGGTCGCGCCGCCGAAGAGCACGCTGAAGAGATCGAGCGTGATGGCGCCGAGCAGGATGGGCTGGCCGCGCAGGAAGCGGATCCCCACCCCCAGACTCTCGATGACCGACGTCTCCTCGGACGGCCGCTCCGACCCGATGTGCCGGAGCCGGGTGATGGCACCCAGCGCGACGGCGGTCAGGGCGAGATCCACGCCGTACGCGGCGGCCGGCCCCGCGAACCCGTAGAGCAGGCCTCCCAGGGCGGGTCCCACGACCGCGGCGAGCTGCCAGATCGAGCTGCGCCACGCGACGGCGTTCGGATACAGCGCACGCGGCACCAGCTCGGCGCCGAGCGCCTGCCGGGCGGGCTGGAGGAAGCTCCGGGCGACGCCGCTCACGAAGATCACCGCGTAGATCGGCCAGACCCGTCCCGCTGCGATCCCGCCCGGCGCCAGCGTGAAGCCCAGCAGCGCCGCCGCACAGAGCAGCATCACGAGGGTAGCAAGCGCGACGACGCGCCGCCGGTTCATCCGGTCGGCGACGTGCCCCGCCAACAGCGCGATCGCGATGAACGGCAAGGCCTCGGCGAGACCGACGAGACCGAGAGAAAGGGGGTCCTTGGTGACGGCGTAGATCTGCCACCCGACGACGACCGCCTGGATCTGGGTCGCGACGGTGAGCACGACCACGCTCCCGACGAAGCGTCGGAAGTCGGGAAAGCGGAGGGCTGCGTATGGGTCGTGCGCGTCTCGGGCGCTGGGGTCGCCCGTCATCCTCCGCCGCACTGAAGCGGCTGGCCCAGCGGGGTGGCATCCACGATCATCGCGGTGGTATCGGCGACCCCGGCCATGGTGCCGAAGACGAAGGCCGTACCCGGCGCGACGCCAAGGACCACGGAGGAATCGCCGGACTGGGGCGTGACGGTGACGACGAGGCCGTTGCTGGTCCGCCACGTGATCGGCCGGATGCCCGGCGCGAGCGCCTGCCCGAGTGAGTCAAAGGCGGTGAGGGAGAGGAACGTCGTGAAGCCCTTTCGCAGGCAAACGGCGTCGGGGACGACGTTGACGCTGAACACGAGGCGCTTGACGACCAGCGTCACTGCGGCGGCCTGGTCGCCGGCCGCGGCGCTGATGGTCGTCTTGCCGGGGCCAACCGCCGTCACGATGCCCTGGCTGGAGACGGTCGCCACCCCGCCCGCGCTCGATTGCCAGTGCACGGCGCGGCCGGATAGCAGGTTGCCCGCGCTGTCCCGCGCAGTCACCGTCATGAAGAGGGTGTCGGCGACGAAGACCGTATCCAGCGCGCTCGAAATGGTAAGGCTCGCCACCGGCACCAGACTGGACGGAGTCGGATCCAGGGGGGTTCCGGAGCAACCGATGGCGCTTATGACGAAGAGGACCGCGGGTCCCAAGCGAGCCACGTAAGTACCCCAGGAGGAGGTTGGCGAAGCGGACGTAGTGCAAAGATCGACAATCGGAGCCGGAAACTAAAGACGTGCAACCGGCGCGAGTTACCGGCGGCGCGCGAGAGCTGCCTGGAGCGCCGGGCCTTGCACCTTGAATCTTCCCCGGCATAAGTCGTTTTCCTACCGCTAGAAAGACGACCAGGTGGCACAGCCTGCAACCGGCCTGATTTGTGCCCTCCTCGTCAGCCGAATGTCCCGCAGAATTCTTGCCGCCTGCGCGGTCCCAGTTCTTGCGCTCCTGTTGCGCTCCGCTCCCGCCCTCGCCCAGGGGGCGGAGGCGCCCGTTACGCTGCCCGATCTGACCGGGCTGCCGGAGGTCGCCCCGCCACCCGACTCCGCCGACCGGGCCGGGGGCCTCCCCGCCGACCTGGGCTATCTGCCGATGGTGGAGAGCGGCTACCAGCCGCGCCCCGGGATGTACCTCCGGATCCCGAATTGACGGACACCCTAACACCGAGCCTCCGATGGTCCCCGAGTCCGCGGCGCCCGCCGCCACCGTCCCCGCACCCGTTTCCCCTCAGGCGTTCGACCGCGCAGCCGTGGCCATTCTCGGCACGATGGTGTCGCTGATCCTTGCTCTCGCCGCGGTCCTGCTCACGGTTTCGATGAGGCCGGCCGCCAGCCCCGCGCCTACAGCGCAAACATCGCCACCCCCGCACCGAGCATAAGCAGGGTCGCAAAGCCGACGGTGATCCGGCTGAGCCACGAGCTGGGCTGCCCCTTCATGAGCTTCTTGTCCACCGCGACGGCGAGGATGCCCACCAGCAGCAGCGGCGCCAGCAGGCCATTCAGCACCGCGCTCCAGTAGAGCGCGCGCAACGGACTCACGTGGGTGAAGTCGAGCCCGATCCCGCCCAGCATCGCCAGCACGACCACCACATAGAATCTCGGGGCGCTCCGGAAGCTTTCGTCGAGCCCCTGTTTCCAGCCGAACGTCTCGGCGAGAGAGTAAGCCGCCGAGCCGGCGAGCGTGGGGATCGCGAGCAGCCCTACGCCGATCAGGCCGGCCGCGTAGAGGCCGGCAGCGAGGTTCCCGGCGAGCGGCCGCAACGCGAGCGCCGCCTGGCGCGAGGTCTCGAGTTTGGTGATCCCGGCGCGATGAAGCGTGAGCGCGGTGGTGAGGATGATGAAGAACATCACCAGGTTGGAGCAGAAAGTCCCGACTCGTACGTCCATCCGCCGCGTCCGGATCTCGCGCGGGCTCGCACCCCGGCGGCGGACACGCATCAGCTGGCCCTTCGCCTTTTCCTCCTCCACCTCCTGGGACGCCTGCCAGAAGAAGAGGTACGGGCTGATGGTCGTGCCGAGGATGGCCACCAGCGTGCCCCAGGCGTCCCGGGTGGCGGGCAGGCGCGGTACCAGCGTGTCGCGGGCCACCGCCAGCCAGTCAGGGTGGAGCGACAGGGCCGCGCCGACATAGGCCAACAGCACGAGCGCGAGCCACTTGAGCACCCCGGCGATGCTCCGGTAGTGGAAGCGGATCGTGGCCCACGCGATCAGCACCGCGAAGGCTATCACCCAGTAGCGGGAGTCGAGTCCGGAGAACAGTTCAGCGGCATCGGCCATCCCCGACAGATCGGCGCCGATGTTGATGGTGTTCGCGACGAGGAGCATTCCGGCGCAGCCCACCACGAGCCACCGGGGGAACTTGTGCCGGAGTCCCGCCGTGAGACCTCGTCCCGTCACCATACCGATCCGCGCACACATCATCTGGACCGCTGCCATGAGCGGCCAAGTGATCAGCGCCGTCCAGAGAATCGAGGTGCCGAGCTGTGCGCCCGCGATGGAATAGGTCGCGATGCCGGAGGGATCGTCGTCGGCGGCGCCGGTCACCACACCGGGGCCGAGAGCGCTCAGGAAGCGGCGGATGCCGGAGCGGCGAGCTGGTGGAACGAGGGCGGGTTCGGCGTCGGCCATGTGTGCGGCGGCCCCATATGCGGAGCGCCCGCTCTGCTGGCGGGCGCTGTCGGATGCTTCGGATGCAGCGGAGAGCCACTGGTCGGACTTGAACCGACGACCGCTAGGATTCAAGGACCTGCCGAATCGCCCGACAGTGGCCTGGTGCCCGAACTTAGCGGCCCCGTTTCCCCGCCGCCAGACCCAGGAAATCGGGAAAATCCCGCCCCGAAACTGCCATCAAACTGCCATGACGGTGGTGTCACGTGAAGCGCGCGGCACCATGAGTATCCACAGCCGTCGCCCTCGTACCCGCGACCCCGTACAGCTCGACGGTCGGCTGTACCGGATCGCCGCCGAGGCTGTGGCCCCTGTGCCCGGCTTCTGGCTGGGCCGGGACGACGGCCCAGTCCTCTGCGAGCGGTGCTCCCCCGCTCATCCTGGCGGCCGGTCTGGAACACCGCGCGCCAACCGTCTGGAGGGCTCGGGCTCGTTACGCGGCCCTTCTCGCCACCGGCTGACCCCCGAAAGCACAAAAGGAACTTTTTGTGTACCGAGGGAGCGTCTACCCGCTTCCCCGGCGGCACGGTATCCTACGGGGTCAGGTTTTCCCGCCTCCGCTCAGATAGGCCGAGTGGCAGACCTTCGAGCTCGACTCGACAGCGGCTTAGCCGGTCACTACACCCTTGAGCGCGAGCTCGGGCGTGGGGGCATGGCCACGGTCTTCCTGGCCCAAGATCTCAAGCACGACCGCCCGGTCGCGCTCAAGGTCCTCCATCCCGAGCTGGCCGCCATGTTGGGCCCCGAGCGCTTCCAGCGCGAAATCGAGATCGCCGCGCGGCTCCAGCATCCGAACATATTGCCCGCTGGCTGCGCGAAGGGACCCTCTACCCCATCACAAGCGGGCGGACCTCCGCCCGCCCTCGCTCGGGATTGAGGTGCGGGTACCAAGAC
>JBGPPG010000038.1:0-25767 GCA_041488455.1 Gemmatimonadota bacterium
CCGCGTTGCCGACCAGGTTCTCCAGCACGCGCCGGATGGCCAGCTCGTCACCCGTGATGGGAGGAAGATCGGCGGCCAGGTCCAACCGTAGCGAGGCCCGGCTCTCCGCGACCCGGGCCACCTCGCGGGCCACGGCGTTGACGTCGCACGGCTGCTGCTCCATCGGCGGCGTCAGGCGAGCGTAGTTCCGGGCGAGGGTCTCGAGGTAGAGGACACTCGACTCGAGCGTCCCGCGCCGCTCCTCGAACACGGTGGGCAGGGTCGCAGGCTCCTCGGCGGCCACCCGGGAGAGATGCCGGAGGACGTGCCGGATGGGGGCGAGCCCGTTCTTCACATCGTGGTTCACCTGCCGTGCGACGTCGCCCAGCGTCGCACGGCGCTCGGCCTCGCGCACCCGTGCGGCGCTCTGGCGCAGGCGCCCTGTCATCTCGCCCAGCAGCCGGGCGAGCGCCCCGATCTCGTCGCGCCGGTCGGTGGCGAAGTCGGCGTCGAGGCGGTCCAGATCGATCGTCCCGGTCTTCCGGGCCAGCTCGGCGAGCGGCTCTCCGATCCGGCGAGCGAGCCACGCGGCGGCGAGCACGGCGGCGGCGGCGGTGAGACCCAGCGCGGCGAGGAACCAGCCGTTCACGCTGCGCCGAAGCGCTTCCAGCGGCGCGAGCGACTGGGTGACCACCACCCGTGCAGTGTCCGGCGTGGGTGTGCCGGCTCCGGCAAGATCGAGATAGGGAACCCCGATCCGCGCGACTACCTCATCCCCGGCGGGCTGCGTCATGTCCGCGCCGGGAACCAGCAGGACAACCGCCAGGCCCCCGGCCGAGTCGGCGCGGGCCAGGCGGGCCGCGTCGAGCGCGCCGCCGCCGGCGACCGTGAACCGGCGCCCGCCGACCCTGAGCGAGTCGAGGCGGGCCAGGGCGAGTAGCTCGCTTTCGGCTGTGCGCACTCGAACCACGGCAACGCTGTCCCGGCTGGCGGCGAGAAAGCCCGGCAGCGCCGGCTCCTGGCGGTCGAACTCGTTGCGAAAGTGTCCCGAGCTCAGGATTCGCCCGCTGCTGTCCTGCACCTGCAGCAGGGCGAGCCCGGCGAGACGCATCGCGCCAGCAGCGTAGTCGAGGAGCCAGCGGCGGGCCTCCGCGTCCCCTTGCACGGCGGCCTGGCGAAACCGGTTGTCGGCGGCCAGCTCGTCGGTGAGAGCCGCGAGGCGGGCCGCGACATCGCCGCTCTGCCGGCGCAGATCGTCCGCGATCACCGCGGCCAGGGCGCGGACCCGGCGATCGTACTCCGCGGTGAGCCGTCGGTCCATCTCCCGCCGCACCCCGAACGCGAGCACGCCGAGGGGGATGAGCAGCACGACCACGAAGGCGAGGAAAAGCCGCGTCCGGAACGTCACGGGGACTCCGGCAGAAGGCGAAGCACGCCGTCCTCGTCCACAGTGAGCGGCGGCGCGCCGTTCCGCACGACGGCATGGGCGCGCGTGTCCACCAGCGGCAGCACGATGGAACCCGCCGCTCGAGAGGCCTCGTCGCACGCGGGGAGCCCGCGGGGCAGCACGATCACGTATGCGGCCTCCCGGCCTTCGCGAAGCGACGCGGTCAACGCGGCCGCCTCCATGGGCACGGCGGTGTGCGCGCCCGCGACCCCGAGGGCGCCGAGCCGGGCGGCGAGATCGGCCGCGGTCCCATCGCCGGCCGTGTAGGCGATGCGCCCCCCGGCCCGGCTCGGGCGTGATCCGGACACTCGCGTTGGATTGGCCGGGCATGCTGCTGGAGAGGCCATGGCTCCACGCGCATCGATCCGGACGGCGTCGCGGGCAAGCTCCTGCCTGAAGGCCGGGGTCATGACCGCCGCCGTGGAGTCCGGTGCGGTGACCACCAGGCCGTAGCCGCGGGACCAGGGAAGCGCGATCGAGGTGTAGGCCGGGCGCCCTGCGGCGTACGCGAGCGTCACCGGGTCGTCGGTGACGACGATGTCCGCCCCCGCGTCGATCGCATCGCGAAGGTCGCGGGGCGTGGCGAGGAGGCGCAGGGGACGCCCGTTGCCGACGGGCTCCAGGGTGGCAGGGGCGGGATCCGGCTCCGGGAGCCTGTACGCCCCGGTGCCGACTGGCCAGGCTGAGTCCGGGGCACGGCGCATCACGGCGAGCCGCGGGTCGGCGAGTGCCGGGGGCACCGAGTCCTGCGAGGTCGCCAGCAGAATCCGCAGCTCGCGGTCTCCGGCCGCTCCGACAAAGAGGATGCCGGCCTCGCGCAGCGCGGCGGCGGCCGCCGAGTCCTGCGCCCACCCGCTCGCGACCGCATCCGCCGTGACGACAGCTCCATCCCAGAACCGGGCGTCTCCCAGCGTGAGCACCCAGGTCCGGCCCGCGTCCGCGGGTTCCCATGCCGCGGCGAGGCCGGACCGGGGACGGCCGGTACAGTCGAGCCGGATGAGAGTCTGGTAGAGCTGCCGGGCGGGGAACGCGGTTCCCGCGATCACGCGGACGGTGTCAGCGCGGGGCGGGCCGGGTGGCTGGAAGGCGCAGGGGTCGGGACCGGGCGACTGGCTTACGGCGGCGGCCGGCAACTCCGGGGCTTCCGGGCCTCGAGGAGCCGGTGCGGAAGCGGCACCCGGTCCGGGCGCGCACGCGCCTGCGAGCCAGCCCAGGGCCAGCGCGGGACCGAGTACCGCGGCGACGTCACGACCGCGGCGCGAGAATCGGGGCATCGGCAAACCTGAATGTAACCGATGCCCCTGCTCGGGTTCGTCGTTCGGAGAGGCGAGACGGAATCAGGCGGGCTGGCGGCTGCGCAGCCTGCCGGCCACGACGGTGACGTTGTCGGTGGCGCCCCGCTCGAGCGTGAGCGCCAACAGGTTCCGGCAGATCTCCTCCGACGAGCGATCACCGGCCAGCTGCTCGGCGATCTCCTCGTCGGAGACGTGCTTGGTCAGCCCATCGGTGCAGAGAAGCATCACGTCCTGCCAGAGCAGGGTGCGGGACGTGAGCACCGGATTCGCCTCCCGGCCGCCGAGCGCGCTCATCAGCACGTTGCGCCAGCGCGAGATGGGGAGCTCGGGCGAGGGGACGACGCCGGCATCCATGAGCACCTGCGCCATCGTCTGGTCCTTCGTCAGCTGCTCGAGCTGTCCCTGGTGGAACACGTAGGCGCGGCTGTCGCCGACCTGCACGACGTACGCCCGGGGCCAGCGGACCACGACCATCGTGAGAGTCGTCGCCGCGCCGGCGTCCCGGGCGCGGATGATCTCGTGACTTTGGCGCACCGCGTCCTGGAGCTCCTCGATGAACCGGGTCTCCAGATCGGGGTCGTGATGGTAGTAAAACCGCATGGTGTGGGTGGCGTACTCTGCGATCGCCTGGAGGGCGGTGCCGCTGGCGCGCTCCCCGCTCGGGCCGCCTCCCACTCCGTCGGCCACGATGAAGAGATAGCCGCGCGATTCGCTGGTGAGCTCGCCGAGCTGGTCCAGCGGCACACTCGACGCGTGGACCTGCATGGTCTTGTGCAGGCTGGCGATCAGGAACTGGTCCTGATTGATGGTGCGGACCTTACCCTGGTGGGTGAGGCCGTAGACATCGATGTCGGAGGCCAGCGGCCGGTCCACCGTCGTGGACCCTTCCGCGAGGGACGTCATGAGCACCTCCTCAGCGTGCCGGTCCCCTAACATGCGGCCCGGGCCGAGGACCGCAACCCTCGGATAACCCTCGGAGCCGGCCGGCCGGGCTAGCGGCCGCGGCGGGGCAGGGCCGGAGACGGCTCGCGCGGCCCCGCAAAATCCTCTTCCGTCGGCGGCCGCATGAGCAGGTCGAAGGCCAGAAAGAGCGTGTGCGACCAGGGGTAGAGCAGAAAGGGGAACACCACCATCGCGGCTGCAAGCCCCCACTGGATCGTGTCCCAGGGTGGGTCGGGCCAGGTCCACCACAGGGCGACGCAGAGCAGCCCCGCGAACAGCGCCTCCACGGCCATCAAGTTGACGAAATACGCTCCGAGCCAGTAGCCGCGCTCGCCGCGGGCGAAGCTGATGCCGCAGGCGGGGCACACGGGGCAGATCCGGTACCAGCGGAGGAAGACGGGCCCCCCGCCGCACGCGGGACAACGAAGCCGAAGCGCGCGGTCGAAAGCGCTTGCGGCGGTGAGCGGCGATGACGGGACGGATGGACCGGTGGAGGTGTGCATGTGCCTGACTGCGCCGAGGCTACCCCATGGATACATCAGGGGTCGCTCGTTGTCTACCACGCGACTGCGGCCGGGGGGGCGCGGCAGGGTCAGACGTAGGAGCGCCGGAGCATCTCCGCGGCGGATTCGTCCACCAGATCGGTGTTGCGGAGCCGGTCGAAATGGTCCAGCAAGTCCTCGACCCGGAGCCGCCGCTTCCGCGCCCCGGCGAAGTCCTCCACGATGCGCCCGCGGTGCATCAGGAGCAGGCGATCTCCCAGCCGTACGGCCTGGTGCATCGAGTGGGTGACCATGAGCGTGGTGAGACTGTCCCGCTGCACGGTCTGCTCCGTGAGCCTGACGACCTGCTCCGCGCTTCGCGGGTCGAGCGCCGCGGTGTGCTCGTCGAGCAGGAGCAGCGCGGGGCGAACGATCGTGGCCATGAGGAGGGTGAGGGCCTGCCGCTCCCCTCCCGAGAGCACGCCGGTCGGGGTGTCGAGGCGGTCGGCCAGGCCCAGATCCATGGCATCCAGCCGTTCGGCGAGAGCGGCCCGCCGCGCCGCCCCCAATCCCCAATGGAAGATGGCGCGCCGGCGGCCCCGGCCGGAGGCGATCGCGAGATTCTCGGCGACCGTGAGGTGCGGCGCCGTGCCGGAGAACGGGTTCTGGAAGACCCGGCCGATGAACGCGGCCCGCCGGTGCTCGGGCCAATGGGTGACGTCGCGCCCGCTGAAGCGCACGACGCCCCGATCGAGCGACACGCTCCCCGCAATCGCGTTGAGCAGGGTGGACTTGCCGGACCCGTTGATGCCGACCACGGCCACGAAGCTCCCCGCCTCGACCGACAGGTCCACGCCCTGGAGGGCTACCTGCTCGCTCGGCGTGCCGGGGAAGAAGGTGTGGTGGAGACCGGATAGCTCGAGAACCGGGTGGGTCATCCGGCCGCCGTGGGCCGGGCCGGCCGGCGGACGATCCGCTTAATGGCCGTGGGCAAGACGAGGGCCAGAAGCACAAACACCGCGGTAACCAGCTTCAAGGAATTGGCGTCGAGGCCCGCGCGGAGCGCGGCCGCCACGAGCAGCCGGAAGACGACTGTACCCACCAGCACGCCCGCAATCTGCCAGCCCGGGCCGCGGCGACCCGTGAGACTCTCGCCCACGATCAGGCAGGCGAGGCCCACGACCACGATCCCGAACCCCATCTGGACGTTGGCAAAGCCCTGATACTGGGCGAACAGCGCACCGGACAACGCGACGAGCCCGTTCGCCAGGACCAGCCCGAGCGTCACCATGAGCCCGACGTTAATCCCCAGGGCACGGGCCATCTGGGGGTTGTCGCCGGTGGCCCGGACCGCCATGCCGAGATCGGTCCGAAGGAAGCGCTCCAAGATGACCATGCTGCCGACGACGAAGACGATGAACATGCCCAGCGGGGCAATGTTGGCCGCGCTCACCGACGTGCCGAAAAGCGAGACGGAGGGCGGTCCCCCGAGCGCCGTCCACGCCTGCTCCGCGAGGCCGGGCAGCGTGTTGGTCGCGGCGAGGGACACGTCGCCGCCACCCATGATGTAGAGCTGCACCGAGTAGAGCGCCGTACTCACCAGGATGCCGCCGAGGAGCGTGTCCACGCCGAAGGCGGTGTGGACCACGCCGGTCGCGGCCCCGGCGAGCCAGCCCGCGAACGCGGCGGCCAGGGTCGCGGGCACGGGGTGCACGCCCTTGGCGAGCAGCGTCGCCGCGACGGCAGCCCCGAGCCCGAAGGAGCCGTCGGTCGTGAGGTCGAGTCGGTCGAGGACCCGATAGGTGAGGAAGACGCCGAGGGTGAGAAGCGACAGCAGGAGCCCGACCGACAGCGCGCCGATCAGCAGGTTCATGCGGCGGGGCGGCGGGCGAGGCGCACAACGGCGCAGCCGCCGTCGTGCGCGATGAGCTTCTTCATTTTTGCTCGGAGGCCAGCTTGGTCTTCGTGGTCACGAGGCGGTAGAAGGGGATCTTGGCGGGGCTTTCACCCTTGAGGATCCGGGCGATCATCGTGCCGGCCACCGCCCCACCTTCCTGGAAGTCGGGGTAGAGCGCCGCCGTCGCCCCCTTCATGATCTCGAAGGGCGAGGGGGAGAAGACCGGGATCTTCTTTTCCTTGGCGACCTTGATGACGCTCTCGAACCCGCTGTGGACGGCGTTTCCGTAGATCTCGATCGCGTCCACCTTCTTGCCGACCAGGACGGTGGTTGCCTCGGCCGCGTCGCTGGGGGTATTCACCGGCACTGCGACCACGTCGAGCTTCGATTTCTTGGCCGCCGAGGTGAGCCGGTCCTTGAGATCGACGGAAAGCTGCTCGCCCGGGGTGAAGAGCACGCCCACCCGCTTGACCTTCGGGACGAGGCGCTTGATCAGCTCGATGCGCCGCTCCTGCTCGGGATCGCCGAAGCCAGGCGAGTACACGCCGGTGACGTTGGGCAGGTGGACCGAATCGCTGGTTCCGGCGCCGGCCGCGAATGGGTCGGAGAGGATGTGGAACACGACCGGCGTGTCCTTCACCCGCTTGACGGCCACCTGGAGCGTGGCGTCCTGCAAGGTGACGATCACCTTGACCTTCGCGTCGATCGCCGCGTCCACCAGGTTGGGGAGGGTCGCGAGGTCGCCCTGCGCGCTCGAGGACTTGAACTCGTAGTCCCGGCCCGCCTCCATCCCCTCCTCCTGGAGCCCGACCTTGAGCGCGTCCTCGCTCCACTCGGCGCCGATCCAGTCTGCGGCGCGAATGAGGGCGATGACCGCCGGGGCCGGGGGCGCTGCCGGCTGGGAGGTCGCTGCTCCGGCGCCTTTGTCGGCGGGCTCCTTGGCGCAGCCGGCGGCGAATGCAACCGCCGCGGTCAGAGCCATCCCAGGAACCAGGGAATGCCAACGGAACCCACGCTGCCCCATCATGCGACTGCCTCCCGATTGATCGTGAGAAGACACTTGAGAGACCCGATATTCTACATGTCCGGGGGCAATCCGCAAAGCGACATCCGCCCAGATCAGCCGGCCCGTGCGAGCATCCAGCGCTCCAGATCCCCGAGCGCCTGCACGCGATCGAGATCGGCGAAGAGCGCGTGATAGGCCCCCGGATACTCGATGCGCAGCTTGTCCGGCTGACCCACCCGCTCAAAGAACGAGCGGGTGCCGTCGGGCAAGACCATGCGGTCGGCCCCGCCGTGGAGCAGGAGCAGGGGGACGGGGAACCGCCCGGCCCGGCGGCGAACGCCCGCGGCGGTGGCGAGCAACTCCGCCGCGAGGCGCGCCGACGCCCGCCCATGGAAGAGCGGGTCGGCCAGGACGGCGTCCCGGGCCTCGGGGTCCCGGGACAGGCCGGAGAGGTCCAACCCCGTTTCCAGCGTGAAGGTGGGCCACACCCGCGACATCACCCGGCCCAGTGCCAGCAGCCACGACGACGTGCCCACCCGCCCCAGCGGGGGCGCTGCCGCGATTACGCCGCGAAGCCCGTCGGGATGCTCGAGCGCGAAGTCGAGCACCACCAGACCGCCGAGGCTGTGGCCGAGCAGGAAAAGGGGGCGGTCCGGCTCCTCCGCCCGGACGAGGTGGAGGAATTGCCCGAGATCGGCGCGGTAGACGCTCCACCGCCGGATGTGGCCCCGCCGCCCGGAAGACCGACCGTTGCCGCGAAGGTCGAGCGCGTGCACCGCCCAACCCCGGGGTACAAAATGGTCAGCCACGGCCGGATAGAGCCCGCTGTGGTCTCCCAGGCCGTGGACGTTGACGAGGACCGCCCGCGGAGGCCCCGCGGGTCGCCAGCTTCGCCGGAACAGCTCGCTGCCGTCGGGTGCGCGGAACGTCGTCTCGCCTTGGATCACGGTAGTGTCATGCTCGCAGGACTTGTGACTCTCGCTTGACACCGGGGGGGCGCGGGTCCAAACATAGCGAGAGGTGCCAACAGGCCCTTACCCGGAGATCGATCCCATGAAGCCCAAACGAGAGACGCGCGCCGCGCTCGCGATCGCGGCCGCGATGCTGGCGCTCGGTGCCACGCCGACCCATGCGCAGTTCACCAAGCGCCTTGGCCAGGCGGTCCAGAGCAACGCCGAGAACCGGGCGATCCAGAAGGTCGTCGACCATGAGAACAAGGCCATCGATGCCGCGCTCTCGGCCAAGCTCACGTCGGCCGACAACACCGCGGGCGAGGGCTTGTACACGAGTCTCAAGGCGGACGGGCGGGTCACGCTGGAGGGCGTCGCGTTCAAGGAAGGCACCGCGGACATGACCGACAGCTCCGCACCCGCGCTCAAGGCGCTGGGGGCGATGCTCAAGGCACACGGCGATGTCCGGGTCCGGATCGAGGCCTACGCCGAGAGCAAGGAGGTCGCCGTGGCCCGGGCGCAGGCCATCCGCGATGCGCTGGTGAAGGCCTACGGCGTGGACACCGCCCGGCTCCAGACCGAAGGCTATAAGGGCAAGAGCGCCGAGCAGCGAGTCGAGGTGGTCCAGTTGTAGCCTACGGGTCGACCAGCGTCGGTTGGTCTTCGCGGAGCCAGCCGTCCACGTTCGCGAGCACATCGCGAAGCGCGAGTCGCACCGGCTCGCCCCATTGCCGACGATGGAGCGATCCGGGCTCGAAGCCAAGCAGATACAAAGTGGGGCCGGCGTTCCGGGCGTGCTCGGCCACGAACCCGACCAATGCGGCCCGAGCGGCCTCCGGGGAGTCGAACCGGCCGCCGCCACGGCGGTGGCCTTCGAGGGCCGGGATGATCTGCTCGCGTGACATGCCTGCGGCGAAGTGGCGTCTCCGGAGCTCGCGCTCGTCCTCACGCGACGCGGAGCGGGCGAGCACGAGATCGCAGGAGCAGGCGCCCGCGAGCAGCCGGACACCGGTCCGCGCGGCCGGATGGAGTGCGCGGAGGGCTGCCTGATCCGCGGGATCGGCGAGGTCGGCCGAGAACCCGGCCGGCAGCATGGAGCGCAGCTCGGAGAGCGTGAGCGGGCTGGCGGCGTAGAGGAAGAAGCACATGACGGGCAGGGGGCCCCGCTTACGAAGGAGCCCCCCGTTCACTGTTCACGTCTTTCAGATCGGCAAATCGTCCCGGACCAGCACCAGTATGGCCGCTTGGGGGACGACGAGATACTTCTTGTCCTCGAACGTGATCTCGACGGCGGCCTTCCGGAAGAAGATCGCGTGATCGCCGACCCGCGCCTGCATGCCGCGCGAGCGACGCTCACTGCCGCCGATCTTCCAGGGCTCGTCGTCCAGGCTTCCCAGGTCGGCGACGGGGTCGCCGGGGCCGGTGGCCACGATGAGACCGCTCTGGACCTGCTGGGTGTCGAGCGCGGTCGGTGGGAGGTATAGGCCCACCCGCGTGCGGTCGTCACCCTCTTCCGGGGTGATGAGCACGCGATCGCCGACGACGAGGAGCTGCTTGTCGGGGAATTCCATGGCGCCTCGACTACCGTTCACTTCTCACTGTTCACGCTTTCGATCTGGTGCACCGTCACCAGCTCCATGATCCGCACCCGCCGCATCATCGCCGGCAGCCGGAGGCTGATCTCGTCGCCCACCCTTCCATCCTTGAGGGCGCGGCCCAGCGGCGACGCGAGCGAGATGTGTCCGGCGTCGATGTCCATCATCTCCGCCAGGACCACGGTGTAGATATCGGTCTCGTTGGTCTCCAGGTCCAGGACCGTGACGCGCGAGCCGAGGCCCACGCGGTCGGTGGGCGCCTCGGTGTTGGCCAGCTGCGTCAGCTGGTTCAGCCGATGATGCAGCTGCCCGAGGCGTGCCTGGACGAACTGCTGTCGTTCGAGCGCGGCCTTGTATTCCGAGTTCTCACGGAGATCCCCGAGGGCCACGGCTTGCGCGATGGCCTGAGGGAGGAGGACGTTGAGCTCGTGGCTGAGCTGGTCGATTTCCCGGCCCAGCTTGTCCCGCATTTCACGTATCATGACTCTGACCGGACAGACAAGAAAACGAGGCCCCGGAAAGGGGTCTTTCCGGGTCCAATCACCTTCGAGCGGGAGAAGATACCACCATTTGGTTAGGGGCCGATAGATGGCGTCGGTAAACAGAGGCTGCACAACGAGTTCGGTGGTTGCCGCGGCCGGGCTGATCTACGCCGGTCTCGCCGGATGCGGCGGACAGGCGGCGCCGCAGCCGATCCAGGCCGACTCACTCACGGTGCTGCCCGACGCCGTCGCCGAGTCGGCGCTGGTGGACGTCCGCTCGCTCGATCCCGCCATGATGGTGGAGCTCCGGTACGCCACGACCAATAACTTCACTGGCGCGGTGCTCCCGGGTTACGGGGCGCAGAGGGCGTTGCTCCGGCGGGAGGCCGCTCGGGCCCTGGCGCGGGTCGAGGCCCGACTCCGGACGGGCGGTCTCGGCCTTCGGATCTGGGATGCGTACCGGCCGGTGCGGGCGACCGCGGCGATGGTGGCCTGGGCGGAGCGGGTCGGACGAACCGACCTGCTGGATCAGGAGTACATCGCCCGGCGGAGCCGCCACAACCTCGGTGTGGCAGTGGATCTCACGCTCGTGGATCTCGTAACCGGCACCGAGCTCGATCTGGGCACCCCGTTCGACACGTTCACGGAGGCGGCGCACACAGCGAACGCGGCGGGGCGGGTCCTCCGGTATCGCCAGATCCTGGTGGGGGCGATGGAGTCGGAGGGGTTCCAGAACTACGAGAACGAATGGTGGCACTTCAGCTACCCGCTGCCGGGAGCGCGGCCGTTCGACCTGCCGATCCGGTAACTTTCCCGCCCCGTGGACCGTCGTGCTCTCCATCCCCGCCCGGAGAACGTCGTGAACCGCCTGCTCGGCATCCTGCTGCTCGTTTTCCTCCCGTCGCTGGCGTCCGGTCAGGCCGGGTCCCCGGCCGGCGCGGTTCCCGTCGAACGGCTGGAGGCCAGACGGGCCGCGCTCGCCAGGCGGCTCGGCGACGGTGTCGCCGTCCTGCGCTCTTCGACGGCGCGGGACATCGAGGGAGACTACGCGCAGGACAGCGACTATCGCGAGGACAACGACTTCTTCTATCTCACCGGCGCCGAGGCGCCCGAATCGTGGCTGGTGCTGGTGGCACAGGATTCGGCTCTGGCGCAGACCATCCTGTACCTCCCGGCCCGGGACACGATCACGCCCTACCGCAGCGAGCAGTGGGTCGGTCCAAGACTCAATCCGGGCCCCGCTGCGACCGCATTGACTGGAATTCAGGACGTCCGCGCGGCGGACCTGGCGCCGAAGGAGATCCCGGCCCTCATCTTCGCGCCCGAATCGCCGGCCCGGCGCGGCATGCTCTACGTCAAGCAGGGCCGGACGCAGGCGGACTCGCCGTTCCTTCGCGATTCCATCCTGGCTACCGCAAAGGCCGGTGGGGACATCCGGGTGGGCAACCTCTCCCTGGAGACGGCGGCGCTCCGGCTGGTCAAGGATGCGGATGAGCTGACGCGGCTCCGGAAGGCCATCGCGCTCACCACCGCCGCCGAGCGCGAGGCGATGGCGACGATCAAGCCCGGGGTCTACGAATACGAGATCGAGGCCGTGATCGAGTACACCTTCAGGAAGGGTGGCGCGGAACGGGTCGGCTTCCCCAGCATCGTGGGCTCGGGGCCTAATTCGGTGGCGCTGCACTACGACACGAGCCGGCGGAAGACGGAGCCCGGAGACGTGGTGGTGATGGATATCGGAGCGGAGTTCGGCTACCTGACCGCGGACGTGACCCGGACCGCTCCGGTGTCGGGGACGTTCACCCCCCGCCAGCGCGCGATCTACCGGCTCGTGCTGGCGACGCAGCAGATGGCGATCGATTCGGTAGCGCCAGGGATGGACATCCCGCGGCTCAACCAGATCGCGCGGGCCTACATGCGGGCGCACTCCGACACGCTCTGCGGCAACGTCACGTGTGACAAGTACTTCGTCCACGGCCTCAGCCACTGGCTGGGGATGGACGTGCACGATGTCGGGGACATCCGCACGCCGCTCACGCCGGGCATGGTGCTCACGGTGGAGCCCGGCATCTACTTGGCGTCGGAGGGATTGGGCGTTCGGATCGAGGACGACGTGCTGGTGACGGCCGAGGGGCACGAGGTGCTGTCTTCGGGGGCCCCGCGGCAGCCGGAGGAGGTGGAGGCCCTAATCCGGAAGGGCCGCAAGCGGTAGAAGATTGTTCTTGACGCGCCTCGGTCGCGTGGGTAAAGTCTGTCTTTCCAATGCTCCGTGGCCAATTGGGCGCGAGATCCCTGGCTGACCGACAGGACTTCCACGACATGCCCCTTGCAGCCAGAGCCGTCCGGCGTCTGAGCCGGCTGGTCCCCCTGTTCGTCCTCCTCCTGGTCCTCGTCGCGACCGCGTGCTCCCGGGACTTCCCGCAGACTACGCTCGCGCCGAAGGGTGACTTGGCCCGGATCGAGGACGACATTTTCTACACGACGGTGAAGTGGGCGGCCCTGGTGTTCGTGCTGGTCGAGGGTGCCCTCGTCTACGCGATCTTCCGCTTCCGCGGGAGGCCGGGCGATCCGGAGCCGGAGCAGATTCACGGCAACACGCTCGTCGAGATCGCCTGGACCGTGATTCCGGCCCTCATCCTCGCCGTGATCGCCGTGCCGACCGTGAAGGCCATCTTCAAGGAGAACGAGACGCCCAAGGGCGGGAACGTGCTGACCGTAGAGGTCACCGGCCACCAGTGGTGGTGGGAGTTCCGGTACCCGGATCTCAAACTGACCACGGCCAACGAGCTGCACGTGCCGGTGGGACGCACGGTCTCACTCAAGATGGGCGCCTATGACGTGGTGCACAGCTTCTGGCTGCCCCAGTTCGCCGGCAAGCGGGACGTCTTCCCCAACCGGGAGACGCGCCTCTGGTTCACCGCCGAGGCGGCGGGCGAGTACACCGGGCAGTGCGCCGAGTTCTGCGGGATTCAGCACGGGCGGATGGCGTTCCGGGTGGTCGCGCAGGAGCCCGCGGCCTTCGATGCGTGGGCCGGCCACATGCAGACGCTCGGCGCGCCGGTGGCCGCTGCCGCCGCGACCAGCGCGGACTCGATCCGCACGGCCACCGCCGGCGGCACGGTGCAGCAGCAGGGGGCCAAGCCGGGCGTGCCCGCTCCGGCGACGGCCGACAGCGCCAAGTCGGCGGCACCACTCGAAGACCCGCTCGTGGCGCAGGGGCAGAAGCTGTTTCTCTTGAAGGGCTGCGTGGGCTGCCACTCGCTCGTGGCGTACAACGCGCCGACAGGCTTGCTCGGGCCCAACCTCGCTAACGTCGGCGCCCGGACCTACATCGCCGCGGGCACGCTTCCGAACACGGACGAAAACCTCGCCCACTGGATCCGCGTGCCGCAGGACGTGAAGCACGGGGTGCTGATGCCCAACCTCGGCGTGTCTGAGGACGAGGCGAAGGCCCTGGTCGCCTTCCTGCGCACTCACCGGTAAACCTTCTCAGGACGGCTCATGGCTACAACGGCTCTCGGCCAGGCAACGCACGGCGTCGCCGGATACGAAGAGAAGAGCGGGCTCTGGAGCTGGATCACGACCGTCGATCACAAGCGGGTCGCGATCCTCTACGGAATCAGCGCGCTGGCGTTCTTCCTCCTCGGCGGGGTCGAGGCCCTGCTCATTCGCGTCCAGCTGGCGAAGCCCGACAACACCTTCGTGTCGCCGGAGTTCTACAACCAGCTCTTCACGATGCACGGCACGACGATGATCTTCCTCGCCGTCATGCCGTTGAGCCAGGTGTTTTTCAATTTCATGATCCCGCTCATGATCGGAGCGAGAGACGTCGCATTTCCACGGCTCAATGCGTTCGGCGTGTGGGTGTTCATTCTGGGCGGCCTGTTCCTGAACGCCAGTTTCCTGTTCGGCGCGGCGCCCAACGCGGGGTGGTTCGGCTACGCCAACCTCACGTCGAAGCAGTTCTCCCCCGGGCTCAACGTGGATTTCTGGGTGGCGGGTCTCCAGATCCTCGGCGTCTCGTCCCTGGCAGCGGCGGTGAACTTCTTCGTCACGATCATCAATCTCCGCGCGCCCGGCATGAGACTCATGCGGATGCCGATGTTCGTGTGGATGAGCTTCATCACGATGGTCCTGCTTCTGCTCGCGTTCCCGGTGATCACGGTCGCGCTCATCATGCTGATGTTCGACCGTTTCGTCGGGACGCATTTCTTCGTTCCGGCGGGCGGCGGCGATCCGATCCTCTGGCAGCACCTCTTCTGGATCTTCGGTCACCCGGAGGTCTACATCCTGATCCTGCCGGCCTTCGGCATCGTGTCCGAGGTCCTGCCGGTGTTCTCGCGGAAGCCGCTGTTCGGCTACGCGGCGATGGTGTTCTCGGGCGTGTTCATCGCCTTCCTCGGCTTCGGCGTGTGGAGCCACCACATGTTCTCGACCGGCATGGGGCCGATCGCCGACACGTTCTTCTCCCTCGCCACGATGCTCATCGCGATCCCGACCGGCGTGAAGATCTTCAACTGGATCGGGACGGTGTGGGGCGGCTCGCTCCAGCTCAAGACGCCGATGCTCTTCGCGCTGGGCTTCATCGCGATGTTCATCATGGGCGGCCTGTCGGGCGTGATGCACGCCTCACCGCCGGCCGACCTGCAGCAGACCGACACCTACTTCGTCGTGGCGCACTTTCATTACGTGCTGTTCGGTGGAAGCATCTTCGGGATCTCGGCCGGCGCCTACTACTGGTGGCCCAAGATGTTCGGGAAGCTCCTGGATGAGAGGCTCGGCAAGCTCCACTTCTGGCTCCAGCTCATCGGGTTCAACCTGACGTTCTTCCCGATGCACTTCGTCGGGCTGCACGGGATGCCACGACGGGTGTACACCTATCCCAAGGGTCTTGGCTTCGAGTGGCTGAACCAGCTCGAGACCGTCGGCTCCTTCGTGCTGGCGCTGGGCTTCGCGGTCTTCCTCTACAACGTCTGGAAGACCTGGCGAAGCGGAGCCCCCGCGGGGGCCGACCCCTGGAACGGTGCGACGCTGGAGTGGTCGATCCCGTCGCCGCCGCAGGAGTGGAACTTCGCCGAGATCCCGACCGTCCACGGGCGGGATCCGCTGTGGGAGGCCAAGCGCGAACGGGGCGGGCCCCTTCCGGAGCCGCCGCGGGTGAGCGGACGGGGGATTCACATGCCCGCGCCGTCCTACTGGCCCTTGGTGACCGCCTTCGGAGTGAACCTGCTCTTTGTCGGGCTCCTGTTGTCACCCAAGGTGGGGCCGTGGGGCGTGGTCGTCGCGATCGGCCTGCTCTTCTTCGGGCTGTTCAATTGGTGGTTCGAGCCGAGCTATACGTCGATTCCCGGTGTACGGGGGAAGACGGGTAGCCATTAGCCGTTAGCCGTTAGCTAAAGGCCGATGGCCAACGGCTAACGGCTTCACCAGGAGCCTTCATTGTCCGACGCGCAATCCGCCCATCTGGAGACCTCCACCGGGCTCGACAGCCGGAAGCTGGCGATTTGGACGTTCATCGGGTCCGAATGCATGTTCTTCGCCTCGCTGATCTCGACCTACGTGGTCTACCGGAACAAGAGCACGGTGGGGCCATTCCCGCATCAGTCGTGGACCGACCCGGCGACCGGGAAAGTGGTCGAGGGGGTCATCGAGATCCCGCTGGTGACGGTCGGCACCGCCCTGCTCCTGTTCAGCTCGCTGTTCGTCGTGCTCGCGCTCTACGGCGCCCAGAAGGGCAACCGCAAGATGCTCCTGGGCTGGTTGGGCGCGACGATCGTCTGCGGGTTCTTCTTCGTCGGGATGCAGGTGTACGAGTTCACCCACTTCGTGCACAAGGGGCTGACGCTGCAGAAAAACCTGTTCGGGGCGAGCTTCTTCACGCTGACCGGCTTCCATGGCACCCACGTGACGATCGGCGTCATCTGGCTGATCACGATGTTCGTGCTGGCGCTCCGCAAGCAGCTGCCGCCGGAGAACGCAATCAATCTCGAGATGGCCGCGCTCTACTGGCATTTCGTGGACGTGGTGTGGATCATCATCTTCCCCGTCGTTTACCTGATGCAGTGAGGCCCACGGCATGACTGCACACGCGACCGCTGCCGACGAGCACGAGCACGGCCACCCGACCCCCGGGACGTACACCAAGGTCGGGCTGGTCCTGTTCATCCTCACCGCGCTCGAGGTGGCGCTCTACGAAATCACCTTCGGTGAGCACGCCGGCGCGCTGGGCGACCTGCGCACGGTGTTCGTGCCGGTGCTCCTCGCCCTCTCGTTCGCCAAGTTCGCGCTGGTGGCGATGTTCTACATGCACCTGAAGCAGGACCACCGGCTCTTCGCCGGCGTGTTCGTGTTCCCGCTCACCATCGCGGCCGTGGTGATCCTGGCACTCGCGGCGCTGCTGGCCTACCACATGGCGTTCGCCAAGTCGGGAGGGTGATGGTCGCGGGGCTCGTCCCGCTCCTGCTCGACCCGCGGCCGAGACCCACCGTTCCGTTCGAGCCGAGCTGGTCGATCCATCCGAGCGTACTGATAGGCACCGGGCTTCTCGGTGCCTTGTACGTTTGGGGGGTCGGCCCGTTGCGCCGCCGCCTCGGCCTGGGGCCGCCGGTGCCCGCCTGGCGGGTGGCCTGCTTCATGGCGGGTCTCGCCGTGCTGCTGGTGTCGCTCAACGGCCCGATCCACGACCTCAGCGACTACTACCTCTTCTGGGTCCACATGGGCCAGCACCTGCTGCTCACGCTGGTGCTGCCGCCGCTGCTCATCGCCGGGACCCCGGGCTGGCTCCTGAGCCCGCTGCTCCGCCGGCCGGCTGTGCGCGCCGTGGCCCGTGTCCTCACGCACCCCGTCGTGGCGGCGCTCCTGTTCACGATCACCCTCGCCGTGTGGCACACGACGCAGGCCTACGACCTCATGATGCGGGACCACGACGTCCACGTGTTCACCCACATCCTGTTCATGGTCACAGCCGTGATCATGTGGTGGCCGGTGATGAGTCCGGTACCGGAGGTGCCGCCGCTCGGGCTGGGTGTGCGGATGCTGTACCTGTTTCTCGTGAGCATACCGATGCAGCTCGTCGCGGCGATCATCACGCTCGCCGACTCCGTGCTGTACGGGTGGTACGCCGCCGCGCCGCGGACCTGGGGGTTGTCGCCGCTGGACGACCAGAAGCTCGGCGGGCTCCTCATGTGGATCCCCGGTAACCTCTACATGTTTCTCGCGATCGGCGTGGTGTTCTTTTTCTGGGCGAAAGAGGAGGGCTAGCGGAGAGAGGATGACGACTGCGTCTTGAATCAGCGGCGGGCGGCGAGGGCGAGACAGAGCCAGGCGGCGAGGAAACAGAGCCCGCCCAACGGGGTTACGGCGCCGAGCCAGCGGGCGCCGGTCAGGGCCAGGGCATACAGGCTGCCGGAAAAGAGCAGCGTGCCGGCCAGAAAGAGCCACCCGGACCAGACCACGAGCGGGCCCGGCCAGCGGCCAGCGGCCCAGGCGACGGCCAGGAGCGCCAGGGCGTGGTACATCTGATAGCGGGCGCCCGTCTCGAACGCCGCGAGGAGATCGGGCGCGAGGCGGGCACGGAGGGCGTGCGCCCCGAAGGCCCCGGCCGCCACGCTCACGAGAGCAGAGACCGAGCCGGCGAGAAAGAAGAGGCGATCCACGGCCCGGTCGGTCACTGAGCGGGGTCCGCCGGGACCAGCCAATTCCCGCCGTCCACGACGAAGATCGCGCCGGTGATCCAGTCACCAGCCGGGCTCGCGAGGAACGTCACCATGCGCCCGATGTCCTCCGGCGTGCCCCAGCGGCCGGCGGGGATCGCCTGCCGGGCGTACGCGTCCATCTTGAAGAGATCGGGCGTGTTGGCATCCGGAGGCGTGAACGCCTTTTTGACCCCCTCGGTGGGGATCGGACCAGGGGCCACCGCATTGACGGTGATCCCGTCCCGGGCCCACTCGAGCGCGAGCGTGCGGGTGAGCGCGTCCACGCCGGCCTTCGCCGCCGTCGCGTGTGCCATGAGCGGCCACCCACGGTAGTGCAGGGTCATCGAGACAGACACGATCCGCCCGCCGCCCGCGGCCTTGAGAGCGGGGTAGGCGGCCTGGCAGCAGTGGAAGGTGCCGTAGAGGTCGGTCTCGACGACAGCGCGCCAGGCGTTGGCGGAGAGTGTGGCGGACGGCGCGTAGAAGTTACCGGCGGCGTTGTTGACGAGGATGTCGAGCCGGCCGAACTCCCCGGTCACGCGCTCGACCATCCGCACGACCGAATCCGGCTCGCGCACGTTCACGGCGACTGCGAGGGCACGGGGATCCAGGCTCCGCAGCTCGGCGACCGCGGGGTCCAGGTGCTCCGGCTTCCGGCTCGCGATCGCGACGGCCGCACCGGCTTGCGCCAGACAGCTGGCGATCCCGAAACCGATCCCCGTCCCACCGCCCGTGACCAGGGCCACCTTGCCCGCGAGCAGGTCGGGCGCGAACACCGGGCGGCCCGTCACCGGGGCTCCTGCTCCCGGGTGCTCCGGGCAAGGAAAGCCGCCAGCCTGCGCTGAAACTCCGGGCTCAGGAACGCGTCGGTCTGCGCCTCGCCTTCCGCCTCGAGTGCGCGTGCGAGGCCGGCGAGCTCTTCGGCCCGGCATAGCCGCTTGATCGACGCGAGGCTCCCGGCCGCGTTGGCGGCGAGCGCGCCTGCGAGCGCGGTCGTCCGGACCGCCAGCTCCGCGTCGTCCACGACCTCATCCACCAGCCCCCAGCGAAGCGCCGATTGGGCGTTCACCGTCTCGCTCGCGAGCAGGAAGCGGAGCGCCGCACCGTCGCCGATGAGACGGGGCAGGCCGTAGGTGGATCCCCCGTCCGGGACGAGGCCCATGCGGGAGAAGGCGGACGTGAAGCTGGCGCTGGTCCCGGCCAGGCGCGTGTCGCAGGCGACGGCCAGATCCACGCCGAAGCCGGCCGCCGTGCCCCGGATGACCGCTATCACGGGCAGAGGTGCCCGGACGATCGCCAGGATGGCTGATTGAAATTGCCGCAGTCCCCGCTGGATCTCGTCCCGCGAAGGCGTGGCGCCCAGGGTCTCGAGCCATCGGAGATCGAGACCGGCGCAAAAGTGACCGCTTGCGCCTTCCAGCAGGATGACCCGCGCGCTGCCGGCCGCGCACACCCGCTCGATCTCGGTCGCCAACGCGTGCGAGAGAGCGGGCGTGAGCGCATTCCGGCGGGCGGGCCGGTTGAGCGTGAGGCGCCAGGCGGGGCCGTCGGCGCGGCTGATCAGGTCATCCATGCGTTCGATCCCGACGGGTCAGGTCGTGGGCGCCGGCGGGACGACCGCCATGCCCATCGCGTGATAGCCGTGGTCCACGTAGACAACGCTGCCGGTGATGCCAGCCGCAAGCGGGCTCAGGAGGAAGGCCGCGGTGTTGCCGACGTCGGTGGCGGTGATCGGGCCCGGCAGCGGCGAGTTGGCGCTGGTGTACGCGATCATCGTGTCGATGAACCCGATCGCCGACGCGGCGCGGGAGGCCCACGGGCCCGCGGAGATGGCGTTCACCCGCACACCCCACTTGCGCCCGGCCTCGAAGGCGAGGGTCCGGATGTCCGACTCGAGCGCGGATTTGGCGCTGGACATCCCGCCGCCATACCCGGGGATCACCCGCTCGCTCGCCATGTAAGTGAGCGAAAGGAAGGCGCCACCCGGGCGCATGAGCGGCGCGAGGTGGTGCACGAGGGAGACGTTGCTGTACGCGCTCACGCTGACCGCGGCGAGATAGCCCGCGCGACTGGTCTCGAGCAGCGGACTCTTGACCTCGGGGGCATTCGCCAGGCTGTGGACGACGATGTCGAGCCCCCGGTCGCCGAAGTCCTCGCGGAGCCGCGCGGTCATGCCGGCGACGCTGAAATCTCCCTGCTCCTTGTAGCGCTTGTTCTCCCGAATGTCGGCAGGCGCGTCGGCCAGTGTGTCGAACGCCGCGTCGAGAGGGTAGATCCGCTCGAACGCGAGCTTGCGGCCGTCCGAGAGCCGGAGCGACTCCTCCATCTTGCCCCGCTCGAGCAGCTTGAGGAAAATGCCGAGCGCGGGGGGCCAGCTGCCGACGCAGACCGAGGCGCCCGCCTCCGCGAGCGTCTTGGCAATGGCGAATCCGAAGCCGCCGTCGTCCGACACGCCGGCGACCAGCGCGCGCTTCCCGCTGAGGTCGATCCCGAGCATGAGTTCCCTGGTGGAAGGGGCGGAGGAATTTACACCCGCAGCACCTCGAGCGGCGGGCGCCGAACGGCCTCGCGCGTGGTCCACAGCCCGACCGCGACGGTAAGCACGACCACGGCACCGACCAGGGCCGCGAGCGGGGCCACCGGCAGCCAGAAGCGGCCATCGAAGAACCACCGCGCGAGTCCCCAACCCGCGCCCGCGGCGAGGAGCACGGCGGTCAGCGACGACAAGAGCCCGAGCGCCAGATACTCCGCCAGCGCGATACGCAAGATCTGGCGCCTGGTGGCGCCGAGCGTGCGGAGCAGCACCGATTCCCGGAGCCGCTGGAGCCTCGTGGTAGCTATGGCCCCGATGAGCACGAGCGTTCCGACGGCCAGGCTGAACCCGGCCATGAACCGGATGGCGAGCGCCACCCGTCCCACCAGCCGCTCGATCTGTTCCTGGACCAGGGCGAGGTCGATCGTCGTGAGGTTCGCGAACCGCTCCGCGAGCTCGCGCTGGAATCGGCCCCGGGCGGCGGGGTCGTCGATCCGGGTGAGCGCAACCAGCGTCTGAGGTGCCTGCTCCAGACGTCCGGGGGCGAAGACCACGAAGAAGTTCGGCTCGAAGCGGGCCCAGTTCACCTCGCGAAGACTGGTGACCCGCGAGGGGATGGCGACGCCCTGGACGTCCCAGACGATCTCGTCGCCGACGGTGACGCCGAGCTCGCCGGCCAGATCCTGCTCGACGGAAATGGAAACCGGCTGGTCGGCGCTCGTCGCTCCGGGCCCCACGGATCCCATCCAGGTACCCGACACGATCCGCTCGGAGGCGACCACCGTGTCCCGGTACGTGCTTCGATACTCGCGACGCAGGGCCCAGGCGTTGGACGGCTCGTCTCGGTTCCGCCGCTCGCGCCGGGCGCCCGGGCCGGCGCGGCCGGTGTCGGCGAGCAGCTGTACCACCGGCGTCCCCTTCACCGAAATGATCCGCATGGGGACGATGGGGACCGGACCGTATTCCGGGAAGCCCCGCTCGCGAAGCTCCAGCGCGACGGCCTGCGCCTGGTCCGTCTGAATATCCAGCAGCAGCAGGTTGGGTCGCTGGGGGCCGCCGGTTGACTCGAGCCCGCGGAGCAGGTTGTGCTGCACCAGAAACAGCGTGCTCAGCAGGAAGGCGCCGAACCCGAGCGCAAGCACGACGGCCACCGTCTGATTGGCCGGGCGGAACAGATTGGCGAGTCCCTGACGCCACACGTAGGGCCAGCCCCCGGGAAACCAGCGGCGAACGGCCCGCACCAGGAGCCACGCCGCGAGCCAAAGGACGCCGAGGGCGAGGCCGATGCCGCCGGAGAAGATCGCGCCCGTGCGCCAGCTCCCCACCTCGAGGGCCGCCAGTGCCACGACGCTCGCAACGAGCAGGCCGGCCGCGGGCCAGCGCCAGGGATCGCGGTCGGAGCGCGCGGTCTCGTAGGGCCGGCGGATCGCCGCCAGCGGCGAGACGCGGCGCACGGCGAGCAGCGGCAGCAGCGCGAAGACGAGCGCGGTCCAGGTGCCGAGGCCGATTCCCAGCACGACTTCGCGGGGGGCAATCGCGGCCTGCACGTCCACGGGGAGCAGACCCCGGAGCAGGCTCGGCAGGACCTGCTGAACGAGGACGCCGAACGCGGCGCCGGCGACGCTGCCCGCGAGCCCAAGGACCGCGGCCTGGGTCAGATACACCGCGAATACCTGGCGGGCCGTGGCACCCAGGCAGCGCAGCACCGCGATCGTCTCGAGCTTCCGCCGTACGAACACCAGCACCGCGCTGCCCACGCCGATCCCACCGAGAAGCAGGGCGACGAGCGCCACGAGGCCAAGGTACTTGGAGAGCCGGGTGAGCAGATCGTTCAGATCCTGGCGGTCATCGGCCACGGTGCGGACGCGGACGCGCTCCGCCCGGAGCACGGGGCTCAGTCTGGCCGCGAGCGCGCCGGCCGAAACGTCGGGCCGGAGCTTGAAGAAGGCCTGCCGCTCCGCCTGCGCGCCGAAGCCCAGAAGCCGGGTCTCCTCGAGATAGCGAGCGGGGATGAAGATCCGGGGACCGAAGGCGGCGCGGACGCCGACGTCGCCCGCGAGGTTGGTGAGTGTGCCGGTGATGACGAAGCGCCCCTCGCCGAGGGCGAGCGTGTCGCCGACCCGCGCGGTGAGCGCGGTGAGCAACACCGGGTCCACCACCACGCGGCGTCCGTCCTGAAGCTCCTTCCAGGCCGACGCGGGCGCGGTCTTGATCTCTCCGTAGAACGGGAAAGGGCCCGCGACCGCGGACGCCTGGACCAGCCGGGTCCCAGTGGTGCGCGGGACGTAGGCCATCGCCGGAAAGTTGGTGACGCGCGCCGACGCGACGGCCGGGAGCGAGTCGAGCACGGCCTCGACCGCTTGCGAGAACGGCGCCCGGCTGGTGACGGCCAGGTCGGCGCCAAGGAGGGCCCGCGCCTGGCGCCGCACGGAGTCCTGGAGATTCTCCGTGAACGAATTGATGGCGACCAGCGCCGCGACGCCGATGCCCACGGCGCCGACGAGGAGCCCGAGCCGGCCCGCTTCGGCCCGGAGCTCGCGCCACGCCATGCGAGCGACGAAGCGGGGCGAGATCACGTGGCGGAGTCGCCGACCACCCGCCCGTCCGCCAGGCGGATGGTGCGCCGGGCGCGCCCGGCGAGGTCGAGGTCGTGGGTGACGAGGACTAGGGTTGTTCCGAGGTCGCGGTTGAGCTCGACCATGAGATCGATGATCCCGGCGCCGGTCGTCGCATCGAGATTGCCCGTCGGCTCGTCAGCGAAGAGGATTTTGGGTCGGTTGCTGAAGGCCCGGGCGAGCGCGACCCGCTGCTGCTCGCCTCCGGACAGCTGGGCAGGGTAGTGGTGCCCGCGCTCGGCGAGTCCCACGCGGGCAAGCAGCTCGTCCGCCGTGGCGCCGGCCCCGTCGCCCCGCAGCTCCAGCGGGACCTGTACGTTCTCGCGGGCCGTGAGCGTCGGGATCAGCTGGAAGGACTGGAAGACGAACCCGACCTTCTCGCCCCGGAGCCGGGCGAGCGCGTCCTCGTCCAATCGGCCGAGGTCGTCGCCGTCGAGCCGTACGCGGCCGGTGGTGGGTTGGTCCAGTCCCGCCAGGAGGCCAAGCAGCGTGGTCTTGCCGCTGCCCGAGGGGCCTACGACCGCGACAAAGCCGCCCGGCTCCACCCGGAAGCTGATATCCTTCAAAACCGTGAGCTCCCGCCCCCCCGACAGATAGGTGCGGCCGAGCGATTCGCACTCGAGCATGGCCGAATGATATCCCGGTACGCGATCGCAGCCGTTCTGCTGACGCTGGGTGCCTGCGGGCGCCCGAGCGAACCTCCGCCCGCCCGGGCGGCCGCGGCGTCACCCGCAGGCGGGGTAGCGCCGGCGGTGGTGTTCCTGGGCACGAGCCTTACCGCAGGGCTGGGACTCGACCCCGATCTGGCCTACCCGGCACTGGTGCAGGCGAAGATCGACTCGGCCGGCCTCCGCTACCGGGTCGTGAACGCCGGGGTGAGCGGCGAGACGTCAGCCGGGGCGCTGCGGCGGATCGACTGGCTTCTGCGTGATACTCCGGCGGTGCTCGTGATCGAGACCGGCGCCAACGACGCGCTCCGGGGCCAGAACCCGGACTCCGTCCGCGCCAACATCCAGGCGATCATCGATCGCGCGAGGGCGATCACACCGCCGCCGAGCATCGTGCTCGCGGGCATGGAGGCGCTGCCGAACTACGGGCCGCTATACGCACGCCGGTTCCGGGGGATCTACCCCGATCTGGCCAAGCAGAACCGGATCCCGCTCATCCCGTTCCTGCTCGCCGGTGTGGCAGGGGTGGACTCGCTGAACCAGCCCGACGGTCTGCACCCGACCGCGGCTGGACAGCGCATCGTGGCGGAAACGGTGTGGAAGGCGCTGGAGCCGGTGCTCAAGAACGGGCGGGGTTAAGGACCGCAGCAAGCTCTTCCACCGCCCGCTCGATCTCGTCCGCCGTGTTGTAGTAGTGCGGCGAGATCCGGAGCGCGGCCTCCGTCCCCTTCTCGTCCATGTCGATCACAGCAGAGGTTCGCGTCATCGAGCTGGTGTTGATCCCGCGCCGCCGGAGCTCGAGCTTCACGGCGGTGGGATCGGCCCGCTCGAGCGCCGCGGTGACGATCGCGCACAGCTCCGGACCCCGGTCCAGCACGCGCACGCCCGGAATTCCGGCGAGCCGCTCGCGCGCCAGGACCGCCAGCTCCCGGGCCCGGGTCTTCGCGGTGTCGATTCCCACGCCCAGTGCATAGCTCGCCGCGGCGCCCAGGCCGAGCGCGGCGGCGCAGGCGCATTCCCAGGTCTCGAATCGCCGGGCGTCGGGCGCCAGCTCGAAGGCGTCTTCGCCGGTCCAGGTGGCACCCTGCATGTCCACCAGCAGCGGATAGGCGCCTGCCGCCAGCGCCCGGTCCGAGGCGCAGAGAAAGCCGATCCCTCGCGGCCCACGCAGGAACTTCCGGCCTGTCGCCGCGAGGTAGTCACAGCGAATCCGCTCCACGTCCACCGGGATCTGCCCGACCGCCTGGCAGGCATCCACGAGGTACGGAACGCCGGCCTGCTCGCACGCCGCGCCGACCGCGTCCACGTCCTGGACGAGTCCCGAGTTGGTGGGGATCCACGTTACCGCCACGAGAACCGGCCGGCGCCGCCGCAGGTGGCCGCGCACCGAGTCAGGATCGACGCCGCCCTCCGGCAGGTCATCCGCCCGCACGACCTCGACCCCACGCCGCCGCGCCAGCGAGAGGAACGTGATCTGGTTCGAGGCGTAGTCGTTCCGGGTGGTGAGAATGGAGTCGCCCGGGGCAAAATCGAACACGCTGAGCGCCTGGGTGTACGCGACGGTGGAGTTCTGGGCGAGCGCAATGTTCCGGGCCCGGGCCCCCACGAGGCGCCCCAGCGCGGCATAGGTGTCCTCGAGGGCCTCGGCCATCGCCTCGGAGGCCTCGTAACCTCCGAGCGTGGACTCCAGGGCGAGGTGCCGGGCCATCGCCTCGCTCACCGGGCGGGGAACGAGCGCGGCGCCGGCGTTGTTGAGATGCACCCGGGCGGTGCAGCCGGGCGTGTCGGCGCGCCAGCGCGCGAGATCGGGGGCGGACTCCAGTCGGGTAGATGCCATCTCGTCTTCACGATACATTGGGCAATCGCCCGCTGCCCGATCAACCCACGGGACCCCACCGTCAACCGGCGGATCAACATGCATCGTACGCTCCCCCTCGCCTTGGCGTTTCAATGGCTGGCCGCCCCACTGGGCGCGCAGGACGAGGCCGCTCTCCGCTCGTACTTCGAGGGACGGACGGTCACCGTGAAGATGGCCATGCCCGCCACGGAAGCCGGGATCGATGTCTATCCCGGTGCGTCGCAGGCCATCGACTACCCCGACCTCGCCAAGCGAATGAAAAAGAACGGCGTGGCCATCCAGGCCGGGCAGTCCGCGCTCGTGACCAAGATCAAGGTGAAGGCC
>JBGPPG010000039.1:0-25476 GCA_041488455.1 Gemmatimonadota bacterium
CATGAGCCCCGAGCAGCTCCGCGAAGACCGCGACCTCGACCAGCGGGCGGACATCTACAGCCTGGGATGCATGCTGTACGAGATGCTGACGGGCGGACCGCCGTACACCGGTCCGTCCCTCAAGGAAGTGGTCACCCGCATCATCCGGTCGCCCGTTCCCTCCGTCCGGCGGCTCCACCCCAGCGTTCCGCCGGCGGTGGACGAAGCCATCAGCCGGGCACTCGCCAAGGCGGCAGCCGACCGGTTCCCGACCATGCAGGAGTTCGCGGCCGCGCTTTCCGGAGAGGGCGCGGGAGCAGCAGCCGCGAACTGACGTCAAGCCGGCCGATTGGCGCTCCACCACTGCATCGCCTGCTCCTCGCCCCACGCCTCTCCCTCGATCGCCGCCAGCGCCCGGCCCAGCTCCCCGGCGCTCCGCGGCCGATCCTCCGGCGCTTTCGCGAGACAGGCGAGCACGAGCCGATCCAGCGCGGGCGGCACGGGGAACACCGCCCGCTCCGACGGCGGGACCGGCGCTTCCCGCAGGTGCTTGGCGAGCATCTGGAGCGCGTTCGCCGCCTCGAAAACCACCTGGGCGGTGAGCAGGTAGTAGGCGACGCAGCCCAGCGCGTAGAGGTCGGCGCGCCCGTCCACGGCGTCCCCCATCGCCATCTCCGGCGCCATGTAGGCCGGCGTACCCGGCGTGAGCCCGGCCGCGGTCCCCAGCGTGTCCTCCTTGTCCGTGCCCTTCACCGACTTGACCAGCCCGAAGTCGAGCACCTTGACGAAGTCGTGCCGGAGGCCGAGCCGCCCCAGGTGGATGTTGGCGGGCTTGATGTCCCGGTGCACCAGACCGGTGGCGTGCGCCTCCTCCAAGGATTCGCACACCTGGCGCAGAATGTGAATCACCCGGCCAGCGGGGACGGCGCCGTGCTCCTGGACCAGCGACTGGAGGTCCATCCCGTCCAGCAGCTCCATCACGAAGTACAGCGTCTCGTCCTCGGTCACCCCGAAGTCGTACAGCTCGACCGTGTGCGGCGACCGCAGGTTCGCGGCCGCCTCGGCCTCGCGGCGAAAACGCTTGACCGCCAGCTGCGCCGACTCACCGGCCAACGCGGCGAGCACCTCGGGCCGGATCAGCTTGATCGCCGCGGGCCGGGCCAGCATGCGGTGGGTGGCCTTGTAGACCTCGCCCATGCCGCCCCGCCCGAGCACCTCACCCAGCTGGTAGCTCCCCATCTCGCGCGCTCGGGCGACCTGCTGACCCAGGCGGGTGACGACGTGTGAGATCACGACCGCGACGCCGACGAGCAGGTAGTCGGGATAATGCATCAGGAGCACGTCGCTCGTGCGGCTGAAGTCCAGGACCCCGCGCGTCCTGCCGATCAGCATGCCGATGGGGTTCATGGTCGCGGCGATGAGGCCGGCCACGAGCATCTTTCCCGGCGGGCTCGGCACGAAGGCGGCCGTCATGAGCACGATGGCCCCGATCCAGGTGATCATCGGCCCCGCGCTCATCGCCGGCGGTTCCCAGTGCAACAGCAGCCCGAGCGCAGCCGACGCGAGGACCATGTAGGCGAGCCCGAGATCGAGAATGAATCTCGGATCCCGGTGGCTCCGTCGGATGTAGGCGAACAACGCGAGGGACCCGAGCAGACTCACGCCGGCGACCGCATCCGTCGGGCCCAGGGAGCTCCAGCGCGGATCCAGCGGGTTGATCGCGTGCAGCGCGACATGCGCCAGCGCCGGCCCGATCACCCAGAGCACGGACGCGAGGAGCAACATGGTCTCCAGCCGGCGGGATGCCTCGCGGAGCAGGTCCGGCGGGAGCGGGCGTGGCTCGCCCCGCGGGCCCTTGAGCTCCGCGGGGGTCGTGGCGAGGGGTGGGCCGATCCGTCCGATCCGCACGGGCTCGAATTTGTAGCGGGCGGGTTCGGCATGCCACCTGCGGGCCAGCCCGGCGGCCGATTTGCCCGGCGCGCCGCCGATGGTAGAATGGTGCGTGGCCGGTGACCGTCGCCGGCGCCGACGAGATGCCCAGGAGGTTGGAGCGTGAGCGAGCCGGAGCGGATCCATACCGTCATCATCGGGGCGGGGCAGGCGGGCCTTTCGGTGGGATACCACCTGGCTCGCCGAGCCATCCCCTTCGTAATTCTCGAGGCCAACCAGCGGATCGGCGATACCTGGCGAAAGCGCTGGGACTCGCTCCGCCTGTTTACGCCGGCTCGCTTCGACGGGCTCGCGGGCATGCCCTTCCCGGCCCCCGCCCACTCGTTCCCCACCAAGGACGAGATGGCCGACTACCTCGAGGCCTACGCGGCGCGCTTCGGCTTGCCGGTGCGACCCGGTGTCCGGGTGGACCGGGTGTCGCGCCGGGGAGGCCGGTTCCTGGTGGCGGCGGGCGACCTTCGGCTGGAGGCCGAGCACGTGGTGGTGGCGATGGCCAGCTACCAAAAGCCCCGCGTCCCGCTGTTCGCCCGGGACCTGGATCCTGGAATCGTCCAGCTCCATTCGAGCGATTACCGGAACCCCGCGCAGCTGCGGGACGGTGGCGTGCTCATCGTGGGGGCGGGTAACTCGGGGTCCGAGATCGCGCTGGAGCTGGCGCGCCGGGGTCACCGGACCTGGATGTCGGGGCGGGACACCGGCCACGTCCCATTCCGCATCGATGGGCGCCCGGCTCGGCTCTTCCTGACGCGTCTGGTGCTCAGGGGCATTTTCCACCGCGTCCTGACCACGGATACGCCGATCGGCCGCAAGGCCCGGCCAAAGATCGTCTCCCAGGGCGGGCCGCTCATCCGGGTCAAGCCGAAGGACCTGGCGGCGGCCGGAGTTCAGCGCATCCCCCGGACCGCGGGGGTGCGTGACGGGCGCCCGGTGTTGGAGGACGGGCGGCTGCTCGACGTGGCGAACGTGATCTGGTGCACGGGGTTCCATCCCGGCTTCTCGTGGATAGACCTGCCCGTGCTCGGCGATCACGGCGAGCCGGTGCACCAGCGCGGCGTCGTGGCGAAGGAGCCGGGGCTCAGCTTCGTCGGGCTTCATTTCCTCTACGCCATGTCGTCCACGATGATCCACGGGGTGGGGAGGGATGCAGAGCACATCGCGGAGGCGATCGCCGGGCGCCCCGCGTATGTTTCCAACGAGCGCGGAGGACGATCGGCGTGACCCCATCAGGGACCCGGCGGCCCAGGGCGGCGATGTTGGCCGCCCTGTTCGTCGCGGCCTGCAGCGGCCCCCCCGGCGCCGCGGTGCGGACCAGTCCGGAGCCGGCCCCCGCCAGTCAGGCTGACTTTGCCGCCCTCGCCCGGGCGAGGGCCGACAGCGCCCGCCACCGCTATACCGACGCGGACGTCGAGTTCATGTCCGGCATGATCCACCATCATGCGCAGGCGATCGTGATGTCGGGGTGGGCGCCAAGCCACCAGGCCGGCTCCTCGGTCCGCATTCTGGCGGAGCGGATCATCAACGCCCAGCAGGACGAGATCGTCACGATGCAGCAGTGGCTCCGCGACCGCGGCCAGCCGGTGCCGGACGCCACCCCCACGGGCATGAAGATGGTGATGAACGGGGAAGAGCACGTGATGCTGATGCCCGGCATGCTCACCGAGGCCCAGATGGCTCAACTGGACGCGTCCAGGGGCCCCGAGTTCGACCGGCTGTTTCTCACCTTCATGATCCAGCACCACCGCGGCGCCGTCTCCATGGTGAAGGATCTGTTCGGCTCGCAAGGCGCCGCCCAGGACGAAACCGTGTTCAAGTTCGCCTCCGATGTGAACGTCGATCAGACCACCGAGATCGCGCGCATGGAGCGGATGCTCACCGCTCTCTCGCTCGAAGGCCCCCCCTCCTGACACAGGAAACCGTCATGGCATCCGTGTACCACGTCCGCCGAACCGCCGGCTTGGCCCTGCCGCGCCTGCTCGCTTTTGGGCTCCTGTCCGTCGCCGCGTGCGCGCCGTCCACCACTTCGTCGAAAGCGGGCGGTGCGTCGCCGGCCCCCGACATGTCCACCAAGGCGCCGAGCCCGGATCCGCGGGTCGGCCTGCGGGCGGGGCTCATGGATGCCGGTGAGGCGACGTGGAACCTGCGCGTGCTCTCCAAGACTCCGCCGTCGGAAAAGTTCGTCGGGCAGACCAACTCCGACATGGCATTCCTCGGCCAGTACGTGATCCAGGGCAGCTACAACGGGTACCAGGTCTGGGACATCACGACGCCGAGCCGGCCGGTCCTGAAGACGGCGTACGTGTGCCCGGCCTCGCAGAGCGACGTCTCGGTCTATCGGAATCTGCTCTTCGTGTCCGGCGAGGGGCTCGGCGGCCGCATCGACTGCGGAACGGAAGGCGTGGCGGACACCGTCAGCCAGGTACGGCTGCGCGGCATCCGAGTCTTCGACATCAGCGACATCGCCAACCCGAAGTACGTCGGCAACGTGCAGACCTGCCGCGGGTCCCACACGCACACGCTGCTGGTCGACCCCAAGGACGCGGAGAACGTCTACGTCTACATCTCCGGCTCGGCCCCCGTGCGGTCGCCCACCGAGCTGGCCGGCTGCGTGAAGGCCGCGCCCGACCAGGACCCGAACTCGGCGCTGTTCCGCATCGAGGTCATCAAGGTGCCGCTCGCGCACCCCGAGCAAGCGGCGATCGTCAGCTCGCCGCGAATCTTCAATGACCTGGTGGCTCCCCCCAGGCATGGCGAGGCGCCTGAGGATGTCGCCGCCGCTGCCAAGGCCGCGGCCGATTGGCGCGCGGCCGGCGGCTTCACCGCGCACGCGTACGGCGGGGAGGTCATGCTCCACCCCCACTTCATTGATCCGCTGCTCGACAGCGTCGTCGCGGCCCGGCACGGGACCGGCGCGCCGACGGCAGCCGACAGCGCGGCGCTGCGCGGCGTGATTCAGGGGATCGTCTCCACGGTGGTCGGAGAGGAGCCGGGCGCCGGGCCGAGTCCGGGGCCCACCCAGTGCCACGACATCACCGTTTATCCGGCGATCGGCCTGGCCGGCGGCGCCTGCGAGGGCTACGGCTTCCTGATCGACATCAAGGATCCCGCGCATCCGGCCCGCATTGGCGCCGTGTCCGACTCGAACTTCTCCTACTGGCACTCGGCGACGTTCAACAACGACGGCACCAAGCTCCTGTTCTCGGATGAGTGGGGCGGCGGCGGCCAGCCCAAGTGCCGCGCCACCGACCGGCGCGAGTGGGGAGCGGACGCCATCTTCGCGATCGTCAACGGGAAGATGCAGTTCCAGAGCTACTACAAGCTGCCGGCGCCGCAGACTCCGCAGGAGAACTGCGTGGCCCACAACGGCTCGCTGATCCCCATCCCCGGGCGCGACGTGATGGTACAGGCGTGGTATCAGGGGGGCATCTCGGTCTTCGACTGGACCGATGGCGCGCATCCGAAGGAGATCGCCTTCTTCGACCGGGGCCCGGTGGACTCGACCAAGATGGTCGGTGCCGGATCGTGGTCGGCCTACTGGTACAACGGCGTCATCGTCAGCTCCGAGATCGCCCGGGGTCTGGACATCTTCGAGCTGGCGCCGAGCGGGCTCATCTCACAGAACGAGATCGACGCGGCGAAGACGGTACACTTCGACTACTTCAATACCCAGGGCCAGGCAAAGCTCGTCTGGCCGGCGAGCTTCGCCCTGGCGCGCGCGTACGTGGATCAGCTCGCGCGCTCGAGCGGCCTCGGCGCAGGCAGGCTCTCGGCCGTGCGCCAAGCGCTGGCCGCGGCTGAGCGCGCCAAGGGAGCGGAGCGGCGGACCGCGCTGACGCAGCTCGCGACGCAGCTGGACGGTGAGGCGGGCGGGTCGGCGGACGCGGCCAAGGTGCGGACGCTGGCGGGCGCCGTGAGGGACCTGGCCGCCGCGTCGAGCTGAGGGGGCGACCCGCCGTGTCACCCGCGCCGCTTGAAGAATTCCACCTGACGCTCGTGCTTCTCGGCGGCGGCCCGGGTCCCGAACGTGCCGAGGTTACGGCGCCGCCCCGTCTTGGGGTCCTTCTTCAGCGAGTAGAGGCGGTACCGGCCGTTCTTGAGCTTTCGGATTATCGATCACCTCCGCGGCGAACTACAACAACTGCGAATCTGTGTCTCCAGGTGGCGGCTCATCCCTCCAGAAACAGCGCCACCGACCGCAGGCCGGCCACCCGGTCGCACGCTACCTTGCCGGCGGCCAGCATCGGCACGGCGAGGAAGGCCCCCGGCACACCCCAGAGAAAGCCCCAGAGGATCACCGCGATCAGGATGGCAACCGGGTTGAGGTTGAGGCCCCGGCCGTAGACGATCGGGCTCACGATGTTGCTCTGCACCGTGGCCATGACGAGGTACGCGGCCGGGGCCAGCAGCGCGTCGGTCAATCCCGGCAAGCTGGTCAAGCCGACGAGCGTCAACAGCACGATCATCGCGACGCTGCCGGCGTACGGGACGAACTCGAGCGCGAAGGTCAGCAGCCCCCAGAGCGCGGGACCCGGCAGGCCGATCAGCGCCGTGATCAGGCCGACCAGGATGCCCTGGAGCAGGTTGATGAGCGCCATCGTGCCCAGGTAGCGTCCGATCACCTGCCGGATCTCGCTCACCAGCTCGACCGCCCTTCGCCGTGCACTCGCCGTTGGCGCTGCCACGAGCAATTGCTCGTGCCACTTGCCGCCCGCCGCCAGCAGGAAGAAGAGGAGAAGCAGGGTCTCGAGCACGCCGGCCACGATCTCCGTCGTGGTGCCGAACAGTTGCCCGGCAATCGGGGCAAGCGGCGGCAGCGAAGTGGCGGTGGGGGCGGGGGCGGGGGCGGCGGACGAGGAGTCGCGGGGTCCGGCCGCCATCATGGTGTCCGGGTGCGCGCGGGTCGGCACCAACTTCTCGCGGAGCGACTCGACCCGCTTCACGCCGGCCACCACCGCAGCCGGGATCTGCTTCCCGAACTCGCGCACCGGCGTGGCCAGGAACGACCCGGCGATCGCGACCGCGGCGAGGCCGGCTGCGATAATGACGGCCGCGCCGGCGGGGGCGGGGATGCGCCAGCGCTCGAGCCGCTCCACCGCGGGCCGGAGGACCGCCGCGAGCAGCACGGCGATCGCGATGGGCACAAACACGACTCGGCCGAAATAGAGCGCGATGAGCACCGCGATGGTCGCGATGATGGTGGTGGATACGGCGGTCAGGCGGCTGGGAGTTTCGGGTGGGTTCATCGCGAAACGGTAGGGGACCGGCCAGGCCGCCGCAAGAACCCTGGGTGACGGTTGCGCCTGTGTCTTACGTCAGGGGTGGGCTTCGTCACGATGCGGGAAGCGTTGCCGCCTACAGGAGATGGGTGATGAGGCTCTCGACCGCTGCGATGAAACGGTCGTAGTCTTCTTCGCTCTGCATCGTCCCATCCTCGCAATAGACCAGGTATTGAGCGTTCGACGCCAGGATGCCCGCGAGATTCTCCTGCTCCAGGAACGCGAGCCGTTGAGGGTTGAGAAAGGCGTAGACTGCCGGGCCATCGGCCCCTCTCAGCCAGTACCTCTTGAAGAACTCGGGACGGGGGCCTTCGTGAAGGCTCAGGTCCGGCTTCCCGACCAACCGGTCCACGACATTCTGGACCACCTCGACCGCCGAATGCCGGCCGAGGGAGAATTGGGGCAGACCCTCCTCGCTTACCTTGGCGACCTTGTACCGCGGTCCTCTACTCGATGGCGCATTGAGGGTAGGGTTGCTCTCAAAGTTGAAGATCGTGACCTCCTTCCCTCGAAGCCGGCACACAAAGGCCAGAGCGGGGTTGTCCGAGCCGTCCTTGAACAGCTCGATATCGGTGATGCCGGAGGCACCCCGAACCCACCCGCCTTCGGGCACACTCTTCACGATTTCGGCGAGCGTGCTGTCCACGAGCTTCGAGGCGGACGGGTTGAGCAATACGTAGCCTCTCTTCCGGATGTAGTCGGAGATCACCATCGCTTTCTTCCGGAACCTGGACCGGCTGGTGAGAACGGACCAGAGAATCTGGGCGACGAAGAACGCGATCAGCAGCCAGACGAAGAGCTTCAAGCGTCACCTCTCATCTGCGTCTAACGCGGGACAAGGGGGAGCGTGACGTGCGACGGATGGGCGGCGTCATGCAGGAGGCGCTGGTGCGCCACGACCCATCTGGTCTCCCGCTCGTTGTTCCCGCCGGTGTTCAGGTTGCGATCGTACTTGGGAAAGAGCGCCGACGACACCGTGACCCGAAGCCGATGGCCGGGCGGGAAGACGCGCGACGTGAACCAGAGATCGATGTCGTAGCGCTCCACGCTGCCGGGTGTGAGCGGCAGCTCGCGGTCGAATCCCTTGCGGAACCGCGCTCGCGCCAGGCCGTCCTGCACCCGCTCGGCGTGTCCGTCGGGAAACATGTCGAGCAGCATGACGTCCCAGTCGGTGTCGCGAGCATCGGTGCTCGCCCACAGGGTGGCCGACATCGGCCCGGTGACCTCGATGGGCTGTGTCAGCGGCCTCGAGGTGAACACCAGCGCATCGCGGCGCGCGGCGTTCTGCGCGGCGAAGTCCTCGTTGAGCGAGGTCTCCAGCTCGCGGGAGTCGATCGGATAGGGGGTGGGGTCGGCCGGATCGTAGGTGAACGTGTCGGCTGCGGCACCGGCAGGCGGCAGGGTATCCAGCGCGCCGTCGCCGGCGCTCGTGTTCGCCTTGCCGCCTGACGCGAAATACCAGTCGGTCGTGCGGGCGCGCGCGAGCGGCCATGCAGCCTCGGCTCGCCAGGTGTTGTCGCCCAGCACGAAGTCGTCTACGGGCGGCTCCCGATCCACGCCGTTGTCCCTTCCCAGGAGGTAATGGTCGAACCAGCGCAGCTGGAGGCGCCGCGTGTCCACGCGCGAGTGCGGCCCGAAGTCCCCGGCGACGTAGTCCACGCCCTTGTGCGCGCCGGGGCCCATCACGAGACGAATGAACGGGTGTCCCGGCACCCGGGTGAGCGCATTGGTGTAGTCGATCGGGCCGCGGGCGTCGTCGTACCAGCCGGAGATCTGGAGCACCGGAGCCCGGACCCGCGCGATGTTGGTGGTAACGGCGTGCGCGCGCCAATAGGCATCGAGCGTGGGATGGGCGATCCACCGATCCCACAGCGCCACCTGTCCGCAGCCCAGGTGCTGGGGAAGGTCGATCAAAGGCAGGTGCATCATGGCGTCGCCGATCTCCAGCTCGTTGACCTCCTGGAGCGTGCGGGCGCGCATCAGGCAGGCCCATGCCACGTTGATGGGCGAAAAGACCATGTCCTCATAGGGCGCGATGCGCCACGGATCGCTGCTGGCGGCCGAGGGCGCGAGCGCGGCGAGATGCGGCGGCGCGCTGACCGCGGCGTACCAGGCGAGCCGGCCCTCGTCGGAGTGGCCGATCATGCCCACTCGGCCGTTGGCACCGGGAAGGCGAGCCGCCCATTCGACCGCGTCGTAGCCGTCCCGCACGTCGGTGTCATAGTCGCCGAAGTCGTTGCCGTCCGAGATGTCGCGCCCCCGCACGTGCTGCGCCACGTAGATATATCCGCGCGACGCCCAGTAGCGTCCGGCGAGGCGGGTGATGCGGGTGTAGGGCGTGCGCATGAGCACCACGCCGAAGGGACCCGGTCCCACCGGACGGGCGACATAGCTCACCAGGCGCGCCCCGTCGCGGGTGGTCATGAAGACGGCGGTGTCTTCGGTCACGGCGTACTGCGAATCGGACACCGGGCCGGGCCACACCGCATAGGGGTGCTCCACGACGAACGGTGCGCTGCGACGGATCAGGCGGACCCGCCGACCCGCCGGTTTGCCGGCGGCGAGGAGAACGCCGGCCAGCGTGTCACCGTGCCACACGGCCTTGAGCGCGGCGTCGCCATCGCTGGAGAGGAGCAGCAAGCCGGAGTCGGCGGAAACGCGGGTGACGAGGAGGATCGGCTCGCCTGTGCGGCGGCGGATCGCGCCGGCGAACCCGGAATCGGCGCCGGCAAAGTGGGCAAAGCCCGTGCGCCGCCACCCCTCGAACCCCGGCTGGGCGGTGGAGCCGAGAGCGACGTAGGCATCCCAGTCGCCGGCGAGCAGAGGGGGCTTGGCGTGAGGGGCGCAGGCGCACAGGAGGCTGATGGCGAGAGCGGGGAGGCAGTGGCGGCGCGTCCCGAACGCGCGGCGGTGCGGGGGTGCGGACCTCTGACGCTGCGCCACCGCTTGGACCAAGTCAGCGCTCAACTTGGAGTCGGTCACCTCAAGCAGATTCTCAAGTCGGGTCCTCGCGATCCGTCAGGACGTCCCAGGCGCGGATGAAGACGACGCCGCGGGTGGGGTCGATGTATACGCGCGGGGCATGGGCCATGTAGCGCTCAGGACGTCGCCTAGCGGGGATACCAGAGCTCAACGCGCCGCGCGGCTGACGGGTCCCGCTTGAGGTCTGTGGGAGAGGGGCGGAATACCTTTCCAACAAATGGCGCCTCGTGACGGGCCAGGAAGGCCTCGATGCGCGGAAGCGTGGCCAGCGCACTCGGCTTGTACCGAATCCGCCGATCGTGCGTCAGCGCCACCCAGCCGCGCGCACCGATCGCGGCAAGCCAGTCTTCGTCACGCGCGTTGGGGCGGTTGCTTGCGGGCAGGCCGGATCAGCGGGCGAAAGTGCCTGGCGCCCTGTGCCGTCGGGTAGGCGCGGCCAACGGCCCAGGCTCGCAGGGTGGCCGGGGGGAGCTTGAGGTAGCGAGAGGCTTCCGCCAGGCTGTAGGCTGGCTGATCCCGGATGTCGGCGGCGGACCTTCCCTGAGGAGCGGGCATGCCCGCAATCTTAAGGGAGAGCGGTCCGCCCCCGCCAGAGCTAAATGCCGCACCGCCGCAGCTACGGTTGGGTGCAACCATTCGGCATTGACTGGCCCGTCGCCCGGTGAGACGTTGATTCTGCATATCTAGTCAACTCGTGCATGGAGTCGCGGCATGGAGCTCGAGCGTGCAGTGGGACTCAGCCCCGACGGCGCGGTATGGCTGCCGGAGCGGCGGACCGCCATCCGCTCGATCCTCCTCAAGCTCGCGGCGATGGGCGTCCAGCTGCCGGCGGACACCGGCGACCAGGACGTGCTCCAGCTGGCGGGCGACCTCTTTGCCCGTTACCGCGAGCAGACCCGGCTCCTCTCCGAGCACCTGTGCCCCGCGGACCGGCGGATCCAGAACTACATCGACGGGCTGCTGGCGGCGGTGGACTTCCCGGAAGCCGTGCGGCTCCCGGGCGAGACGCTGATTCTCGACCACTACGGCCTCGCGCGCGAGCTGTCCCTGCCGGTTGACGCCGACAGCTGGCAGAACGAGCTGGTGTCGAGCTATCGCCTCGACAACGGCGTGCTCCACAACCCGGTCAACGATCGCCGCACCACCCAGGGCGTGTTCCACGTCGCCGAGGGCGGCCTCCCGATTCCCGCGGACAAGACCCGCGTGCCGCTCCGGGCGTTCGTCCGACTGCTCCAGGAGGCGCTGCGGCCCGCCGCCCACCTGCTCCGGCTGCCGTTTGCGGCGAACTGGCCGGAGCCGGTGGAGACCATGGTGTCGCTGCTGCTGCGGCCGCTCGTCTGTCCGGAGGTGCCGCGGGTGTCACCGGAGAAGCGGACGGAGATCCGGTTCTTCGCGCCCGGCGGGCTGGTCTCCAACCTGGACTTCGTGGAGAGCATCTTCGCCAACGCCGGCGATCCGTACCTGCCGGGGAACGACGCCGCGCTCGACGTGGACGGCTGGACCGGCCACAGCGGCTGCGTGATCCTCGCCCCCCATCTCACGCGCCTCCGCAAGAAGGATCTCGGCCTCCCGCACGCGAGCGGAGCCACGGAGGCGGAGCGCGCCGCCGGGATGTGCTGGGAGAGCGAGACCGAGCTGTACAACGACGGCAGGCCGTTCAAGGCCACGTCGCGGGGCATGGAAGGCGTGATGGTGACGATCCTCGCCGACAACTACTTCGGGTACTGCAAGAAAGAGGTGAAGACGCAGATCGGCTACAGCGCGAACCTGTTCGGGCTGGCCGAGGAGGAGCACGCGGGCGGCGCGCTGGCGTTCGCCACCTTCAATCTGGGCGACCGCTTCACGCCGGATCTCGTGCGGGTGGTGGGAGCGAACCACCGGTTCGCGGAGGTGCTCGCACTGGTGGGGCAGCGGGCGAAGTATCACGACTCAGGCTATGCGACCGACGCGACCTACCCCGAGATCCACTACATGCCCGAGGACATGGAGATCGACGTCCACCGCCAGGACATCAAGTGGACGAGCAAGGGCAAGGAGCAGCACCTCAAGCTGCTGCCCGGCCGCATCTATATCCACCCGAGCGGCTACAAGATCCGCATGACCAAGCACCGGGCCGCGCCGAGCTGGCGGCTCATCGGGACGGTGCCGGAGGGCGCCTTCTGCCACAAGCCGTGCACCGTGTCGGGCGGCGGCAAGTCGGAGATCAGCAAGAGCCTGGTGGACGCGGTGCTCCCCGGGTCGTTCTACGTGGGGAGCTTCGAGGATGACATGGCGCTGGTCCAAACCGTCTTCGACCGGGACTACGACGACGCGCGCCTGGCCGACGCTCGCCCGGTCGAGGGACGCGGACCCTCCCGCCCGATCTTCTCCCCCGAGCGCTCGCTCGGCTCGGTGATCAAGCTGCTCACGCCCAACCCGGCGGAGTTCACGTCGGAATACAACGCCTGGCTGGAGAGCATCCCGAACTACGTGCGCGCGCTCGTGTTCGTGATCAAGCGCTTCTACCGGCCCGAGTGGGGCGACGATTGGCGCAGCCATTTCAGTGTGGACATCATCAACGGCGCGCCCGGGCACGAGCTGAAGTACGAGGGGCGCCGGCTGGTCGCCAATTATCTTCGGATCGGACGCGAGGAGAATGGGGCGTGGCGGACCTACAAGCTGCGGCAGGATTTCGTCGCGGCCGACAAGGTGCAGATGGAGGACGACATCACCGCCTCGGTGGTGGTGCCGGCGCGGCGGCTCGTCGGGCTCCCGGGCGAGTACGACGGCCATCCCAGCCTCAAGCTCTCGCAGAACTGCGAGTTCCGGCTGTTCCAGCGGCCCGACGACGCGATCCATCCAGGGCAAGACCGGCAGACCGAGGAGGACATGGCGGGCCCCGGCCTCTTCTGCTCCAACTTCCAGCCGCTCACCCGCGAGGACTCCCAGGGCATCGTGGAGGACGTGGCGGTGCACGACGCCTTCACGCCCCCGATGCGCGATCACGTGGCCCGCAACGCCGCCCGCGCCGACGGCGGCTACTCGGCCTGCTCGGCCCAGCCGCGGCTGATCGGCGGCAAGCCTACGAAGAACCCGCGCTACCTCCAGCTGCGCCCGGACCTGGCGCGCCCGCGCGACCGATACGTCGCGGAGATGGGTGCCAGGCTCAACCGCCGGCTACCGTTCCACAAGCCGGTGCTGTTCCCGGTGATCAGCGTGCTCTCGGGTCGCCGGAACAACCGGCCCGAGGAGGGCATCCGCCCGCTCTGCGTGTACGGCCCCATTCATTACCAGGAGCTGCCCGAGCTGTTCATGGACTACGTGTGCTCGGTGACGGGCACGTCGCCCAGCACGACGGGTGCGGGCTCGGAAGGCGCGCTCACGAAAGGGCCGTTCAACGCGCTCGCGGCGACCGCGGACCTCAACAACGCGCTGGTCGCCATGCTGCTGACCGGCTATGCCGGCTTCAGCTCGGCCGCCGGGTTCATCGGCCCGCGCTACCGGGTGGATCACGACATCAGCCTGCTGATTCCCGAGATCTGGTGCCGGCTCTTCCCCCACGAGCGCGACCCGAAGCGGCTGATCGACGCCGGCCACCTGGAGCGGCTCCAGGACTACGAGTACGCCGGTCGGACGGTGCTCGCCGGCCGGCTCGGCTACCGGATCACGGCCAAGTTCGTGCACAACTTCTTCGGGCGGGTGTTCGACAACCCGACCACGGTGCTCACCGAGGAGATTCTCCGGCCCGAGACCCAGGACGCGGCTGTCTTCGCCGACGGGGTCAACAACATCGTCGAGGCGCAGCAGCGCGCGGCGGCGGCGTACTTCACCGACGGCACGATCGAAGACGCGTGCCCTCCGCTCAAGGCGCTGCTCCACATCATGGCGCACGGGAGCTACGAGGGGAAAGACGCCAACCACCCCGAGATTCGCGCGCTGTTCACGCGGGAATCACTGCTCGCGAGCGACTGGTATCAGGAGCGGCTCGCGATCAAGCAGAAGCGGGAGGTGGCACTCTGGGAGCATCACGTCCGGAGCCTGACCGAGTTTCTGGCGCGCGCGGGCCACCGCGAGGAGGCGCAGCGGCTGGGCATTGCGGAGCGGCTGGAGCACGCGCGCACCGAGCTGGAGCGGGTGAGCGCACCCGAGTATCTGAATTCGCTGGTGGGCACGATCGGGGCGGATCCGATCCACCGCCCGGGGCATGAGTCGCGGAACGCGGGTCTCGGACTCGTCGAAGAAGCGGCAACGGGGAGCAGGCAGTAGGAGGTTTCGGGGTCGACATCGGCGGTGCCGACGTGCATGTTGGAAAGACTGAAGGTTTCAGCCACCTACGCTCGCGGTTTCTGCACGCGGAGGGCTCATGCCAATGCAACGGATCCCGCTCTACTCGATCGGCCTCCTTGGTCTCGTGGCGGCCCTCGCTGCGGCCTCAGCGGAACCCTGCTGCAACGTCGTTTCGCTGGACGCCAAGCGTCAAGCCGTCACCGCGATCGACCGAGCGAGTGCCAAGCTCTTCAGCTTCACGGTGAAAAGCCCCAAGCTCTTCAAGAGCATCCAGGTGGGCGAACGGTTCGATGCGCCGCTGGCCAAGTTGCAGAAGGGCCAGCCTTTCGCCGCAGACGTGGGTGCCGCCGATCCAGTCGAGCCATGTTGTAACGCAACCACCGAGCTCGGTGGAGCGGGCCAGGCTCTCGGTGTCCGTCCGCACGACCAGAGCGGGGTGGATGTCATCCTGACCGAGGTCAAGCGGACCGCGGGCAATACCGTCACGGCCAGATGGCAATACTTGAATGGAGGCGACGAGGCGCTCTTGTTCGAGAAGAAGGGCTGTGTGGGGATGGGCTGCACCTACACGCTCGCGGAGGAGATGCACCTCCTGGACGGGGCCACCCGCACCAAGCATGAGGTGCTGCGCGACGAGACCAACCAGGCTGTCGCCCAGCGGTATGAGGGCTCCAAGCTGGCAGTCGGCCCGCACCAGCTGCTCAGCACCTGGGCCAAGTTCAACGCGCCGCCCGCGTCGTCCGCGTCGGTGACCGTCGTCATTCCAGGAGTGAGCGAGCCGTTCGAGGATATCGCTATCGCGCCGTGAGCACCGCTATGCTCGAGGCACGCGCAGCTCGGCCCACGCGACCGCGCGAGCCTGCACCACGTCCCGCACGCAGCGCTCCCGGCTGGTCAACGCGGCGGCGCCGGTCTTGACCTCCACGAACACGATCTGCCGGAGATCCCCCTCCGCGAGCCCGTCGAACACCACCAGATCCACCGGGCTGCCGAGAAACCGAACGTCTTTCGGGTTGTAGGGGAACGCGGGGAGGTAGGGCGTGAGCTGCTCGTGGACCTTGCCCGCCGTGACCGCCAGGCTCCGCTGAACCGCGTCGGCCCGAATCAGCGCTGTGTAGCGCGCCTTCCAGAGCAGGAACCACACCCAGGCGATCAGAAACCCGATCGCGATTCCCGCCAGCAGCCCGACGACGTTGGTTCCCACGTTCTCGGCAAGATTGGGGCGGTCGGTCCGGATCGCAAGCGCGGCATGGCTCGGGGCCTGTCCCGCCTATCGGTTCATAGAATTCACCACTTTGACAACCCGGCCGTCGACAGCAACAGTTGGTGACGCTTACCTCCTCGGTCGGAGATCGTGGCCATGGCGAAGATCCTCTGCGTGCTGTACGACGACCCGGTCACCGGGTACCCCACCAGCTATCCCCGCAACGATCTCCCCAAGCTCGACCACTATCCGGGCGGACAGACGCTGCCGACGCCACGGAGCATCGACTTCACCCCGGGCCACCTCCTCGGCAGCGTCTCGGGCGAGCTGGGGCTGCGAAAGTTCGTCGAGGCCCAGGGCCACACCCTCGTCGTCACCTCGGACAAAGACAGCGCGGATTCCGTCTTCGACCGGGAGCTGCCCGACGCGGAGATCGTCATTTCGCAGCCGTTTTGGCCGGCGTACCTGACCGCTGCCCGGATCGCCAAGGCGCCGAAGCTCAAGCTCGCGATCACGGCGGGCATCGGCTCCGATCACGTGGACCTGCAGGCGGCGATCGACCGGGGCATGACGGTGGCCGAGGTGACGTACTGCAACAGCATCAGCGTGGCCGAGCACGTCGTCATGATGATTCTCGGGCTGGTACGGAATTACATCCCTTCGTACCAGTGGGTCGTGAATGGCGGATGGAACATCGCCGACTGCGCGGCACGCTCGTACGATCTCGAGGCGATGCAGGTAGGGACGGTCGCGGCGGGACGGATCGGCCTGGCCGTGCTGCGGCGCCTCAAGCCGTTCGACGTGAAGCTGCACTACACCGATCGCCATCGGTTGCCGGGCGCGGTCGAGCAGGAGCTGGGGCTCACGTTCCACCCGAACGCCGAATCGCTGGTGCGGGTCTGCGACGTCGTGACGATCAATGCCCCGCTCCATCCCGAGACCGAGCACCTCTTCAACGACGCGCTGATCGCGAAAATGAAGCGGGGGGCGTACCTGGTGAACACTGCGCGGGGCAAGATCTGTGACCGGGACGCGATCGTGCGCGCGCTCAAGAGCGGGCAGCTGGCCGGCTACGCCGGCGACGTCTGGTTCCCCCAGCCGGCGCCCAAGGACCATCCCTGGCGCACCATGCCGCACCACGGCATGACGCCGCACATCTCGGGGACGTCGCTGTCGGCGCAGGCGCGCTATGCCGCGGGCACGCGCGAGATCCTGGAATGCTGGTTCGAGAAACGGCCCATCCGGGACGAATACCTGATCGTGGCGGGTGGCCATCTGGCGGGGGCCGGGGCGCACTCGTACAGCGCCGGCAACGCGACGGGGGGCTCGGAGGAGGCCGCGCGCTTCAAGCGGTAAAGCTGAGCCTGCCTCAGACGGTTCCGAGCCTCAGATCCAGACGCTCGTTGAGATAGCGCGCCACTCCCGCAGTGTCCAGCCGAGTCCCGGCGAGCCCCACATAACAATCCGGACGCAACAGGTAGAACGCCGACCGGGGGATCCGCGCGCGCGCAAGCTCCCGGTCGTTCGCGGGATCGCCGGGAACCACGATGGTGCGCAGCAGGTCGCCCAGGCCGGGCACGCCGCCGGGAGGGGCGGGCTGCCCGAACAGGAGCATCGTGAATCGGGTGTCGTCGAGCTTGTCGAAGAGATCCTCGACGGGGCCGTTCGGGGAGAGCTTGAGCCGGACCCACGGAAAGCGATCGCCGGCGCGCGGCGCGGTCTGGGGCAGGCCGGGCAACGTCTCCGACAGCGAGCTGTCGGGGTAGCGAATGCCGGTCTGGGAGATGGTGCGGAACGCGAGTCGCTGAATCCGCTCGAGCCGCATCGCCAGGGCCATGGCGTTCGCCAGGATCCGCGTCCGGAGCAACCCGGCGAGCCTGGTGTCGGAAACGACGAGCGAGAATCCCCGGTCGGTCGTGCTCAGCAGCTGCTGAGCGACGGGGATGCGCTCGGCCTCGTAGGAGTCGAGCAGGGCCGCGCCCGCCCTGCCCGAGACGACAAGGGCCAGCTTCCAGGCCAGGTTGTAGGCGTCCTGGAGACCGGTGTTCATCCCTTGCGCGCCGACCGGGCTGTGGATGTGCGCCGCGTCGCCCAGGAGGAAGCACCGGCGGTCACGGAAGCGCTCGGCTCGGCGGTGATGGATCCGGTAGGTGGAGAACCAGCTGCAATTCTGCAAGGTCACCCCGACTCCCGCTTCCTCGCGGATCGACGGCATCACGTCGTCGAGGGTCAGATCGTCTCGCCCGCGCAATGCCGGCGGCACGATGCCGACGATCCGCCAATGGTCGGCTCCGCGCATCGGGAAGAACAGGTGGAAGCCGTCACGCCACAGGTAGATGTTCAGCTCGTCGGGCACCATGGGCCCCGTCATCTCGGTGTCGGCGACGAAGAACACGTGCTCGTAGGGCGCGCCCAGAAAGGCGATCCCGCTCGCCTCCCGCACCGCGCTGCGGGCGCCGTCGCATCCGGCGACCCACGCGGCCGTGACTGTCCGGCTCGTGCCGTCCGGTTGCCTGAGCTTCGCGGTGACCTGATCCGGCTCCTGAGTCAGGCCGACCAGCTCCGTGTTCCATGTCACGGCCAGATTCCATTGACGAAGCCGGTCGCCCAGCAGGCGCTCGTTGTCGTCCTGGCCCAGGATCAGGAGGTAGGGATACGGACTCACGTCGCGCCCGATGTCACCCAGGGGGACGCGGGCCGTTCGCCGCCCTCCCGCCCACATGTTGGCGCCGGTCGCACGTTTTCCGAGCGCGAGCGCCTGCTCGACGATGCCGAGGTGGGCGTAGATCTCGAGCGTGCGGGCCTGCACGCCCAGGGCTCTGGTCTGAAGGGCCGGGCCGGCGTGCCGGTCAATGATCGTCGTACGCACGCCTCGCCGGCCGAGCTGGTTCGCGAGCATGAGTCCGGTAGGGCCGGCTCCAACGACCAGGACGTCGGTATCCATATGAGGCCCTCCGGTTGGTGTGATGCGGTGAGCGACGGCTCAGTGCCCCGCCGCGCATGCGGCGTCGAAGTCCGACGAGCTGCCCTCGGCGAGCGTGAGCGGAATCGTGTCCCGGGTCGCGGGCCAGTCGCCCAGGTTGACTCGACCATCCGCCAGGAACGCCTCGGCGATGCTGCCCGCGTCGCGCAGGACCAGACCGGGCGGCTCCCAGCGCCCGCGCAGGTCGAGCCGCGGGCGCCGGTCCGGGTCGGGGTTCCAGGACAGCGCCGGCCGATTGTACAGGTGCAGGCTGATGGCTTCGCCCTCGGTTGACCGGCCGAGATGGTTGCCCATGAGGGCGCTCAAGGACAGGCGGAAACGCTCCCCGCGCGGCGTGCACAGGTATGCCACGCCGCTCAGGTAGGCGTTGCCCAGACGCGTCGGGGAGCGCGGTTGCATCCGGACGAAGAGGACGTAGTCGCCCGACCGCTTCGAGTGCAGCCATCCCCAGCCTTGCCAGTACGGAAGGATGTGGAAGCTGCCGCCGAGGAAGAATCCCCAGGGCGTGAAGACGGCAGTAAGGAGGAGCACGACGGCGCAGCCCGCGAGGACGAAAAGAGCAAGTCGTGGGAGGCAGCCGAGGCATCCGGTTCGCGCCCTGGGGCGGGCGGGGGGTCGAATGGGGTTCATCTAGTCTGCCGTCAGGACCTCCCCCAACACGCCCAGCCGTTCGCTCCAATACTCCTTCAGCCGCGTGGCCTCGGCGCGATCCGGCAACTTGCTGTGCTGGACCTGGACCTGGCTCTTTGCCGGCCCGCGGCTCGCGAAGCCCACCTCGACCGAGGTGCGGCCGGGCCAGGTGATCCGCATGTACTTCCCGCGCGTCGCGGTCCGGACGGTCAGGTCCACGCCGGGCAGCCAGCGTGCCCGCGTGCGCGCGTCGTTGAACGCGCGGTACAGCCGGGCAAGCGGCACGGCGAACGTCTTGCTCTTGGTGGCTTCGTATGAGCCGTCTCTGCGCTGGCCGATGGCGCGCAGGCCCTTGATGCGCTCGTAGCCCACCGTGACGGTCTGGGTCCACCAGCCAGGCACCTTGTACTTCTCGTGTACGTACTCCGCGATTTCCCGGTGCGGCCAGGTGTGCGCGTGAACACGATCGAGCGCCTTGACCCAGCGCTCCCAGGTGCAGCCGGTTTTCGCCTTGATCGCAGCGTCGCTCGTGCCGGCGACCTTCGCATAGTCGGCAGGAGCGGGGAGAGGGGCGCCGGGGGCAACCGGCTTGTGCTTGCGGAGGTGTGCGCGGGCGGTGGTGTAGGCTTCGCCCGTCTTCTGCATGCGCCCGCGAACCAGGCGCTTGAAGTCCTTGTTGGTAGGCATCGGTGCGGTCCTTTGGTCAGGCCACAGGCGACACGCCCCCCAGCAACGACGCCCGCGGCGTCCCAAAGGCTCGAAGCAGACGGATCCGGGAGTGTGCCCCCCTTTGCCTCACGAGGACCCTGGCTGGGGCAGGGCCGACGAGGTTGGGCGCGGATCGTTCGCCCGTGCCCTATTGTGCATAATCGAGGCGGCGGAGGCAAGAGTCGACTCACCTTCGAAATGGAGACGACAGTGAATCCGGACAACGGCATCATCACGGTGCCCAGCCATCATTCCGTGGACCAGACGGTTGCCACACTGGAAGGCATCCTGCAGGCGAAGGGTGTCAAGCTGTTCACCCTGGTCGACCACAGCGGTGAAGCGAAAATGGCCGGTCTGCAAATGCGGCCCACCAAACTGCTGGTCTTTGGCAATCCGCGCGCCGGCACTCCTCTGATGATCGCCGCACCCAGCATCGCGCTCGATCTGCCGCTCAAGCTTCTCGTGTGGGAGGATGCCGATGCGCGGGTGTGGATCTCGTACAACGCGCCGGCCTACCTCCGCGCTCGGCACGATGTGCCGCAGGAGTTGGTGCCCACGCTCGCGGCCGTCGAAGCGCTCGCGGCGAAGGCGGGCGACTAGCGGCGGCATCGCCCTCGCCGGTGGTGTCTCATGGTGGTGTCTGGGCCTCCGGTATTGGCCACGAACAGGCGAGGACAGGGTGGGGGTTACGCTTGCGTCTCGCGGGCCCACGCGTCGGAAACCTCACGCCCGCGGGCGAGGTCGTCCACGACAAGAATCAGCTGATGGTCATGATCGCTGTACAGCACGTCGATGTTGACGCCAGCCTCGGCCATCCGGCGCGTGAGCAGGCCGAGCTGGCCGGGCAGGTCCTGCGTCAGTCGCTGAACGCACCCGGGCCGGATACTCCGCCGCGAACGCATAGCCCACCATGTTGCCGATGTCGTGCGTGACGAGGTCGGTCTTGTCGATCTTGAGCGCATCGAGCACCCCGGCGATGTCGTGGCCCTGGGTCTTCTTGTCGTAGCCACCGGCCGGCCGGGCGGACAGGCCCATGCCGCGCAGGTCGGGGACGATGACGGTGTAGGTGGGTGCGAGCCGGGCGGCCAGCGGCGCCCACATGTCGCCGGTCTCGCCGTAGCCGTGCAGCAGCACCACGGCTGGTCCCTTGCCGCCGACGCGCACAAAGAGGCTCGTGCCGTTCGTGGCGATCCGTCGGGTGTGAAAGGACGCGGGGAACGGCTGGACCTGGGCTATGGCAGGCCGGCCGTCGAGGACGACGATGGCCCCCGCGGCGAGCACTACCGCCGCGAAGGAGTGCGGAAACCGCTTGGACATGGAGCCGTATCCCGAATTCAGGTTGACCATGCTAAGCTAAACCGCTGCTAATCGATCAGCGGCTGAGCAAGGGTGGCGGGAGCTGAGTTGGTGGAAGGATTGACCGCGGCGGCGGGGTCAGGTGCTCGCCGGCAGCTCGGCGACTCCTCGGGGGTCTTCGAAGAAACGCGCCGTCACCGCCCCGAAGATGAAGCCGCCGACGTGGGCCGCATACGCCACGCCGCCGCCCGCCGGTGCGTTCGCCACGGCGCCGAGGTTCACGAACTGGATCAGGAACCACACGCCGATCAGGAGTGCGGCCGGCACGTAGGTGACCCGCACGAACACGAAGATCACCAGGAGCGAGCGGATCCGGTCACGCGGGTAGGTGACCAGGAATGCGCCCATGACTGCCGCGATCGCGCCGCTCGCGCCGAGGTTGGGAACCGTCGAGCTCGGGCCGGCCGCGACCTGCGCCAGGGTAGCGGCCAGCCCGCCCAGAAGGTAGAAGACCAGGTATCGCCGGCGGCTCATCAGGTCTTCGATCTCGGGACCGAAGGCCCACAGGAAAACCATGTTGCCCAGAATGTGCGACCAGCTGCCGTGCATGAACATCGCCGTGAGGATCGTGATCCAGTGATGGCCGGCCGTGATCTCGGCGGGGACCAGCGACCACCGGGTGACGAACGCGTCTCCCCCCACCAGCTCGAGCGCAAACACCAGGGCGTTGACTAGGATGATGAGGGCCGTGACGGTCGGGAACCGGCCCGGCCGTCGCGTCGCATCGGTCAGCGGGATCACGCTCATGACGACCCTCTAACGAGCACCGAGTGCCTCGGTGATCACGGCCTTCGCGGCCGATAGCCTGAACGCGCCGATGAGCAGCACTACGCCGCTGACGAGCGCGAAGCCGGCGATGAGGCCCATGATCGCCGCCAGCGTGGCGGGGGGATTCATGATCGCGAGCACACCGGCGGCGATGGACAGGATGCCGAAGGCCAGCGACCAACCCCAGGGGAGCCCCAGCCTGCGCTCCCAGACCGCGGCGCCCACGCCGATCGTGCCGGTGAGGATGAGCCACCACGTGGTCCAGACGACCGCGAAGGCCAGCGAGAGACCGGGGTAGTAGAAGAGCGCGGCCACGCCGAAGGCCGCGCTGATGAGCCCGCTGAGCAACAGCACCCACCATTGGTCGACCACCGCGCGCAGCTCGAAGGCGCGAACCGTCTGGACGATCCCGACGAACAGCGACCAGAGCGCGATCACCAGGGCGAGCGATGCGATCGAGTCCAGCGGCCGGGTGATGATGAGGATCCCGACGGCGATTGCGAGGAGCCCGCGGAGCACCAGCGCCCACCAGGTGCGCCGGTACGCGGTCTGGATCACGTCCGAAGCCATTGTCGCCTCCTGACCGGAGTGGAGGCCCTAACCTACGGGCGGGACCGGCCGCCGCCAGACGGGCGGGCGGCCAGGACATCGCGCCGTGACCGGCCCGTTACACGCGAGGGCCTCCGCCAGGCGAACCTAGCTCGCGAGCTTGAACCGGTCCTGCAGCACGCAGGCGCTCAGCGCGATCATCAGCACCTGATCGATTGCGGTTCGCGCCCCGTCGTCCAGCGAGGGCAGTGAGTCCAGGAGCCCCGCCACCTTGCGGCGGTCGAAGAACGGCATGGACGCCAGGATCGGCCCACGCAGGGTGTCCTGCATGATCTCGTTGAGTCGGCCCCCCTGATTGAGCGTCGCCGGCGGACTCAGGAACGGATGCTTCTGGCGCCGATACACGGTGTCGGTGATGACGTCCTTTGCCGCTCCCCGCAGCACGTACTTCTCGGTCATGCCCCGGATCTTCTGCCGCACCGGCATCGAGCGAATCAGCTGCACGACGTGGTGATCGAGGAACGGCACCCGCCCCTCCACCGAGTGGGCCATCTCCATGCGGTCGCCCAGCACCGTGAGGATGTAGTTCGGCAGCACGCTCTTGGACCACAGGTAGAGCGACTGGTGCACCGGGGCGCGTCCCGCGAGCTGGCCCGGCACATCCACGCTGTCCAGCATGGCCTTGAAGGCATCGCGCTCCGCGGTCGCTGCCAGAAAATCGTCGGCGAGGAGGCCGCGGAACTTCAAGGAACTGGTGGCACCGGCCTCGATCCACGAGGGCGTGAAGCCCAGCAGCCGGTTCACGCTCTCGGTGGAGACGCCCTTCCCATCCGGCAGGAGCAGGCCGCGCGAGACCGGGTTCGACCGGTCCAGCTCGGCCAGCAGCTCCTGCACCGCGGCCTGATCCTGGCCGCCGTTGTCGTAGAGCAGCATGTCGCGGCGGAAGTGGGGATAGCCACCGAAGATCTCGTCCGAGCCCTCGCCCGTCAGGACCACCTTGTAGCCCGCCTTCCGCACCGCCCGGCTCAGGACGTACTTGGCGACCCCGTGCGCGTTGAAGCACAGGGTCTCCGCGTACCACGTCGCGTCGAAGAAGTTGTCGGCGAGATCGGTTTGCACGATCGGCACCGGGAAGTACTCGGCGCCGGCCAGCGTCGCCATCTCCCGGGCCATCACGCTCTCGTCGTAGTCGGGCCGATCGAACGTGAGGTTGAAGGCGCGGATGGGAGCGGCGTGATGCCGGGAGGCCAGCCCCAGGACCGCGCAGGAGTCGAGGCCGCCGCTCAGGTAACAGCCGACCGGCACGTCGGCCCGGAGCCGCAGGCGGACCGCCTCGTCCAGCGCCACACGCAGCTGCTCGGCGTAGTCCTGGTCGGACAGGGCCGCCGCTGCACGGTCTTCTGTCGGGTAGTTGAAGTCCCAGTAGCGGTGCAGGTGGGTGTACCCGGGAGTGGCGAGCAGGTAGTGACCCGGAGGAACCTGGGAGACCCCTCGGTACAGCGTTTCGGTCGGATGGCCGCCGAGCATCGTGGCATACACCATCTGCCGATTCCACCGGGCGGGCACGCCCGCCGCGAAGAGCGCCTTGACCTCCGACGCGAGGTAGAGCGTCCCCTCGTGCACCGCGTAGAAGAGCGGCTTGATCCCGAACCGATCACGCGCGGCGAAGAGCACCTGGTTCGGTTCGTCCCACACGGCAAAGGCGAACTCGCCGCGCAGCTGGTGCAGGCAGCCGGCCCCCAGGTCCTCGTAGAGGTGCAGGGCGATCTCGCTGTCCGACCGGGTCCGGAGCTTGTGGCCCCGGTGCTCCAATTCGCGCTGGATCCGCTCGTAGTCGTAGAACTCGCCGTTGGCCACGATGTGCAGCCGGCCGTCCTCGCTCGCGATCGGCTGATCGCCGGTCCGGAGATCGATGATGCTGAGGCGGGCGTGGCCCAGGCCGACTCGGCCGTGGGGCGCGATCCATTGCTTCTGGCCGTCCGGACCGCGCCGCACCAGCTGTTGGGTGGCCCGCTCGACGTCAGTGGGGGAGACGGTGCCGCGGGGGGAGTAGAGCGCAACGATGCCGCACATGACCGAGCCTGGCGTTGTCGGGACCCAAGACTATAGCGGTCCGGCGTCATGCGCTACACGGGGAAACCCCCGGGCACCTGCGACGGTTCTACGTTACTTCGCCACCGCGACAAACAGGGCGCCGGTCAGCCCGCCATCCTTGCCCGTGAGCGGCGCATAGCTGGCCTCGTACTTCTTGCCGAATACGGTGGCATCGCCGGAGTACGAGTGTTTCTGGATCAAGGCCTTGTACGCCGGATTGGCATGATCGAGCTTGGTATCGACGGCGGACTTTCCGTCTTCCGTGAGCAGGGTAGTCCGGGTGCGCACGAAATCATGGCCATCGTACGAAAAGATGGTGGCCTCGATCTTGGGTTGTGTCTGAGCCGCGACCTGGGAGCCTCGGCCTCCGTCGACCAAAGCGATCACTGCGACCGCGAGAGCCAACAGCAGAGTCACAACGGTCCCCTTGCCGACGCGAGCCGACATTCCGTGCGAACGCATGGACTACCTCCCCTCGTAAGAAGGCCCGGCCAAACAGGTGTTTGAACGGGCCTAATGTACCCTGCGGTACACGGTTCCGCACCTGGGTCTTATGCGACCAGATACTCGGGGCAGCAGATGGGGGGGAGACGGTGCCCCGGGGTGAGAACAGCGCCACAATGCCGCACATGATGACCGCCTGCCTTTGACAGGGAACCAAGACTAAGGCTGCGGACGAAGGTGCAATCAGACCGCCGCGCCGGCAATCCGGGTGCGGCGCGATCCACGCAACC
>JBGPPG010000040.1:0-25466 GCA_041488455.1 Gemmatimonadota bacterium
ATCTCGTTGCTCAGCACCAGATAGCGGTCGCTGACCGGGTTGCCCCAGCCCGCAGCCTCTTCCGTCTCCGCCGCCAGCTCGGAGAACCAGGTCGCGAAATCCTCGTCCTGTTCCATTTCACGGATCTTGAGCTCGTCCATAGGCCCCTTGTTCCGCCATGGCTCCGGCCAATCGTAGCGCAACACCAGTGCCACCCCGCCCCCGAAATCCTCCCGGCCGCCGTGCCATCGCCTGCACGTACAAGGCCAAGGTGGCGTCGTGAGTTCTGTTATCGTACGGTCACCGCTCAGGATTGAGATTCACCGTCCCCCGATCGAGGCCCAAGGGTATACTCAAACATGGGTTCGACGTCTGGCGCAGGCCGGCCGGTCACGGTCCGCTGCGCCTTTTGCGGCAAGCTGAACCGGGTGGATCTGGGTCGGGTGGAGGCCGGTCCGAAGTGCGCGGAATGCGGGCGCCCAATACGCCTGGACCGGCCCGTCAAGGTGACCGACGGGGATTTCGACCGGGTGATTGAAGGCGCCGGCGTCCCGGCGCTCGTAGACTGCTACGCGGACTGGTGCGGACCGTGCCGGATGATGGCGCCGACGCTCGACGAGTTCGCGCGGGCAGAGACCGGTCGGGTGCTGGTTCTGAAGCTGGACACCGATGCGAACCCCGTGACTGCCCGCCGGCTCGCCATCAAGGGAATCCCGACGCTGGTCGCATTCCAGGGCGGCCGCGAGGTGCGACGGCACGTCGGCCTCGCCGACATGCGCGTGCTGCAGGGGCTCGTGCGCTCCGCTACTTGAGGCCGATCGCGATTCCGGCGAACACCGCCACCAATCCGAGCCCGAGCAACACCGCCGAGAGCGGCAGCGCGAAACGGAGCCATTTGTTGAACGGGACTCCGGCCGCGGCGAGGATGGCCATCATCGCTCCGTTGGTCGGCGTGATGATCTCGCAGAGACCGGCGCCGTACTGATAGGCGAGCACGGTCACCTGGCGTGACAATCCCAGCAGATCGGAAATCGGCACCAGGATGGGGATCGTCAGCACCGCTTGACCGCTGGCACTCGGCACGGGGACGTGGATCAGGGCCTGGGCGAGCGTCATGCCGATCGCGCTGGCGGTCACGGGGAGGTGCGCCAGCGGACTGAAGAGCCCGTGCACAATGGTGTCGAGGATCTGCCCCTCGTCCAGCGCGACGTAGATCGCGCGGGCGAAGCCCACCAGCATCGCCGCGCCGGCCATCGACCGAAACCCGACGACAAACGCTTCCGCTGTGCCTGACAGACCGAGACCCGCAACCAGCCCCGCGACCAATCCCATGGTGAAGAACACGGCCGAGAGCTCGTCGAATCCCCAGCCCAGCCGGAGGATCCCGAGGATCAGCAGCGTGAACGCCCCCAGCACCAGGATGAGCACTACGGCCGAGCGCACGCCCTTTGTGGCTGCCGGCTGGTCAACCGGAAGAGCCTCGGGGACGACACGGTTGCGGCGGGCGTAGCGTACGATTCCCCAGATCCAGATCCCCAGCGCGACCACGAGGAAGACCGTACGGAAGACGGCCCCCGACAGCAGGGGCAGCTGCGCGAGCTTCTGGGCGATACCGACCTGGAATGGGTTGATCGGACTGAACGACGAGCCGATCGCCGCTCCGCCGAGGCTCATGGCGGCCGCCGTGAGGGGGTCGAAGCCCAACCGGCGCGTGAGCAGGAGGAGGATGGGAACGAACGCGATGATCTCCTCCTGCATGTTCTCCGTGATTCCGCCGAGCGCGAAGGCGAGCGTCGTGATCGGGATGAGAAGCGTCTCGCGCCGGGCAAGCCGACGGGCCAGCCACGTCACGGCATCGGCGAGCGCGCCGGTCTGTTCCACGACGGCGAACGCGCCGCCGACGAGGAACACGAGGACGACGACCGACGCCGCGTCCACCAGTCCCTTGGGGACGGCGACCAGCGCCTGGAACACCCCCAGTGGCTGCTGGGCTACGTTGTGATAGGTGCCCGGCACGACGATGCTCCGGCCGGTGACCGGATCGTCGCGCCGGTCGTAGCGCCCGGCCGGCAGCACGTGACTGAGCAGCGCCGCGATCAGCAGGCAGCCGAGCAGCAGAATCAGGGGGTGGGGGAGGCGAAGCTGCAGCCCGGTCACAGCGTGCGGCACTCGCGATGGGCGGGCGGCCGGTTGGTGCAGGCGATGGTCTCGTCCATGCCGTGTGCGATGGGACCGCAGGCCGTCGTGCGTGCCTGGCGCTCGGCCTCAGCAGGGGTGGCCCCGGACGCGGTGGCCTGGTTGCGCCCGCCCTGGAACTCGACGGTCACAGTGCACTCGGCCCGCTGCGAGTTGAGCGTGCTGTAAAAGAGGAACGCCGCGAAGGCGGCGACGGCGAGGAGCGTGAGGAGGGTGCTTCGACGCATGGCTGAGGAATATCCGCCGGGCCGGGGAAGCGCGCCAGCAGGGTCACGGGTGGGGTGGCGCAGTGCTGTGGTCCTCGCCGGCGTGGCGTGCGCCGCCCTCATCGCCGGCGGGCTTGGATTCGGCCGCTCCGTGCTTCGTCGAAGCGACACCGGGCTCGTGATTCCGCGAGCGATCCGGGATTCGATGGACGCTGTCTTCCTCGCCTCCAACCAGCACTGGAACGAGCTGGGCGACTTGAACACTCTCGAGCGCATGTTGGGGACGGTTCGCCCCACGCAGCGGGAGTATCTCGGCTGTCTCCAGGGGACTGTGCGCGACGGCGTGGTCCACGTCGATGGCTGGACCCCGTCGCGCGACATGAAACGGCTCCAACTCGCAGTCACCGGGAGCTGCGAAGGGGTGCCCCGGCTCGTCGGCACGTGGCACACCCACCCGTTCCGCGCCGACCTCCAGAACCTCCCCCTCAAGGAGCGCTCGCTCTCTCCCCAGGATCTGCAAACCTTCCACGCCAGCGGCTACCCGGCGTCGGTCGTCATCTGGGACGTCGACTCCATCGACGCCGCGGTGCGTCAGCCCGACGGGTCCATCCATCATCCCGCCGCCATCAGAATCGAGTAGTCCTCCGGGCAACTTGCGGCTGAATGGAGCGTTGCCCCTTTGGTGCTTCCTGATGTATCAGGCGACGGCATAACGAGTTAGGCGCCATTCAGCCCGGGGTACATGTTTTGCACCTCTCTTCCTAATGTGCCGCCGAGGCGTCTCCGGACACCTGCACGCTCGCGGCAATGACCCCTGTCCGTCCTCCTGTAAGCCAGCACCCGCGTATTCGCGGCGGAGGGTACTGCTCCGATGAGTCATGCGACGCCTCGCCCCGGCACGTTCCTCGTCGTGGACGACTCCGCGCTTCACCACCAGATGTACCGGTTGATCTTCTCGAAGGGGCCGCTGGCTGGAAGCACGGTCTACCACGCCCTGAACGGCCGGGAGGGCTACGCCCTGCTCGCCGCTCATCCGGAGCTTACGCTCGTGCTGCTCGATCTCAACATGCCCGAGATGAACGGGCTCGAGCTCCTGTCGCGACGTCAGGCCGAGGGACTCCACCCGCACGTACCGGTAGTTCTGGTGACGACGGAAAGCACGCCCGAGGACGAGGCGCGCGGCCGCGGGGCAGGCGCATGGGATTACCTCCGCAAGCCGTTCCAGCCCGCCGACGTGGAGCGGCTGATCGCCCGGCTCCAGGCCGAGCGCGCACCCGCTGCCTGAGCCATGGACCACGACAACGCCTTCGGCGAGCTGATCCAGGAATACATCGCCGAGAGCCTGCCGCTCGCGGAGGCCGTGACCGACGCGTTCCTGGCCCTCGAGCGGCGCTGGCGGGACGGCGACACGGACGCGGCGGACGCCGCCGGGCTCAAGGGCACTCTGCACACGCTCAAGGGCAATTCGGCGATGATGGGCCTCGCGCCGATACAGCTCGTGGCCCACGTGCTGGAGGATCTCACCGCCCGCATCCTGGCTGACACCGCCGCCCGCACCGAGGCGGCGGCTGCGCTATTGGTCGAGGGGTCCGGCCTGCTGGCCGACCTGGTGCAAGCCGCCGCGAATCCGGCCGCGCTCGGCGGCGCGGCAGAGGAGTACGCCGGCCGGGTCCGGGTGCATCTCGGAACCGCGGGCGACCCGGTGGGCCAGCCTCTCCGGCTCGAGCGGCGGAACATCGAGCGGCGCGCCGATGCGGGCGCCGACGCGTCCGGAACCATCCGGGTCGATTTCCGCCGCCTCGACACGATGCTCGAGATTTTCGGCGAGGCGATGATCGAGCGGTCGGCGCTGCTCGAAGTCTACCGGGGGCTGACGGCGCGTTACGGCAGCGGCCCTGAGATCGCCGATCTGGAGCGTGCGGTGTCGGCTCTCGGCGCCACGATGAAGCGGCTCGAGACCGCGCTCATGCAGACTCGGCTGCTCCCGATCGCGACCGTATTCGGCCGCTTCGGCCGGGCCGTCCGCGACCTGGCGCGGGATGAGCGGAAGCGGGTCCGGCTGGTCACCGAAGGCGACGACACGCGTCTCGACAAGACGATTCTGGACCGGTTGGGGGAGCCGCTGGTCCATCTGCTCTCCAACGCGATCGTCCACGGCGTCGAGCCGGAGGCCGAGCGGGTCCGGGTGGGAAAGCCGCCGGAGGCAACGGTCCTGCTGCGCGCGGCCACGCTGGCCGACCAGGTGCAGATCACGGTTGCCGACGACGGACGCGGGCTGGACACCGACCGCATCGTGGCGAAGGCGCGGGCCCTCGGGCTCGACGCTCCGTCCGCCGATCGCGAAGCGATCCATGCCCTCATCTTCGTGCCGGGGTTCTCCACCGCGGAGCAGGTCTCCACGGTCGCGGGCCGCGGGGTCGGGCTCGACGCGGCGGCCGCGGCGATCCATGCGCTGGGCGGCGGCATCGAGGTCGCGAGCGAGCCCGGGCGCGGAACCAGCTTCACGCTCACGCTGCCGCTCACGCTTGCCATCGTGCGGTCACTCATTGTCGAGGTCGATGAGGAGCGCTACGCCGTGCCGCTCAGCCACGTCGCCGAGACCGTCCGGCTCGAGCCGGGCACGCTGCACGAGATCAACAGCCGGGGCGTCGCGATGTGGCGGGGGAGCGCGATTCACGTCGCGGACGGTGGGCAGCTGCTCGGCACGGGAGCGACCCGCACGGCGCCGCGCAACTACTATGTCGTGCTCTTCGCGGGTCCACGGCGGCGCGGCTTGCTGGTGGACCGGCTGGTCGGGCACCAGGACGTCGTGGTGAAGGGCCTCGACCCCACACTGGGCCGGCCGGACGTCGTGTCGGGCGCCACCATCCTCGGTGACGGACGGGTGGCCTGCATCCTCGACGCTGCCGGCATCGTGGCCCTCCGCGAGGTGGCCTGACATGGCGCGCCACTCGAAGGCCCCGGTCGTGGCCGCGGCCCCGTCGGTGTTCGAATTCGCCGATCAGGTCGCGGCCCAGGAGGCCGCCGCCGTTGCCCCCGCGCCGGTGGGCACGCTGCACCTCATCACCTTCCGCCTGGACGGCGAGGAGTTCGGGCTGCCGGTGGAGACGGTGCGCGAGGTGATCCGGGTAGGCGACATCACCCGCGTGCCGCAGGCGCCGCGGCACATCCGCGGCGTTACCAACCTCCGGGGCCGGATCCTTCCTGTAGTGGAGATCCGCACCCGCCTCGGCCTCGCGCCGCTGGTGCCACGCTCGACGGCCCGGATCATCGTCACCGACGTCCGGGGACGGGTTCTCGGGCTCCTGGTGGACTCGGTGGCCCAGGTGCAGAAGGTGCCCGCCGACCGGCTGGTGGCGGCCCCCGACGAGGTGAAGTCGGCGCACACGACCTATCTCACCGGTGTCGTCCATATGGACGCGCGCCTGATCATCCTACTCGACCTGGCGCTGGCGCTGGACGCGTCCGCCTCTCCCACGTGAGTCGGCCATGACCCAGACGATGATGCAGAAGATCCGGGATTGGACCATCCGCCGGAAGATTATCACCGGCTTTGCGGCGGTCCTCATCCTCACCGGCCTCCAGGGCTGGTTCGCCGTCCGCCAGCTGGAGCGGCTCACCGCCGCGTCGGGTGCCACTCAGCTCACAACCGATGCGCGCTCGACCATTGTCCTCACGACCATGGTGACCGTGGCCGTGGGCCTCGCGCTGGCGGTGCTCCTGGCCCGGCTGATCGCCGGACCCCTGGAGAGCCTCGGCCTCCTGGCCGAAGAGGTGTCGAAGGGGAACCTGGCGGCCGACATCAAGAGTCAGTCGCGCGACGAGATCGGATGGCTGGAGCACTCGATGCGTCAGATGGTGAAGAACCTGCGCACCGTGGTGGGCCAGATCTCCACCTCTTCCCGCACTGTCGCCACGTCCGCCGAGGAGATCTCCGCCTCGTCCGTGCAGATGGCGAAAGGGGCCGAGGCGCAGACCAGCTCGACTGAGCAGACCTCCGCCACGATGGTCCAGATGGCCGCCCAGATGCAGGCGCTTGCCCGGAATGCGGAGGCGCTCGCGGCGAACGTGGACGAGACCTCGTCGTCCATTCAGCAGATGAGCGCCACACTGGTGCAGACGTCGCAGAACGGCGAGGCGCTGCTTCAGGCGGTCGAGGAGGCGATGTCTCGGCTCACCACCATGATCGACAACATCGGCTCGATCGCGTCGCGGGTGCACATGGTGGACGAGGTGTCCCAGCGCTCCGTCGTCGAGGCCAAGAACAACGGGGAGCAGCTCCGGACGTCCATCGGCTCGATCGGCAGCCAGTCCGAGGAGATCGGGAAGATCGTCAAGGTCATCGAGGGTATCGCCGACCAGACCAACCTGCTCGCACTCAACGCGGCGATCGAGGCTGCGCGGGCGGGTGAGGCCGGGCGCGGGTTCGCCGTTGTGGCCGACGAGGTCCGCCGCCTGGCGGAGCGCTCGGTGCAGGCGACGCAGGAAATCGGCTCGGTGATTGAGTCGGTCCAGCAGGAGACCCGCGCCGCGGTCAGTCTGATGGGCGGAGTACTGGGCGCGATCGTCGAGTCGATCGACAAGACCTCGCACCTCGTCGGCGAAGCGGCCCGGGCCACCGAGGAGCACGCCGCGGGCGCCAAGGAGGTGCTGCGGATGGCGGGGAGCATGGCGACGCTCACCCGGCAGATCGCCTCCTCCGTCAGGGAGAACGCCGCCGGCGCCAAGGAGATCACCGGCGCGGCCCAGAAGATGAACCAGCTCACGCACCAGATGTCCGAGGCCGTGTCCGAGCAGAAGCGAGGGGGCGAGATGGTCGTCAAGGCCGTCGAGTCGGTGGCCCTCGTCTCCCGGCAGAACCTCGTGGCGGTGGAGCAGATGAGCGTCGCGGCCAAGACCCTTGCGGGAGAGTCCGAGCTGCTCAAGCAGCGGGTCGAGACCTTCCAGCTCCCCGCGTGAGACTCTAGATGCCCGTCTCCACTACGGCCGCCGCCGACCGGCTCGCCCGACTCGACTCGGCCACCGGGCCCGACCGAGAAGCCCTGATCCTGGCGGCCTTCGAGGACGAGACGGCGTCGGTCCGTGAGTACGCGATCCGGCTCGCCACCCGGCACGTCGAGCCGCAGGTGCTCGGCCGCCTGGTAGCGGACGGGGTGAACGCGGCCCGCCGGAACGGGGCGCTGGCGGCGCTCGAACGGCAGGGGCCGTATGCCGTGCCCTACCTCGCCGAGCTGCTCCGCTCGCCTGACGCCGAGCTGGTGATGTTCGCGCTCCAGATCCTCGCCCGCGTCGGACACCCGAAGGCGACCGCCGGGATTCTGCCGCTGCTCCATCACGCCGATCCGAACGTCGCGCAGGCGGCGGTCGAGGCGCTGGGCCGGCTCCGCAACACCGATGCGGTACCTGCACTGCTCGAGCTGCTGCGGGGGAACCTGTGGCTTCAGCTCGCGGCGGTGACGGCGCTCGGCGAAATCGGTGACCCCGCGGCCGTGGCGCCGCTCCTCAGCCTGGTGCCGGACAGCTTCGTGGCGGAGCAGGCCGTGCGGGCCCTTCAGCGGATCGCCGCACCGGAGTCGCTCGACCCCTTGCTCGAGCTCCTGGTCCGGGTGCACGAGCGCCCGCTGCGCGATGCGATCCTGGAAGCCCTGGGCGTGGTGCTCGACCTGCATCCCGACCCGACCGCGGCTGGAGCGCAGTTTGCGCGCGAGTCGGAGCGCGACCGCGGCCCGGAGGGCGTCTCCGCCTTTCTGGGCGAGCTGCTCCGGACCGTCGAGGCGGAGGCAGAGTGCCGGCGGGAGTTGCTCGGCGCCGCCGCAGATGGGGCTCAGGGCGAGCGTGAAGCGCTCGCGCAGGCCGCCGTCGGGGTCATTCTGACCGGCAGGCTGCGGAGCCTTTACCCGCTCGTGCTCCGCCGCGCCGGGGAGCCAGACCTCGAGTGGATCGAGACGCAGTGGCAGCGACACGCCCAGCTGGGACGGACGGAGATCGCCGGGCTCCTGGTCCATCGAGATCCCCGCGTTCGGCGCGGCATCCTCACCGCGGGCGCGTTCGAACCGGAGGATCTGACGGGCATCCTGGCCCGGCTGGCGGACGACGAGCCCGGAGTGCGGGCGGCGGCCTGTCGGGCGCTGGGCCGTCTCGGCGACGGCCGCGCGGCGGCCGCTCTGGTCGAGCGCATTCGCGAGGGCGAGCAGGAAGAGCGGGCCGAGGCGGCCGCGGCGCTCGGCCGTCTGCCCATCGAAGCGCTCGAGGGACTCTGCTCCTGCCTGGACCCGCGCGCCGGTGAGGAGACCGTCGTGGCCGCGCTGGACGCGGTCCGTGGGGCTCAGGCCAGCGCGTTCGAGGCCGATGTGCTCGCGCTCGCGAAGGCCCCGGCGCCGACGATCCGGCTGGCTGCGCTCCGTGCCGCGGCGGCGCTCCCGGGCACTCGCGCCGAGGTCGCATTGTTCCGGGCGCTGGGAGACCGGGACGAGCGGGTCCAGATCGAGGTCCTGGAGCTCCTGGTCGAGCGCGGAGGCGATCGGACCGGGGCGACGCTCGTCGCCCTCCTCTCCGCCGCGGATTCGCTCCGGTTCCGCGTGATCCGCGCTCTCGGGCGACTCCGGGCGGCGGAAGCGGCCCCCAAGCTGGAGTCGCTGTACGCGGAAGCGGCGCTGCACGAGCGGGTCGAGATCATCCGGGCGCTCACCGCCATCGCGCCGGTCGGTGTCGCCGACATCCTCCGGGTGCGGCTGCGGGCGCCGGAGTCGGAGATCCGGCACGTGGCGGCCTTCGGGCTGGCGCAGGTCGCCGGTCCCGAGGATATCCCCACGCTCGTGGCGATGGCCAGCGACGACGACTGGGCGCTGCGCAACGAGGCCGCGCGCGGCCTGGGCCGGCTGGGCCGGCCCGAAAGCCGTTCCACCTTGCTCACGCTGGTGCGGGACGTTGAGCCGGTCGTCGCTCGGACGGCTCGCGGCGCGCTCGCCGGCCTCGCGGACGGTCTCGGCACGGCTGCGGCATGACCCCGGCTGATGAGGTCGAAAGCAAGCTCCTGTCGGATCTGATACAGGAGCGGTTCGGCCTGTCGTTCGCCGGCGTCCGGCGCGACATCCTGCTGTCGCGCGTGCGCCCCCGCCTCAAGGCGCTGCGGCTGCCCGCGCTCCTCGACTACTATCACTTCCTTCGCTGCCACCCCGACCGGGAGAGTGAGTTCGACCGGCTCGCGTGCCAGCTGACCAACAACGAGACGTACTTCTTCCGCGAGCCGCATCACTTCCAGATCATCGCGAAGCACGTAGTGCCGGTGCTGGGCGACGCCTTGAGGACCCGCCCGCTCCGCGTGCTGTCGGCCGGGTGCTCCTCCGGTGAGGAGCCATACACGCTCGCGATCGCGCTCTACGAGGCGGGGCTCGAGCTGCGGGGCATCTCCTGGGAGATCGACGCCTGCGACCTGAACCGGGACCGGATCGCCAAGGCGCGGGAGGGCGTGTACGAGGGTAACGCCCTCCGCGTGTGCGATGAGGAGGCGCTGCGGCGCCACTTCGAGCCCCAGGGCGGCCGGTTCCGGCTGCGGGACCGCTACCGGAGATCCATCCGCTTCTTCGAGGCCAACCTGGCCGCACCGGGTGGCATGATCGGCTTCCCGCCGTACGACGTGATCCTCTGCCGCAACCTGCTCATCTATTTCGACGACGCGGGGTTCGACCGGGCCGTGGGAGTATTCGCGCGGGCGCTCGCGCCCGGCGGCTGGCTCCTGCTGGGTCACTCCGAGTCGCTCATCGACCGGAGCGACGAGTTCATGCCGACCTGGCTCGAGGGAGCCATGATCTACCGCAAACGGCTGGCGGAGGCGGCCGCGTGATCCGGGTCTTCGTGGTGGACGACTCCACCTTCGCCCGGCGCGCCATCGCCCGCGTGCTGGGAGCGGATCCGGAAATCCAGGTCGTGGGAGAGGCCGCCAACGGGGCGGAGGCGCTGGCGCGGGTGCCGGCGGCGCGACCCGACGTCGTCACGCTGGACCTCGCGATGCCGGGCATGGACGGGCTCACCGCGCTCCGGGCTCTGGTCGCACGCGATCCCGGGCTTCGCGTGCTCATGCTCTCGGTCCACACGCAAAATGGTGCCGAGGCGACGCTCGAGGCGCTGGCCGCGGGAGCGGTGGACTTCGTGGACAAGTCGCGCTTCGGGATGATGGAGTTCGAGGGGCTGGGCCGGGAGCTGCGGGAGCGCATCAAAGCGCTCGCGACGGGCCGGGGCAACGGCCAGGGCATGATCACCAACGGCGCCGGCCCGGACGCGCCGGGGGCCGACGGTCCGGGCTATGTACCGGGCCGCCAGCCGATCGATCTTTGCGTGCTGGGCGCGTCCACCGGCGGCCCGGCGGCGATCCAGCACGTCCTCGAGGCCCTGCCGGCGGGGTTCCCGATCCCGATCGTGATCGTCCAGCACATGCCGCCCGGATTCACCGGTCCGTTTGCCCGCCGGCTGGATCAGCGCTGCAGGCTCCGAGTGCGCGAGGCCGAGGACGGCGACCGGCTCGAGCCGGGCTCGGTTCTGATCGCGCGCGCCGGCTACCACATGCGGGTGAACGCGAATCTGGCGGTGACGCTCTCGACCGAGTCGGCGCATGCGCGCCACGTGCCCAGCGTGGACGTGCTCATGCTGTCGGCGGCCCGCGCCCGGCCGGGCCGGGTGCTGGGCGTCCTGCTCACGGGGATGGGGGACGACGGCGCGGATGGCATGGTGGTGATCCACGGGCAAGGCGGGATCACCCTGGTGGAGAGCGAGGCGACCTGCGTTGTCTACGGCATGCCCCGGGCGGCCTGCGAGCGAGGCGCGGTGACCCGCCAGTTCCCGCTTCCGGCGCTGGCGGAATGGCTCGCAGGCATCACAGCAGCGTCCCCCGCAGAATCACCAGCGCGACCGTGAAGTAGATGATCAGCCCCGTCACGTCCACCAGGGTGGCGACGAACGGGGCGGAGGCGCTCGCGGGATCGAACCCCAGCCGCCGCATCACGAACGGCAGCATCGAGCCCGCCAGCGACCCGAAGAGCACCACGCCCACGAGCGCCGTCCCCACCGTGAACGCGACCAGCACGTGGTGGACCCCATAGTCGTACCAGCCCAGCGCCTGCCATAGCATGATCCGGATCACCCCGATCACGCCCAGAATGCTGCCCAGCGTGAGACCCGCCGGCAGCTCCCGGACCGCGACCCGCCACCAGTCCTTGAGCCGCACCTCGCGGAGCGCCATCGCGCGGATGATGAGCGAGGTGGCCTGCGACCCGGAGTTCCCGCCAGAGCTGATGATGAGGGGGATGAACAGGGCCAGCACCACCGCCTTGCTGATCTCGGCCTCGAAGTGGCCCATCGCGGTGGCGGTGAGCATCTCGCCGAGGAAGAGCGCACAGAGCCATCCGGCGCGCTTCTTCACCATGGTGAGAAAGCTGATCTGCATGTAGGGCTCGTCGAGCGCCTCCATGCCGCCGAACTTCTGCACGTCCTCCGTCGTCTCTTTGACCAGCGCGTCGATCACGTCGTCCACCGTGACGATGCCGAGGACCCGCCCGTCGTCGTCGAGGACCGGGATGGCGAGGAGGTCGTACTTGGAGATGAGCCGCGCCACCTCCTCCTGGTCCAGGAGCGGGCGCACGGTCACCGGCTTCCGTGTCTCCCCCACCTCGAGCACCGGCGTGCCCGGCTCGGCCAGCATGATCTCCTTGAGCGACACGACGCGGACCAGGCGCTGGCTTTGTGGATCCAGCACGTAGATCGCGTAGACCGTTTCCTTGGCCCGGCCGACCTCGCGGATGTACGTCTTGACCTGCTCGACATTCCATCCGGCGGGGACGCCCATGAACTCCGTCGTCATGATGCCGCCGGCGCTGGTCGGCGGATACCGCAGCAGCAGGCTCAGCGAGTCTCGGGTGGGCGCGTCGAGCACATGGGCGAGGCGGTGGCGGGCTTCCTCGCTCAGCTCCCGGAAGAGCTCCACCTGCTGGTCGGCCGACATCGCCTCGATCAGGGCGACCGCCCGCGCCTGGTCCAGCCCTCCCACGATTTCCGCGCGGCGGTTGAGCTCGGGCTCGTCGAGCACCTGTACGGCGCGATGAAACGGCAGCGCCGCCATCACCCGTGTCGCCGCCTCGATCGGCAGGCCATTCAGCCCCTCGGCGATGTCGGCGGGCTGGAAATCCGCGCAGGCCGATTGGAAGTCCTCCTCGTCGCCGGAGAGGAGGTAGAGCAGCTCTGGGGTCGGAGGGGTCGCGCTCTTGGTCATGGGGGTGCCCGCGGGCTAAGGCGTGTCGCGCACGCCGTCCTCGATCCACGCGAGGTACGCCGGGTCACCGGCGACGATCGGGACGGCTACGATCTCGGGAACCTGGTAGGAATGCTCGGCCCGGATCCGGGCTTCGAGGTCCGGCAGCCTGCTCAGCGTGGTCTTGAGCAGACAGAGCCACTCGGTGGCATGCTCGATCCGGCCCTGCCATCGGTACACGCTGGTAACAGGGCCGGTGACCTGCGCGCAGGCCGCCAGCCGCGCCTCCACCAGCAACGCGCCCAGCCGCTCCGCGGCCTCGCGAGAATCAATGGTGGTGGTCACCTGACAGCATCCGGTCATGGGGTGACCACCGGAGTGGAAGGTTATTTCCCGGGACCAGCCCCGGCCCCGGCCTGAATGCCGGGGGTGTCAGCGCCACGCTTGCCGTCGGGAATCGGCACGACGGCTGCGCGCCACCCGCTCTTGAACCGCACGGTGAGCCGGTGGCCGAGCGTATCCGCGACCACGTCCGCTACCTCCGGCAGCGTCTTCGCGTATGCAACGGCGGCGTCGGTCTGTCGGGCGAGCGCGTCGGGCGAGTCGCCCTGGTAGGCCACCGCGAACTCGCGGCCGATCGCGACCTGCGCCGCCTGCTCATGGCCGTAGAGCGCGAACTGGTCGGCCGGCACCAGGCCCTTCTGCTGCGTGATCTTCGGGTAGGCCTGATACGTCCGGCACCCGGCGCCACCGAGGAGCAGGACCACGAAAGCGAGGGGCGCAGCCCGGAGCATCGGTTTCCCTAGGGTGAGTGGCCCGGATAATATACACAGACGCCGCGCGTCATCCTCCCCCCGACCGGCCGGGGCAATTCTCAAGGAGTCCCGATGCTCCGATCCGCCGCGCTTGCGCTAACGTTGGCGCTCGGCCGGTTACCGGCCGCCCTGCCCTTGGCGGCGCAGACCCGGCCGGACTCAATCCGGCCCGTGCACGCGATCCGCTGGTACGAGCCGCTCGCCATGCTCGGCGGAATCGCGCTCGCGACGTCGTTGGACGAGCCCGTCGCGAATCACTTCAGGGATCATCGCTCGCAGGGCGCCCAGGACGTCGCGGACGCCTGGGCCAAGGTGGGAACCGTCGGGGTTGGGGTCGTGACCGTCGGCGTGCTCGCGGGGGGCCTGATCTCGCACAACGACAAGGTTACTCACGCGGGGCTTCGCCTCGCGTTCTCGGCGGTGCTGGCCGGTGGGGTGGCCGAGGGGATCAAGCTGGGGATGGGCCGGGAGCGTCCCTTCCAGAGCGTGAGCGCCTGGGACTTCGACCCCGGGCACTTCGATGCCTCGTTCCCGTCCGGACACACCACGCTGGCGTTCGCGATGGCCGCATCGCTCTCCGACGACATCCACCGGACCTGGGCCACCGTCGGGCTGTACGGCCTCGCGACCGGCGTGGCCGTCTCCCGCGTTTACCAGCAGGAGCACTGGGTCAGCGACGTCGTCGGCGGCGCTGCGCTGGGCATCACTTCCGCCAAGCTGATCAACGGGCGGTGGCGCTTCTTCGGCCTGCGTCCCCCGAAATTCCTGGTCGGGTCACGGGGGCCCGTGGTCGGGTGGTCCGTGGCCTTCCACGAGTAGCGCGGCCCGGCTCCCCTGCTGGCTCACCGGTAGGGCTTCAAACCGGTCGCCTTGAACGCGGCCCAGACCGGCATGCCCTCGCGCAGGCGTAGCGCATCGGCAGCTTGCCGCGTCACTTCCGCGACCAGCGGAGGCTGAGTCTGGACGGCCACCCGAACCCGCTCGCCGAGGGGCGGCTCGGGAGTGACCTCGAGAATCGATCCGTGCAAGGCGTTCTGCGCGCTGCCCACCGGCTGCTGGGTGTGGAGTGTGATGTCCCGCGGGTCGAGCGCCACCAGCAGCTCCCCTTCCTCGCCCGTCTCCGCAACCGCCACGCTGCCGGCGCTGGTCAGAAGCCGCGCCAGTCCGTCGTCGCCCCGTACGAGCCGTCCCTGGAGCAGATTCACCCCCATGAAGGCGGCCACGTACGGCGTCCGCGGGCGCCGCAGCAGCTCGTCGGGAGTTCCCGACTGCGTGATGCGGCCGGCCTCGATCGCGGCGACGCGCGTGCCCAGGGCGATCGCCTCGAGCGGCGCGTGAGTGACGTACACCGTGGCGCAATCCGTACCCTGAAGGACCGAGCGCAGCTCGGTCCGGAGCTCGGCGCGGCTCTGGAGATCCAGCGCCGACAGCGGCTCGTCGAGCAGCAGGAGGCTCGGCTCAAGCACGAGGGCGCGGGCCAGAGCCACGCGCTGCTGTTGCCCGCCTGAAAGCTGCCCCGGCCGGCGTGCCGCGGCATCGGCCAGCCCGACGCGGTGGAGCGCCCCGAGCGCGCGGGACCGGGCGGCGCGCGCACGCATCCCTTGGGCGCGCAGGCCAAAGGCGACGTTGTCCAACGCAGAGAGATGGGGAAACAGGCTGTAGTCCTGCGACAGGTACGCCAGATCGCGTTGCCACGCGGGCAGGTCGACGCCGGCGCCGGCGTCGAAGTACGTCTCGTCCCCCAGGCAGATCCGGCCCGCGTCCGGCCGGTCGAGGCCCGCCAGCAGGCGCAGCACCGTGGTCTTGCCGGCGCCGCTCTCTCCGACGAGAACCAGCGTTTCGCCGCGCTCCACCCCGAAGGTCGCCTCGAGGGTGAAGCTCCGGAGCCGCTTACGGACGTCGGCCAGGAGCATGGCTGCGGATGAGAGCGGCGCGCTCGGGCGCCCAGCGGAGGAGCACAAGGACGCTGAAGGATACGAGCACCAGAAGGACCGACAGGGTGACCGAGGCGTCCAGGTCGGTTTGAAGGGCGATGTAGACGGCCAGCGGCATCGTCTGCGTGCGCCCCGGGAGGTTGCCGGCAAACGTGATGGTCGCCCCGAACTCCCCGAGGGCGCGGGCCCAGGTCATCGCGGCGCCTGCGAGCAGGGACGGCAGGCTGAGCGGAATGAGCACGTGCCGCAGCGCGAAGCCGGGGCCCGCCCGCAGCGTCGTCGCCGCGTCGAGATATCGCTGCTCCACCTCCCGGAGGCCCGCCGCTGCCGTGGTGATGAAGAACGGCGCCGCCACGAAGGTCTGGGCGAGCACCACGGCGGCGGTCGTGAACGGCAGCGAAATGCCGGCAACCGCGAGCGCCCGGCCGGCGAGCCCCGCGCGCCCAAACGCGAGAAGGAGACCCACGCCGGCCACGGTCGGGGGGAGTACCATGGGCAGGTCCACCAGGGCCTCGAGCACCCGCTTGCCGGGGAAGGAGCGCATCGCCAGCAGGTAGGCAACCGGAAGGCCAAGCACGACCACGAGCGTCGTGGCACAAGCGGTCGTGATCAGGCTCAAACGCACCGCATCGAGCACGACCGGCTGGCCGAGCCGGCGCAGCAGGTCGAGCGGCGGAACGCGGACGAGCAGCGCGAGCAACGGGAGCACGAAGAGGCAGAGCAGGACACCGACCGCGGCTCCGACCGCGGCGCGGCCGCCCCAGGTGCGAATGCGCAGGAACGGCCGCGCGGGGACCACGCTGCGTCTCAGCGCTTCTCCGCGGCCGCGCTCGCGGCTGCGTCGCTGTGGATGAAGCCGCGCGCCGCGAGCGCCCGCTGCCCGGCCGCGCCCAGCACGAAGGCTACGAAGCGCCGGGCCATCTCTTGATTTGCGCTCTGGCGCAGCACGACGATCGGATACGTGGCGACGACGTTGTACTCATCGGGGATGTCCAGCACCCGGGTCACCCGGGCGACGCTCGGCGTCACGTCGGACCGGTAGACGATCCCGGCGTCGGCCTCGCCGAGCTGAACTTTGGTCACGACCGCTTTGACGTTCTCCTCCTGGGAGACGACATTCGCGAGCACGCGTGTCGCGTAGTCGGCCGTGAAACCGGGTGCGCCCTCCAACTGCTCCAACGCCTGCCGGCTGTAGCGACCCACCGGAACCGCACCGGCCGCAAGCACGATCTTCAGCCCGCGCCGACCAAGGTCCTGCAGTCGATCAATGCGGCCCGGATTCGCCGCGGGTATCACGACGACGAGCCGGTTGTGAGCGAATACGGCGGGCGCGTCCACCGCGAGACCGCTGTCCGTCACGGCTTTCATCCAGCGCTCGTCGGCCGAAGCGAAGACATCGGCTTGGGCGCCCTGCTGGATCTGGAGCACGAGCTGCTGGGAGCCGGCATAGTTGAAGCGGACCCGCCTGCCGGGGCTTTCCTGCTCGAACCGCTGACCGATGTCGGTGAACGCTTCGGTGAGGGACGCCGCCGCGAATACGGTGAGGACCTCCGACTGGCCCCGGAGGGGCGCGGCTCCGGCCAGGAGCAGCGCCGCCGCCCCTGTGGCGCCGCGGAGCCAGGTCCGGCGAATGGTGAGCACGCGTCATCCCCTCCCGATCATGACTTCGGTGGACTTGATCACCGCGTAGACCTCGTCGCCAACCCGGAGGCGGAGCCGTTCGGCCGCCGCCTTCGTGATCACGGAGACGAGCTCCTGGTCCCCTATCGCGACGACGATCTCCGCCATCAGGCCGTCGGCGATGATCGACGCCACCGTGCCACGCAGCTGGTTTCGGGCGCTCAGATCGATCGAGTGCGGCGCCGAGGCCGCGCCGTTGCCGGTCCCGAGCATGGCCTCGAGCTGATGGCGGGGGAACAGCCATTTGCGCCCAAGCCGCACGGCGGGAAGACGGCCGGTTCGCGCGAGGTACTGGACTCGTTTCGGGTTCAGGTGCAGGAGCGTCGCAGCCTCAGCGACACCTAATGTATCCATATATATCCTCAACATATCGTGAATCTTGCTGCTCACACCCTCAGGGATATATTGGCTCGCTTCGCCCGGCTCCACAACCCCACCAACTGCTCAGTCGCCCGGAGACCCCATGACTCGTGTCTTTGTGCGAGCGATCCCTACCCTCGGAATGATGACCCTTCCCTGGCTCGCGCTGGCCGCCCAGGCGCCACGCGACAGCTCGGCGGCGCGCTTCACTGTCCGAGTCGGCGGATACATCCAGGCGCGCGAAACGTATCGCTCCGATACCAAGCTCACCGCCACCCTCAACCGGGCACGGCTCAGCGCCGATGGCGGCCTGCCCGCCGGCTTCACCTACCGGGTGCTGGTGGAGTACGAGGCGGGCGGGACGGCGGCGACCGCCGCGAGGGTAAGCCTGCGCGACGCGTACATCCGCTGGACCCGCCAGGGGTTCAGCGTGACGGCGGGCCAGTACAAGACGCCGTTCAGTCCCGAGTACATCATGTCCATTACGCTGGTGGAGACCGCCGACCGCGCCACCGTCGTCGATTCGATCGCGACCAAGCGGGACATCGGCGTCATGGCCCAGTACACGCTGGGGAGCTACGGCACCGCCTCGCTGGGCATCTTCAACGGCGAAGGGCAGAACCGCATCGTGAACGTGGACTCGTCCAGCCTGGTGGTCGGCCGCCTGGCGGTGCGCCCAACCGGGTTCCTGACGCTCGGCACGAACATCGGCGCGTACGGCGGCGACAGCACCCGCTACGGAGTGGACGCCGACGTCGAGTATCGGGGGCTGCTGGCCCGGGGAGAGTACATCTGGCAGAGCCGGCACACGGGGGCGGCGGTGGACAAGGGGTGGTATGGCCTCGTCGGCTACAAGGTGTTGCCGTGGGTGCAGTTGGTGGCGCGACAGGAGCTGTTCGAGCGGCCTGCGATCACCGGCGCCGTGCGGACGGTGGCGACGACCGGCGGAGTCAACGTCTGGTTCGCGGGCGATCGGGTTCGGCTTCTCGCGAACTACGTGTCCCGGAAGATCGGGACGCCGGGGACACGGCGCGGCTCGCTGATCTCACAGCTGCAGGTGCGCTTTTGAGCTTCGCCGGCGGGGGCAATTAGCTTTGTAGTCCCCACTGCCGCAGGTCGTCGCCCGATGAGCAGCACGTCGAACATCCCGGTGCCCCGAAACGAGCCGGTGCTCTCCTACGCGCCCGGCACTGCCGAGCGGGCGGCGCTCAAGGCGGCCCTGGGCGCGGTCGGTGCCGAGCGGGCGGACATCCCCGTCGTGATCGGAGGTCGACCGCACCGGGGCCGGACCGCGCCGGTCACCGTGCCACATTGCCATGCCCGGGTCCTCGGCGACCTGCATCAGGCGACGCCTGAGCTCGTCGGGCGTGCGGTGGACGCCGCCCTCGACGCCCGGCGCGAATGGGCCAACTGGCCCTTCGAGGACCGGGCGGCCGTCTTCCTCAAGGCGGCGGACCTCATGGCGGCGCGCTATCGTCCGCTCCTCAACGCGGCGACCATGCTCGGCCAGAGCAAGACGGCTCACCAGGCCGAGATCGACAGCGCCTGCGAGCTCATCGACTTCCTCCGGTTCAACGTCCATTTCGCCGAGCGGCTCTACCGGGAACAGCCGGAGTCATCCTCTGGCATGTGGAACCGGCTCGATCACCGCCCGCTCGAGGGATTTGTCTACGCGATCACGCCGTTCAACTTCACGGCGATCGGCGGCAACCTGCCGACCGCTCCCGCGCTCCTGGGGAACGTGGTCGTTTGGAAGCCTTCGACCACGGCGGCGCTGAGCAACTGGCACTTCTTCCGACTGCTGGAGGAGGCCGGGTTGCCCCCGGGCGTGATCAACTTCGTTCCGGGCGATTCGGCACAGGTGAGCGACGTGCTGCTAGGGCACCGGATGCTGGCCGGCATCCATTTCACCGGTTCCACGGCCGTGTTCCGGATGCTGCAACAGCGGGTGGCGCAGAACCTCGAGCGTTACGTCGGGTACCCCCGGATCGTCGGCGAGACCGGCGGCAAGGATTTCGTGCTCGCGCACGCGAGCGCGGATGTGGACGCGCTCGCTGTAGCGCTCGTGCGCGGCGCGTACGAGTATCAGGGCCAGAAATGCAGCGCGGCGTCGCGGGCGTACGTGCCCGACAACCTCTGGCCCGCCGTGCGCGACCGGGTCGTGGCAATGATCGGCGAGATTCGCATGGGCGACATCGCCGATTTCCGGAACTTCATGGGGGCGGTGATCGACCGGCGTGCTTTCGAGCGGATCAGCGGGCACCTCGAGCGCGCCAAGCGAGATCCGGGCGTCACCGTGCTGGCGGGCGGCGGCGCCGACGGCTCGGTGGGCTGGTTCGTCCAGCCCACGCTGCTCCAGGTGGCGGACCCGGGCTACCGGCTCATGTGCGAGGAAATCTTCGGTCCCGTGCTGACGGTGCACGTGTACCCCGAGGCCAGCTGGGCCGAGACTCTCGACGTCGTTGACCGGACCAGCCCGTACGCGCTCACCGGCGCGGTGTTCGGTCAGGACCGGGGCGCCCTTGCCGAGGCGGATCGCGCCCTCCGGAACGCCGCGGGCAACTACTACGTGAACGACAAGCCCACCGGCGCGGTCGTGGGACAGCAGCCGTTCGGGGGCGCGAGGGCGAGCGGCACGAACGACAAGGCGGGCTCGATCCTCAACCTGCTTCGTTGGGTGTCGCCCCGGACGGTCAAGGAGACGTTCGTGCCGGCCACCGATTGGCGCTACTCCTTCATGCAGGAGCCCTGACCGCCGCGTCCTTTCTCGCCACGAAGCCGGCACGCCGCGTGACGAAGCCCGGACGGGCGGGTTTGGGCGGGGCCCTGGTGTCGGCCCTGGTCCTCAGTGTCGGAGCCGCCCCGCTCTCCCCGCCGGCAACGGATCCCGAGCCACTCCGATACGCCGCGGCGCAGCTGGACTGCGCCGCGTTCCGCGAGAGGCGCCGGAGCGAGCTCGAGACGTACGTTGCGGGACGGGCCCGGCGCGAAACCGTCGGACTCGACGGCGAGTGGCGCTTCCGCGCCGCGCCCGCCCGCGGCGACTCCGTGCGTTTGGAAGGCTGGTTCGATAGTCTCGAGGTGTGGCGGCGGTCGGAGCAGGACAGCCTGAATCCCGACACCGATCCCATCATCGGAGGCCGCTATCGCGGGCTGCTGAGCGCCGATGGGCGCTACCGTGCCGAAGCCCGGCCCTTCGTGCCCGACCTACTCCTGGAAGTAGCCGACCTCTCCCGATCCCTCGAAGATCTTCTGCCTCGGCTGCCGCCGCGCGTGCCGGCTGTCGGTGACACCTGGTCCGACGGGACCGGTCTCGAGATCCGCCGCCTGGCGGACAGCATGGGCGCCGGACCCGTCTACCGGTTCCGTCTGACGGTCCGGCGCGACGTCGCCGAAGCGAGTCTGAGCGGCGACAGTCTCCCCCTCAAGCTTCGGCAGTCCGTCCGGGAGGACGGGGCGTTTGCCTGGGGCCTGCGCGAAGGACTGCTCCGGCGCGACCGTCACATCACCGTGGAGACGTACGTGCCGGTCGAGGCCCGCGTGGGGAGACCGGTGCAGGCGAGGATAGAGCAGAGGATCGTGCTGGAGCGAACGGAGGGTGGGTGCTAACGGCTAACGGCTTCTCTTGTCGCCTTTCTCCCCACAAACCGTTGCTCCGGATCAAACACCACCATCGTCACCCCGAACGCCACCGCGGCAGTGATCACCAGTGCCCCCACGTCCAGCGACAGCGCGAACTCGGCCGGCTGGCCGAAGGTGTGGCGGACCAGGTCCACCATGTAGGTCACGGGATTCACGCGGGCCAGCGCCCGAAGCGGCGCGGGCATCCCGGCTGTGGGATAGAGCGCCCCGCTCACGAACAGCAGGGGAAACAGTACGATGTTGATGACGCCCCCGAAGTTCTCGACCGAGGTGAGGCGGGCGGCGACCAGCAGTCCAAGCGTCCCGCTCGTGAACGCGATCAGGACGAGCGCGGCGGCGGAGACGGCGTATTGCGGCAGCGTGAGCCGAACGGCGAGCGATGCGCACGCCAGCACGATGCCGCCCTGCACGCCGCCGATGATCGTGGCCGACAGCGCCCGGCCCGTCAGCACGGCGGGCACGCCCGATGGGCTCGCGAGCATGAGCCGCAGCATCCCGAACTCGCGGTCGTACACCGTCGAGATCGCGGTGAGCATGCCGCCGAACAGCGCGGCCATGACGATCCCGCCCGGGTACGCGAACGCCTGGTAGCTGAGCCCGCCCTCGAGCCGGGCGATCGAATTGAAGCCCGCACCTACCAGAAAGACCCAGATGAACGGGCGAGCCAGGCCGGCCACCAGCCGGCTCCGCTGTCGCGTGGTCCGGATCAGGTCGCGGACCACGATGCCCTGAACCGTGGCGGCCCCGCTCATGCCTCGACCGGCACCTGCGTGCGTGCGAAGTACACGTCCTCCAGCGTGGGCGGCCGGATCGCAAGGCGCGCGATCCCCGGGGCGGCACCGGCGAGCTCGGTCACTCGCTCCCTGGAGCCGGAGAGCCCCACGCGCCAACCTCGTTCGGCCCGGTGCGCCATCACCACGAGCCCGGCGTCCCGCAGGCCGGCCGCGAGGGCGTCCGCGCCCGGCCCGTCGATCTCCGCCACCTGCTCACCGATCGCCGCACGCAGCGCGGCCGGCGGTGCATCCGCCACAACGCTGCCGCGCGCGAGCATGACGACGCGATCCGCCGGCTCGGCCTCCGACAGGTAATGGGTGGAAAAGAGGATCGTTGCGCCTCGCTCTCGCCGCTCGGCGTCGAGCAGGCTCCACATGCGATCTCGGTGCTCGGGGTCGAGCCCGACGGTCGGTTCGTCGAGGATGAGGAGATCGGGTCGATGCAGCGTTGCGCGGGCGATGTCGGCCAGCCGCCGCCAGCCGCCGGAGAGCTGGCGGACGGGCTGCCCCGCCCGGGCAGCGAGGCCGGTCCGGGCCATCGTCTGCTGCAGGGCGGTCCGCGCGGCCTGGCCGCCGATCCCGGCCAGACGCCCGGCGAAGCGCAGATTCTCCTCGACCGTCAGGAGCCCGTCCATGCTGGGCTCCTGAAAGACGAGGCCGAGCCGCCGGCGGACCCCGGCCCGGTCGCGGGTCACGTCGCGGTCGAAGACTCGGGCGGTGCCTCGGCTCGGCGCGAGCAGCGTGGCGAGCAGCAGCATCGCCGTCGTTTTGCCCGCGCCGTTCGGGCCCACCAGGCCGACGAGCGATCCGGCCGGGACACGGAGGTCGAGCGCGTCGAGCGCCCGCGTCGGGCCGTAGTCCCTCCCGAGGCCCTCGGCGTGGATCGCGAGGGGCGCCGCGCCCGGCACGGCCGCGCCGCCGGCCGGCTTCACGCGCGCTGGTGCTCTCCCGCGAGCACGCGATACTCGTAGTCGCTCGAGTCCCCAGGCTCGGCCAGCGCCTCGTCGATGATCCGGCGGAACGGGGTGAGCGTGCAGACAGGGTCGGGGTTGGCCGCATCGCCGGTGAGGGCGAACGCCTGGCAGCGGCAACCGCCGAAGTCCACCGCTTTCCGCGGGCAGGTGCGGCAGGGCTCCTTCATCCACGCGTCCCCGCGGAATGCCTGGAAGCCGGGCGACTCCTGCCAGATCCACTCGAGCGAGTGCTCCCGGACCGTGGGGAACGAGAGCGAGGTGATGCTGCTCGCCGCATGGCACGGCAAGGCCTGCCCGTTCGGCGTGACCACGATGTAGAGCTTGCCCCATCCGCCATAGCAGGCCTTGGGGTACTGCTCGTGATAGTCGGGCAGCACGAAGATGATCTGCATCTTCTTCCGGTAGCGCTCGATCGCCGCCTCAGCGATCTCCTTTGCCTTGAGCACCTGCTCCCGCGTCGGCATCAGGGCCGCGCGGTTCTTGAGCCCCCAGCCGTAGTACTGCGTATTGGCCAGCTCCAGGCGGTCGGCGCCCAAGCCACCGGCCAGATCGATCAGCTCACCCAGCCGGTCGAGATTCGCTCGATGGAGCACGACGTTGATCGAGAACGCGAATCCCAGATCCTTGACCAGCGCGATGGCCGCACGCTTCTGCTTCACCGAGCTCACGCCGGCGATCCGCTCAGCCGATTCGGTGTCGGAATCCTGGATGGACACCTGGATGTGCTCCAGCCCCGCGTCACGGAGCGCTTCCGCTCGCTTGCGCGTGAGGCCGAGCCCTGAGGTCACCAGCGTACTGTAGAGCCCGAGACCACGCGCGTGGGCCGCCAGCTCCTCGAGATCCTTGCGGACCAGCGGCTCGCCGCCGGAGAGGCCGAGCTGCAGCACGCCCAGCTCGCGGGCCTGGGTGAAGACGCGCTTCCAGTCGTCGGTGGAAAGCTCGGCCTCCGCCCGGATCAGCTCGAGCGGGTTCGAGCAATAGGGGCAGTGGAGCGGACAGCGATGGGTCAGCTCGGCCAGCAGCGTGGTCGGACGGTCGGACGTCATTGAATCAGCTCTCTCTTCGCCAGCCCGGACAGATACTCCGTCACGTCGGCGGTCACGTCGGTCTGGTAGCGCTCGCCCAGGACCTGGGCGATCTCGGTTACGGTGCGCTTGCCGTCCACCAGCTCCAGCACTGCCGCACCGGTGTCGTTCAGCAGTACCGCGCCCTCCGGATAAAGGAGTACGCTCCGCTGGCGGACGGGGTCGTAGTCGAGCCGGGCGAGCCGCCAGAGTCGGGGGACGAAGTCGGGACTCAAGGCGGCCATGCCGGGCTCAGTCGAGGTAGGCATGATGAATGGTGTCGATCATCGCCCACAGCATGTCGAGCTTGAAAGCGAGGGCCTCGAACGCCGCGCGCTGCGTGTCGACCGTGGTGCAGTGCTGCTTGACGATGGCAAGCCCGTGGTTCACGTCGCGGGGGGCCTGCACCAGGCGGCTCTTGAAGTAGTCGAGCCCCTCAGGCGGAATCCAGGGGTAGTGCCTGGGAAACGCCTCGATACGCTGCTGGTGGATCTTGGGGGCGAACAACTCGGTGAGTGACGACGCGCACGCCTGCACCCACGGCTTGGTCCGGCAGAACGTCACGTACGATTCACAGATGAGCCGCACCGCCGGCAGGACGTGGCGCTCGTCCTCCATCTCCTCGCGTGGCACGCCGAGCGCGATGCCGAGACGGACCCACAGCTCGATCCCGCCGGTGCCCGGGGCGGTGCCGTCGTGGTCGATGATGCGTTGAATCCACTGACGGCGCACGTCGGGGTCCGGGCAGTTCGAGAGGATGGCGGCGTCCTTCCGCGGCACCACCCGCTGATACGCCAGCCGGTTCGCCACCCAACCCTGGAACTGCCGCTGGGTCAGCTTTCCCTCGTACATGAGCTTGTGGAACGGGTGTTCCACGTAGTACGAGCCCTGGAAGTTGCGGAGCGTGTGCTCCAGCTCCTCCGGCGAAAGGGGCCGCTCCAGCCGGGGGAACGGCGGCTTGGGGGGCGTGGCGAGCTTCGAGGCTTCGAGCGTTGCTGTGGTCATGCAATGTCCCTCGGGGCAATCATACGTCGAACCGCATCCCGTCCATTCCCACCACCAGCCCGTGCTTCTCGACCAGCGCCCGCTCCGGCGAGTCCTCGATCAGCACCGGGTTCGTGTTGTTGATGTGCGTGTACACCCGGTGCGGCGTCCGCAGCCGGGCGAGCCGCTCGAGGCTGCCGCCCGGCCCGGAGATCGGCAGATGGTCCATCTGGCGCGCCGTGCGGTCGCCGATGCCCAGCCGGATCAGCTCGTCGTCGGTCCAGAACGTGCCGTCGAACAGCGCCAGCGTCACGGCGTCGAGCCTGGCCAACAGCCCGTCATCGAGTCCACCGCACCCCGGCACGAACGCGCAGGAACCGCCGGTCGCCGCGTCGCGCAGCACGAGTCCCACGGTGTGGCCGGGCAGCTCCTCGCTGGCGAATCTGGGGGGACCGGCGGGCACCGGGAAGGTCTCCACCGAGAGCCCGCTCGCAGCCCCATCCGGGTAGGTGAGGGGGATCGGCCCGCCCTGCGGCGACAGCTCGATCACCTCGACCTCCGCGAAGGCGCGGGTCACGGGCAGGATGCTGGAATCCCGCTCCAGCACCTGCCGCACGGC
>JBGPPG010000041.1:0-24923 GCA_041488455.1 Gemmatimonadota bacterium
ATCGTAGAAGGTAGGCGAGACCCACGCCTCCACCCGACGGTCGGGACGCGTCACCAGCTCGGCCAGGTGCCGCTGGCTCTCCCAGCTCAGCGCGCCGCCGATGATGACGATCTGCTCCACGCCGAGCTCGTCCGCGCAGTCACCCGCGTGGAACGGGTGCCCGACCACGGCCAGGCCCGGCATGATTAGCGTGCCCGGACGCTGGTAGTCGTCCAGGAACCCGACGACCTCGGTTCCGTGGCGATGGTCCTGCAGCTGGCGCGCGACCGCGATGCCGTGCTGGTTGGCTCCCGCGATCAGCACCCGGCGGAGCAGCCGCCCCTCGGCGTGACACGCCCGGATGTACCGGCGCCATATCAACCGGCCGCCCGTCAGGCCGACCACGCTGCCGAGCCACGCGAGGCCGAGCCAGGAGCGCGACACGAAGGGCGGACCACCGAGGAAGTAGCTGAGCATGATGACGCCGAGCACGCCGTAGGTCGCGATGCCGGCGAGGCGGGGATACAGCGGGTAGGTGCCGAGCAGGGCCCAGCGGCGGTAGAGCCCCTGGCCCCACGCCAGAATCACCGTGACCAGGGCGACCGCCAGCGCCAGCGATGGATAGAGCGGCCAGAGGCGGCCGCCGGACTGGCCCTCCAGCACGCCCAGATACGTGACCGTGGCCACACCGTACGCCGCCAGCATGGCGACGGCGTCGGTGGCCATGACCGCTACACGGAGACGGCGCCAGACGGAGCCCATCGTCCCTCCGGGTAGTGAAGACCGGGAATCTCCGGCATGGAATTCACCAGCACCTGGGCCCCGCCGTCGTCGAAGTGGAAGGTCATGCGGGCGAGCCCTTCCGCCTCGAGCACGCGGGTCACCGCCGGCTGATGGTCCGGCTCGCAGAAGAGCAGCAGAAAGCCGCCACCACCGGCGCCGGCGATCTTGCCCCCGGTGGCGCCGTGCTCCAGCGCCAACTGATATAGGCGGTCGATCCGCTCATTGCTGATCCCGCGGGCGAGGCGCTTCTTGCGCTGCCAGGACTCGTGCAGCACCTGCCCGATCCGCCGGACGTCTCCCGCGAGCAGCGCCCCGCGCGCGATCTCCGCGTCCCGCCTGATCCCGTGCAGGCTCTCGATGACGGTGGCGTCACGCTCCTGAGAGGACGTCCGCTGCTCGCGCAGGATGGTCGCGGCGTTCCGCGACGCACCCGTGTAAAACAGGAGCAGGCTCCGCTCCAGCTGATCCCGCACGGCCTGCGGGAGCATGAGCGGCTGGACCGTGGTGCGCTCGCCGGTGAATTCGATCGCGTTGAGCCCGCCGAACGAAGCGGCGAACTGGTCCTGCAGCCCGATCGGGCGCCCCAGCTTCCCGATCTCGATGTACGACGCCAGCTCGGCCACTTCCTGCTTGGTCGCCCGCCGCTGGCACAGCGTCGCGAGCGCCTTGATGAGCGCCACCGCCACGGTGCTCGAGCTTCCCAGGCCGGTGCCGGGCGGGATTTCGCTCGCGGTGAACACCGCCAGGCCCCGCGTCACGCCGAACTCGTGCAGGATCGACTTAAGGTACCCCAGCTCACCGTCGAACGAGAGCGTGATCCCCGGCGCCTGGCGCTCGAAGACGCGGAAGTCGGAGGAGGTGATCTGTACCGCATCGTCGATCGTGCGGGTCGCGACGACGTAGAAATACCGGTTGATCGTGGCGCTCACCACCAGGCCGCCGTAGCGGTGGTAGTAGGCCTCGAGATCCGTGCCACCACCGGCGAACGAGATGCGCAGAGGCGCCCGGGCAATCAGCACTGCAGCACCACTTGGGGCCGGGGCAATCGGCCGCCCTCGATGAGGTCCGCTGCGTGGGCGAGGCGCTCGTGCGACCCGACGTCGACCAGAGCGGCGTGGGACCGGAATCCCTGAAGGCGGCTGCCCGCCGCCAGCATTGAGGGCAGCAGGTCGAACCCGAAATCGTGGTAGCCGGACGTGGGGGCAAAGTCCCAGATGCGCGGGCCGAGGAGGTATATCCCGCCGTTGGCCCAGCGGGCGTCCGCGGGCCAGTCGCGCGGCTTCTCGACCAGGCGAAGGATGCCGTCCTGGTCGTCCAGCTCGACCATGCCGGCCCGCCGCGGATCGTCCACCTCGGTGAGCACGAGCGTGGCGTCGGCCTTGGCCTGGCGGTGCGCGTCGATCACGGGCCCGAGCGGCTGATTGGTCAGGACGTCCCCGTAGAGCACGACGAAGAACTCATCGCCGCGAAAGAAGGTCTGAAGCGGTGCCAGCGCGCCGGAGGATCCGAGCAGCACCGGCTCATGCGAATACCGAACCGACAGCCCGAAGGCGGCGCCGTCCCCGACGAGCGCGACGAGCGGCTCGGGCCGGTAATGCGTGTTGATCGCCACCTCGGTGATGCCGTTGGCCCGCATCCAGTCGAGCGCGTAGGCGATCATCGGAACGCCCGCGACGGACACCATCGGCTTGGGACGATCAGCGGTGAGCGGGCGCAGCCGGGTACCCTCCCCGGCTGCCAGGACGAGACCTTTCACGCCGCGACGGATCCCGCCCGCTCTATTTCCAGCCTGAGAGAGGTCCCGTCCGGGGTCCACATCGCCTGCTCCGCCGCGCGGTCCAGGCGAACGCAGGAAGCATTGGGTACAACGAGCCGCTTGTACGCCGCCAGCGGGTACCGCAGCACCGACAGCACCGCCACCCGCATGGGGGCCACGTGCGTCATCAGCAGCACCGGCTCCCGTGTCGCTTCCGCCTCGGCGTCCGCCACCACCGCGATCACGCGGGCCGCCACCTGCCCGAGCGTCTCCCGCCCTTCCAGCCGGACTTCGTCGGGCTGGGACAGCCAGAGCGCATGGGCATCGGGAAAGTCGCGCGCGACTTCCTCCTCGGTGCGGCCCTCCCACGGGCCGAGCTGCATCTCGTCCAGCCGTCCGTCGATCCGCACGGGAACCCGCAGCCGCTCACCGAGCAGGCGGGCCGACTCGACGGCACGCCTGATCGAGCTGGTCCAGATCTGGCCGATGCCCGAGCCGGTGAGACCGCCGGCGAGATGGGTGACCTGAGCCCGGCCCGCGCGCGTCAGGGGCTCCGCGCTGCGGCCGGCATAGAGGTTGGTGAGATTGGACTGGGTCTCACCGTGACGTGCGATGAAGATCAGGCGTGAGCTCACGGCGACTCACTGGTTCAGGTCACAAGGTGCAGTGCGAGGTCGGTCAGCAGGACGCATCCAGTCCTCCGTCATTAACCCCTTCTGCTCGGACGCCGCCGGGCTGCCGATTGTCACTGCCGGGAGACGAGAGTCCCGCTGCAGGTTCTTTCGAGGGACTGTCGTGTTTCAATGCAAACCGCTGCGTATAGTACACCGCTAACTTCCTGCTGAGCAAGAGCATGACCCATCGCGGAGGGGGTTCCTAGCGGAGGAGACGCGACGTGGGGCAGGCCGACGAGACGAAATTGGCGGGCAAGAGCGGTACCAGCGCGGGGGGTCGATCGATTGATTCCGCCCGCTGGCGCGAGAATCGAGCATTCGCTATATTGTGAAAATATTCACAAAGCCTGAGCGCGCTTTCATATGCGCGCTCGCGACATTTTATTGCCTTTTCCGAATTCCGTGGAGACGTCGCAATGGCCACCACCGCCGCCCCGGTGTCCCCCAACGCAACCTACCCCGCCGAGGCCCTCGCCAAGCTGTTCGCGCCGCCCGAGCGCGAGGAACCAGCCACCAAGCTCCGCCGGCTGCTGCACGAAGCCAAGGCCAAGGGGTCGTACCTGCACACCGCGGGGGCGTACGACGCGTTCAGCGCAGCGATCATGACGCGCGTCGGCTTCAAGTCGCTCTACGGCAGCGGCTGGCAGCTCGCCGCCACCAAGAGCATGTACCCGGACATCGGCATCTACCACTCGCACCAGATGGTCGAGCTGGTCCTCGAGATCCGGAAGGGCATCGAGGGCGCGCGGAACACTCACTGGTATGACACGGAGGGACGGGAGCTGCTCGATGCCCCACCCGCTTTCGTGGACATGGAGGCCGGCTTCGGGGGTCCCACCCAGACCTTCACCCTTGCGACCGAGCTGATCCGGGTCGGCGCGGCCGGCGTTCACCTGGAGAACCAGGACCCGACCAACCGCACCTGCGGCCACATCGTCAACGTGGGCAAGGCCAAGCGGGACAAGGTGCTGGTGCCGCGGAAGGACTGGCTGGCCAAGCTCAAGGCCATCAAGGCTGCGGCTCAGGCGACCGGCGTCAACGTAGTGGTCATCGCGCGTACGGACTCGATCGACGGGGCGCTGCCCGGCCAGTCGTCGGGCAGCGTCAAGATGGCCATTGAGGACGCGTGGGAGGCGGCCGAGCTGGGCGTGGACGTGATCTGGCCGGAATTCAACAACACCGAGTTGGAGCAGCCGCAGGAGTTCAGCGAGGGTGTCCGGAAGTACTACCCGAAGCAGATGCTGGGGTTCAACCTCTCGCCCTCCCTGTACTTCGGCAAGGCCAAGAAGGCCAACAAGCTGATCACCAACCAGCAGCTCGCGGACCTGGGCTTCACGCTGCAGTTCTCGACGCTCTTCAACTTCCGCACTGCCGGCATGGCGATGGAGAAGGGGCTCCGGAAGTTCCTCAACGCCGGCATCGACGCCCTCGCCGACCTCCAGAACGAGGAGGACGAGATGTCCCCGGGGCCGACCACCAAGATGCACCAGAAGTTCGCGGGCATGAACCGGTGGCTGCTGCTGGAGCAGGTGCTGTCGGGCAAGGAATGAACTGAAGTAAACAGTGAACGGTAAACAGTAAACAGGGGGCTTCGGTCGTCACCGGAGTCCCCTGTTCACTGTTCACTGTCTTTTCACGCCGTCTCTTTCCTGACCACTTTCCTCTCCACCACCCGCCCGCTCGCCCGAAGTTTGTCCGCCTGCCACCCTTCCAGGCGAACCGTGACCTCCTGCTCCACGCCCGCCGGCTGGACCGTCAGCACTTCGCCCTGCCGGTAGAGGGCCGCGAGGGCGGCCCCGTCGCTCACCGGCACCCGGACGACCACGGTGACGCGCCCCGCCCGGTCCAGCTCGCGGAGCCGCGCCTTGAGCGGCGCCAGGCCATCCGTGCGGAGCGTCGTGGTCATGATGGCGCCGGGGTGAAGCTCCCGCACCCGGACGGCCAGCTGGCTCGGGTCGGGTAGGAGGTCGATCTTGTTGAAGACGACGACCACGGGCCGGTCGGCAAGGTCCAGCTCGCCCAGCACGCCCTCCACCACCCGCATGTGCTCCTCCCAGTCGGGATGGCTCGCGTCCACCACGTGGAGCAGAGCGGCCGCCGCCCGGGCCTCCTCCAGCGTGGCCCGGAAGCTCGCCACGAGATGGTGCGGCAGCTTCCGGATGAACCCCACGGTGTCCGTCACGCGAGCGCGCATGCCCTCGCCCAGGTCGACCTCCCGGGTGAGCGTATCCAGCGTCGCGAAGAGCCGGTCCTCGACCACGATCTCGTGCTCACCCGAGAGCCCTCGGAGAATGCTCGACTTCCCCGCGTTGGTGTAACCCACCAGCGCCACGCCGAGCATCGGCTCGCGGCCGGAGCGCAATTTCTCCCGGTGGCGCTCGACGTCCTTGAGCTTCGCCTTGAGCACCTGAATCTTCCGTCGAATGCTCCGGCGGTCGGTCTCGAGCTGGGTTTCGCCGGGCCCGCGGAGACCGATACCGCCGCGCGTGCGCGAGAGGTGGGTCCACATCCGGGTGAGGCGGGGCAGCAGATACTCCAGCTGCGCCAGCTCGACCTGAAGCCGGGCCTCGTGGCTCCGGGCCCGGGTCACGAAGATGTCGAGGATCACCTCGGCGCGATCCATGACCCGGACCTTGAGCTCGCGCTCGAGGTTGGAGCCCTGAACCGGGCTCAGCTCCTCGTCGAACACGACGAGCGTGATCCCCAGATCGGCCGCCATCGCCTTCAGCTCCTCGACCTTGCCTTCACCGATCAGCGTGGCGGGATTGGGGGAGACGACGTGCTGTGACGCCCGGGCGATGACTTCGGCGCCCGCCGTGTCCACGAGGCGGGCCAGCTCGTCCAAATGCTCGGTCATGGCACGGGCTTCCGCCGAGCCTTTGCGGGGCGCCGCCACGAGCAGCGCGCGCTCGATCGGATCCCGGATGGTGATCAGGTCGCGAATGGCCGCACCGTCCTTATCCTCATCCCTCCTCCTTCTGTTTGGCCCACCATTCCAGGCGCTCGGCCACCTTCTTCTCGTAGCCCATGCTTCCCGGAACGTAGAAGCTTGTACCCCGCAGCGCCTCGGGCAGGTACTCCTGCGGCAGATAGGCCGTCGGCGAATCGTGTGCGTAGCGGTAACCCGCCCCGTAGCCCAGCTCCTTCATGAGCGGCGTGGGCGCGTTCCGTAGATGCGCCGGCACCGGCGCCGCGGGCGAGTTCCGCGCGGCCTCGAGCGCCGCGCCGAGAGCGGCCTTCGCGCTGTTGGACTTGGGCGCGGTGGCGAGATAGATCGTCATCTCCGCCAGTGGCAGATACCCCTCGGGCGGCCCGAGCATGTGAAAGGCGTCCCGGGCCGCCACCGCCAGCACCAGCGCGTTAGGATCTGCCAGGCCGATGTCTTCGGCCGCCATGGCGATGGCCCGCCGGAACAGGGTCATCGGGTCCTCGCCCCCGTCCAGCATGCGCGCCATCCAGTAGAGCGCCCCCTGCGGGTCGCTTCCGCGCAGCGATTTGTGGTACGCCGAGAGGAGGTTGTAGTGCTCCTCGCCGGCTTTGTCGTACCGCGCGAACCGCTTCTGCATCGCTTCGCGCGCGAGGGGCACCGTGATCGCGCCGCCGGGCCCTGCGTGCGCCGCGGCCGCCTCGAGCACGTTCAGTGCCCGGCGGGCGTCGCCGTCGGCCTCCTCGGCGATGAACGCCAGGGCGTCCGCGTCCGCCGTGACCTCCATCGCCCCGAGCCCGCGCTCCCGGTCCGCCAGGGCGCGCTCGAGCAGGATGACGGTGTGCGCCGGACCGACGGGCTCCAGCACGAAGACCCGGGTGCGAGAGAGAAGCGCCCCGTTCACCTCGAAGCTCGGGTTCTCCGTCGTCGCTCCGATGAGCGTGACCGTGCCGTCTTCCGCGGGTGGGAGGAGGCTGTCTTGCTGGGCCTTGTTGAGCCGATGGATCTCGTCCACGAACAGGACCGTCTGCGAACCGCCCCCCGTGAGCCGGGCCTTGGCCTGCGCCACGATCTCCCGGATGCGGGGGACGCCCTCGCTCACGGCGCTGAACGGAACGAACACGCGGCCGGTCGCGACGGCGAGGAGGTGCCCCAGCGTCGTCTTGCCCGAGCCGGGCGGGCCCCAGAAGATGATCGACCCCGCCGCCCCGCGCTCGATGAGCACCCTGAGCGGCTTGCCCGGCCCGAGCAGGTGCTCCTGCCCCACGAACTCGTCCAGCGTCCGCGGCCGCATCCGGTTCGCCAACGGCTCCGCCTCCCGGGCGCTCGGGAACAGCGAAGCCTCTTCGACGATCGCGCGCTTCTGGGCCATGGGGGAAACTAGACGGGCCAGCGGCTCAGCAGCCACTCCGTGAGGCCGAAGACCGCCACCCCACCGAGGAACGCCACGGTGGGAAGACCCCGGCGCCGCTGCTGGAACTCGGGCACCAGGTTCGATGCCGCGACGTAGAGGGTCACGCCGGCGGACAGGGCCAGGCCGTGCCGGGCGAGCGGCGCCACGACCTCCGTGAGCACGACCCCCAGCAGCGTGGCGACGCCGAGGCCGACCGCGGAAGCAAGCGCGCGCGCCCTGCTCTGCCCGCCGGCGAGCATCATGCTCGCCATCGTGACACCTTCGGGCAGCTTGTGCACCAGAACGGCAAGGAAGAGCATGAAGCCGAGCCGGCCCGAGACCAGGAATCCGCTCGCGATCGCGACACCGTCGAAGAACGTATGCAGCGACAACCCGACGAGCGCGGTCACGCCGGTGACCGCGCTCACCCGGTGAGTCTCCTCGCCGTAGTGGAAATGCGGGATCAGCACGTGTTGCGCCGCATGGACGCCCAGGTAACCGGCCACGACGTAGATGCCCGCCTCGGGACCCGTACGGAACACCTCGGGGAGCACGCCGAGAATCGCAACGGCGATCATGAAGCCCGCGCCGAACGCGATGCCCAGGTCGATCGCGTGCAGGCTCCGCTGCGAATGGCGCACGACCGCCAAGGCGCCGAGCACATTGCCCGCAGCGGCCGCCAGGGCGAACCAGAACGTGCTCACAGAAGCCCCCGAACGATCGCGGACAGCTGATCGCGGGTGTTGAGCGACGGGTCCTCCAGGACCCGCGCGAGCAGCTGGTCGAGCACTTCACCCACGCGGGGGCCGGGCGGCACGCCAAGGACGAGCAGATCGTGACCGTCGAGCGCGAGGTCGCCGCGGGCCACCGGATCGCCGCGCCGGCGGATCTCCTCGACTCCGGGCGCCCACGGAGCGTCGGTCCCGTTGCGGAGCCGCCAGAGCGCGAGCAGATCGTCCGCCGCCGGCCCCGCGGCGGCGAGCCAGCGGCGCTCGCTCGCGGCCGACAGGTCCTCCGGCGCCCGCGGCGCGCGAGCCACCGCCTCCGCCCGCGCGATCTCGGCGTTCTTCGCCCGGAGCCGCTGGAGGACCTGGGCCGGCGCCGCGCAGAGCAGCATGACGAGCAGCACCGGGTCGCGCGGCTGCCGGTCCGCCTCGGCGGGGTGCGGTACGGAGTCCTCGAGCTCCGGCAGCCAGACCGCGGCCGCGCCGGCGTCGCGCCACAGGTCCACCAGATGGGCCACCGACCGCGTGGTCTTGAGACCCTTGTACCACTCGTCGTGCACCCGTTCGGCCGAGAGCTGCCGGAGACCCTCCGCCGCGACCTGGGCGGCCGCCCAGGTCCGCGGGTCGATGACGAACCCGAACCGGGCCGCAAAGCGAAGCGCCCGCAGGATCCGTAGATAGTCCTCGCGGAAGCGCTCCGCCGGGTCCCCGACCGCGCGCACGACGCCTCGCTCGAGGTCGGTCGCGCCGCCGAACGGATCCCGCCACTCACGGCGGATGGGGTGGTAGGCGATGGCGTTGATGGTGAAGTCGCGGCGGGCCAGGTCTTCCTCGAGCGATACGCCCCAGGATACGACGGCGTGGCGGCCGTCGGTCTCGACGTCCCGGCGGAACGTTGTGACCTCGTGGAGCACGCGGCCGCGGTCGAAGACGCCGACGGTGCCGTACTTGATGCCGACCGCAACCGTCCGCTTCCGCCCGAATACGGCCTGCACCTGCTCCGGCGTCGCCGAGGTAGCGAAGTCCACCGCGACACGCAGGCTCTCCGCCGCGCCTTGTGGATCGAGCAGCGCGTCGCGGATCGCCCCGCCGACGCACCACACCTCATGGCCGGCAGCGTCGAGCGTGCGCGGGATCTCCAGCACGTCGTCCGGGATGTCCAGCGTGGCGGGGAACGTCATTGCCACGAGCGTCACGCCGCCGGGTAGGGCACGCCGGCGGAGAGGGCGAGCGCGAGCTCCATCCGTGCCTGCGACGGCGTGCGTGGGCCGGCCGGGACCACGCCCATCTTCACGAGCCCTGCGCCACCGCCCTCGAAGGCGTAGGCCGGCGTGACCACGCCCGTGGGGCAGCGGCTCGCCATCACGACCGGCTTGCCGTCGTCCAGCCAGCGCCGGATGGCCGGCACCGCACCCGGAGGAAGGTTGCCGCTCCCGAACGCCACGATCACCACGGCGTCGTGCATCGGGCGCGCGAGGTCGAGCAGCTCGCCGCGATCGCCGATTACCATCGGAATGAGTGCCACGCGGGCGCCGAGACCCCGCGCGGCGAGAGGAACGGTCCGACGGACCGGCGCCGAGTACGAGGCCCGGCCCTCCGCCACCCGTCCGAGAGGCTGGCCGTGGGGCGCCGCGAACGCCTCCAGCCGCATCGTGTCGGTTTTCACCGCTTCCTGGCCGGCGAACACCGATCCTGCGAACACGACCATCGCGCCGCGGCCCGCGCTCGCCGGGCTCGCGGCCACGGTTGCCGCATCGCGCAGGTTCCTCGGCCCGTCCCAGTCCGAGTCGCTCGACGTGCGCATGGCGCCCGTGAGCGCCACGGGCACCGTGGGGTCGAGCGTGCGCGCCAGGAGATAGGCGGTCTCTTCGAGCGTGTCGGTGCCGTGGGTGATCACGATCCCCTGAGGTGGCTCGCCCTCGCCGGCCCCCTCCTGAAGCTCGCGGATTCGCTCCCTGAGGGCCCACAGGCGCTCCGGCCCGAGGTGGGCGGCCGGCACCCGGGCCCAGTTCTCGATCCGGAAAGGAGAGATCCGCTCGAGCCCCGGCGCCAGCGCTACCAGCTGCTCGCCACCATGGGTCGGGACGTTGCCGCCGGCGGCGGGATCGTGCTGCATGGAGATGGTGCCGCCGGTGAATACGAGATGGATCATGCGTTGAGCAGCCGGCGGAGACGGTCGAGCAACGACGTCTTCAGCTCGAGCGGCTCCGCCAGCTGGGTCGTCCGGTCGGCGAGGATGGCCGCCGGGTTCTGTCTGGTGAGGAGGTCGGCCTGGACGGCGCCGCCGCTGTCTTCCAGCATGCGGCGGCCGGCGAGCAGCATCCGGGAGTCGCCGTGGTTGTCGGCCGCGAGCAGGTCGGCAAGCCCGGCCGCGACGAGCTGGCGCGCCCGGTCGCCCCGCCCCTGGGGCGAGAGGAGCGTCGTCGCGTCCACCTGCATGAGCGCGCCCATGCTGCGCCAGCGATGAACCGCGTTCGGCGAGCAGCAGGTGTAGCGCTCCGGGTGCGCGAGCACGGGGACGAGCCCGAGCGAGATCACGTGCGCGAGGGCATTGCTCACCGTTCCCCCGGAGACGAGCCGTGGGAACTCCACCAGGATGTACCGTGTGCCCCCGAGCCGGATCCCGGGGATGTCGGCCGCCTCGGCGCTCAGCGGGCGGTCGAGCATCACCTCGGCGCCGCGGTGGAGCCGGGGCACCTGGGGGGCGACGGCGCTGAGCGCCTCGAATGCGGCGTCGTGACGGGGCGGAACACCGTGCTCCGCCTCGGTGGCCGTGAGGTGGGGCGTGAGGCACAGGTCGGTCACGCCGTGGCGCGCCATCTCCCGCAGCGTGCCGACGGCCTGCTCCACCGTGCGCGCCCCGTCGTCCACCGCGGGCAGCAGATGGGAGTGGAGATCGATCACGAGCCGGGCCGATGGGATTGCAGGATGCCGGCGGCGAAGCGTCCGAGATCGGCCGGAGCGTGCTGCGCCTGTGCCAGAAGGGCGAGGGTCACGAGCGCGTCGGCCGCCAGGAGATCGAGCGCCACCGCCCGGTCGCCGGGGCGCGAGAGGACGCGCTCGAGCGCCGCCCGGCCCGCGTCCGCCAGCGTATCGGCCACCCCCGCGCCCGGGGGCGCCGCCGCCGCATACTCAATGACCCGCCGCCGGAGCGCATCCGGCGCTCGGCCCGTGTGCTGATCGAGCCACGCGCCGAGCGCAGGGGAAACGGGCCCGGGCGCCGTCAACCGCCGTTCCCGAGCCAGGCCGCGACCACCGCGGGGGTCTGCGCCCGCGCCTCGGCCAAGCGCGCCGGATCGCCGGCCCCGGCGGACGCGAAATGCGGGCGGCCGCCGCCCTTGCCCCCGCTGATGGCAGCGATGCGGTTCACCAGATCGCCAGCCTTCCGACCGGCGCTTACGAGGTCGTCGCTCAGCGTCACGTGGATAGCCCCGCGCCCGGCGGTTCCGAAGAGCACCAGCACGGCCTGACGCTTGCCCTCGCGGAAAGTATCGGCGATCTGACCCAGCTCGCCCCGGTCTTCCGTCTGCGTCTCAGCGATGGTCACCTGGACGCCGTCCACCTGGACGACCTCGCCCCGGGTCGCGGTTGTCCCGCCCGCGCGGAGCGCGTCCCGGAGCCGCGCCTCGAGCTTCTCGCGCTCGTCCAGCAGCTGGTCGACCTTGCGCGCCAGATGCTCGGGCTGGGCCTTGAGCCGGTCCGCCACGTGTGCGACCCGTGCCTCCAGCTCCCTAAGCGCGGCGTAGGCCGCGGGCCCGGTCACCGCCTCGATCCGCCGGACACCCGCCGCCACGCCGCCCTGGCCGGCAAAGCGGAACAGCCCGATCTGCCCGGTGCTCCGGACATGGGTGCCGCCGCACAGCTCGATGGAGTCCCCCATCTGTACCACCCGGACGACGTCGCCGTACTTCTCCGAGAAGAACGCCATCGCGCCCATATCGAGCGCGTCGCGATACGCCATCTGCCGCGTGGTCGTCTCGTAGTTGGCCCAGATCTGCTCGTTCACGTCGCGCTCGATCGCGCGTAGCGTCTCGGGGTCGATCGGTCCCAGGTGCGTGAAGTCGAACCGCAGGCGCTCCGGCTCCACCAGCGAGCCTGCCTGGCCGGCGTGCTTGCCGAGGTGACGCCGAAGCGCCAAGTGCACGAGATGCGTGGCGCTGTGATTGCGCTCGATGTTGTGCCGGCGCGGGGCGTCTACCATGGCCTCGACGGGTGTCGGATCGAACGTCTCACCGAAGCTGCCGGCCACGACCGTCCCCTTGGCAGCGTCCTTGCGGACCTCGTCCACCTCGAGCGTCCAGCCCGTGCCGGCGACGGACCCGATGTCGCTCACCTGGCCGCCCGACTCGGCGTAGAAGGGGTTCTCGCGCAGTACGAGCTCCACCCGCGGGCCCGCCTGGCGGAAGGCGAGGAGGTCGGACTCGCTTTCGGTGGTGTCGTAGCCCACAAACTTCTGCTTACCGCGCTTGAGGCTGCGCCAGGCACCAGGATCTTTCGTATGGACAGCGGGGCTCCCGCCACCTTTGCCGCGGGTCGTCGCGGTGCCGCGCCCCCCGGTGCCGCCCACCGGAGCGCGCGCAGCCCGGGACCGCTCCCGTTGCTCCTCGAGCGCCCGTTCGAAGCCCGCGATGTCCACGTCCACCCCGCGCTCTCCCGCGATGATCTGGGTGAGATCGATGGGAAAGCCGAACGTGTCGTACAGCCTGAAGGCCTCGTCGCCGGGGATCGTCTTGGCACCGGTGGCGAAGATCTCCTCCAGCCGTCCGAGACCGCCGTCGATCGTCTCGAGGAACCGCTGCTCCTCGGCGAGCGTGGTGTTCCGGATGTGCTCCGCCTGACTCACGAGCTCCGGATAGACGCCGCCCATCTCCCGGACCACCACCTCGGTGAGGGGAGCCAGCGTCGGCTCGCGCCGCCCCAGTAGCCACGCGTGCCGCACGGCCCGGCGGAGAATCCGCCGCAGCACGTAGCCTCGGCCTTCGTTACCGGGGTAGACGCCGTCGGCGAGCAGGAAGCTCACGGCGCGCGCGTGATCGGCGAGGACGCGATAGGAGCCGCGGTGCGGAGCGTCACGATCGTAGCTGGCGCCGACCAACTCGCCCACCCGATCGAGGAGCGGCTGGAACAGATCGGTGTGGAAGTTGTCATCTTCGCCCTGCATCACCGCCGCGATGCGCTCCAGGCCCGCGCCGGTGTCCACCGACGGTTTGGGCAGGGGCGTGAGCGTGCCGTCTGCCGCACGATCGAACTGCATGAAGACGAGGTTCCAGATCTCCAGAAACCGGCCCTCTTCGGCCAGCCGCTCGAACTCCGCCCGGGGGACGATCTCGTTCCCCGCGTCACGCCCCGGTGCCGGCGGCCAGTTCAGATCCACGTAAATCTCGGTGCAGGGCCCACAGGGTCCGGTGTCGCCCATCTGCCAGAAGTTGTCCTTGTCGCCCAGGCCGTAGATGCGGTGGTCCGGCAGGCCGGCGATCTCACGCCATAATGCGCGCGCTTCCTGGTCGCCGTGGTGCACCGTGACCCGGAGCCGGTCGGGCGGGAGGCCGAGGTAGCTCTTTCCGGTGACGAGCTCCCAGGCGAACGCGATGGCGTCTCGCTTGAAGTAGTCGCCGAAGGAGAAATTCCCCAGCATCTCGAAGAAGGTATGGTGCCGCTTGGTGTGTCCCACTTGCTCGAGGTCGTTGTGCTTTCCGCCCGCGCGGACGCACTTCTGGCAGGTCGTGGCGCGAGCGTAGTCGCGGCGTTCCTGGCCGAGGAAGACGCGCTTGAACTGCACCATCCCGGCGTTGGTAAACAGGAGGGTTGGGTCGTCCTTGGGCTCCAAGGACGAAGAAGGCACCTCGCGGTGCCCCCGGGCGACGAAAAAATCGAGGAAAAGACGTCGGATCTGGTCGGAGCGCATCGGCCAAAATATAGGTGAGCGCTTCGGGATCAGCTATCAGCGGCGACGCTCCCGCCGTGGGGGAACCGCTCTAGCGGAGCGCGCCCGCGACCGCCTCCAGAGCCTCGCTGCCGGTGAAACCGCGCCGCGCGAGGAAGGCCAGGAGGCGACGGCGCTTAACCGGGCGCGCCAGGTTGCCGAGCTGGGCGGCGCGCTTGACGGCGAGCGCGGCCGGGAGCGCGCGCCGGTCGGCCCCGGCAGGCCACTGCTCTGCAATGGCACGGTCCACGTGGGCGCGCTCCACCCCTTGGCTCAGCAGGTCCCGAACCAGCCGGGCCGGGCCGCGCCCCCGTTCGGCCCGGGTGGCGACGTAGTACCGGGCGAACGCGCCGTCGTCGAGCAACCCGGCGTGCTCCGCGCGCGCGAGCGCGGCCTCGACCGCGTCGGCCGCCAGACCCCGCCGGAGCAGCCGGCGGCCGAGATCGACGCGGGCATGGGAACGCCGCTCGAGCGCGCGCAGCACTGTGCGGTAGGCAGCTTCAGCGTCGGCCGCCCGGGCGAGCCGCTCGGCGCCCGCGCCATCGAGCGAGCCGCCGGCGGCGAGGCCCGAGGCCTCGCCGGCATCCACCGTGGCGAACGCGCGGCCGTTCACCAGGACCCGGACGCTGCCGGGGCGCCGGGGATCCGGCTCGAGCGCGGTGACGAGCATACTACTCGTCCTCGTCCGGCCCGGCTCCTACGCCTGCCACGGCCTTCATGCCGAGCACCTCTTTCACCTTGCTCTCGACCTCGGCCATGAGCGCCGGGTTGTCGCGCACGAAGAGCTTGGCGTTCTCCCGGCCCTGGCCGATGCGCTGATCACCGTAGGAGTACCACGCGCCCGACTTCTGGATAATGCCCGCCTCCGCCGCGAGATCCACCAGCAGCGCGGTGTGGCTGATCCCTTCGTCGAACATCACGTCGAACTCGGCCTGCCGGAACGGCGGCGCGACCTTGTTCTTCACCACCTTCACCCGCACGTGGCTGCCGATCACCGCCTCGCGCTCCTTGACCGGACCGATGCGGCGGATATCGAGCCGGAGGGACGCGTAGAACTTGAGCGCCTTGCCGCCGGTGGTGGTCTCCGGGTTGCCGAACATCACGCCGATCTTCTCGCGGAGCTGGTTGATGAAGACGACCGCGCAGTTGGAGCGGTTGATGGCGCCGGCGAGCTTCCGGAGGGCCTGGCTCATGAGCCGGGCCTGAAGCCCCATGTGGCTGTCGCCCATCTCGCCTTCGATCTCCGCCTTGGGCACGAGGGCGGCGACCGAGTCCACGACGACGAGGTCCACCGCGCCCGAGCGCACCAGGATCTCGACGATCTCGAGGGCCTGCTCGCCGGTGTCGGGCTGCGAGACCAGCAGGTTCTCGATGTCCACACCGAGCTTCTTGGCGTACTCGATGTCGAGCGCATGCTCGGCGTCTACGTAGGCGGCGACGCCGCCGGCCTTCTGCACGTTGGCGACGAGATGGAGGCAGAGCGTAGTCTTGCCGGAGGATTCGGGGCCGTAGATCTCGGTGATGCGGCCGCGGGGCACGCCGCCCACGCCGGTGGCGGCGTCGAGGTTGATGGCGCCGGTGGAGATGGCCGCGACGCGCACGCGAGGGGACTCGGCGCCCATGCGCATGATGGAGCCTTTGCCGAGCTGCTTTTCGATCTGGGAGATAGCGAGGCCCAAGGCCTTGCGGCGGTCTTGCTCGAGTTTGGTCTCTTCAGCGGCGGCCATGGAAACCTCGGTATCGATGTGGATGATTTTGCTACACTGAAGCACCGCGCAACAAGATAAAGCCGAAAACTTCCCGAATCAAGAGTGTATTTGTGGCTGATTTTGAGTCACCTTAGATGCGCCAGGCATCTGCCATGTGCTCGACCACCACCGCTCCGCCCGCTCCCTCCACCACGCTCACCACGTCGAACCGGCCCATATCACCCCGGCGGCCGTGTCGCGCCAGCCAGCACGCGGCGACCCGGGCCAGGATGGCCCGCTTGCGGGCTCCCACCGCTTCCGCCGGTGCCCCGCACCTCCCACCACCTTCGCTCCGGCTCTTCACCTCGACGAACGCAACAATCCCCGCTCGGCGAGCTACCAGATCGACGTCGTGCCGGCCGAGGCGGAACCGGTGCGCCTCGATGCTCCAGCCGCAGGCCGTGAGGTAGGCCAGGGCGGCGAGCTCGCCGCGGAGACCGCGGCGATGGCGAGGGTCCCGCCACTCGGATGCGGGGATGAAGCGTCTCGCGGCTCGCATGGCAGCAATGATCGCCCACGTGCGCATCGGAGCCGGGATCGTTCCGGCGCGCGCCACACCTTTCGCTTTCGAGCTGGGGGATCCGTTTGACTAGTTGGCTGGCCCCGGACCGGACCCTAGCGGCGCCAGAAACCGCTCCATCGTGTCCAAGACGACATCCCGCTGCTCGACGTGCGGCGCGTGCCCGCACGCCGGGAGCAGGTGCACCTCCACCCGGCCGGTTACGCCGCGCCGGATGGCTTCCACCTGGGCGGCGGTTCCATATTGGTCCTGCTCACCCTGAATCACGAGTACCGGAGCGCGAATCGCGGGGAGAGAGCGTGTGACATCGAGCGCGCGGAACCGCGGGTCGGTCCAGGCGTCGGCCCAGCCGCGGAACGTCGCATCCACGTCGGTGTGGTAGGGCGCGAGCCGCTCCCGCAGGCGGCCCGCGACAAACGCCGCCTGGGCCACCTCAATGCCCTTGACGGTGACGTCCTCGACGAAGACATGGGGTGCTTCGAGCAGCAGCGCGCTCACCGCCGCCGGATGCGCAGCTGCGTAGATCAGCGCAATGGTGGCGCCGTCGCTGTGGCCCACCAGCACCGGCCGCTCGATGCCCTGACAGGCGAGGACCTCAGGAAGCGTGTCGAGGGCTTCGCGCTCCAGATAGTCAGGGCCGCGAGGGCCCACGATCGGATCGGATCGGCCGTAGCCGTAGCGGGAGTAGATGAGGGCGGCGCGACCCGTCCGACCCGCCAAGGCATCGGGAAAGTCCCGCCACAACTCGGCGGAGCCGAGCCCCTCGTGGAGAAAGACCAGCGGGGGCACGTCGTCACGCGTCGCCGGGAGCCACCGGTACTCGAGTCGATGTCCCCCGGCGACCAGAGCGGGCATCGAGCCGCTATCGCGCGCGCCAGACCGGCGGGCGCTTGGCCAGGAAGGCGTCGATGCCTTCGATGGCGTCCTCGTATCCCATGTTGCACGCCATCGACTCGCCCGCGAGTTCGTAGGCCGATTCGAGCGCGCCGTCGAGCTGGCGATAGAACGTCCGCTTGCCGAGCGCGATGGTGGCCGGACTGCGGGCGACGATCAGGTCGGTGAAGATGCGGATCTCGGCGTCGAGCGCGTCGGCCGGAACCGCGCGGTTCACCAGACCCCAGGCGTGGGCGGTGCGCGCGTCGATGGGCTGGCCGGTCAGGAGCAGCTCCATCGCCCGCTTCCGGTTCACGTTCCGGCCCACGCCGACCGCGGGCGTCGAGCAGAACACGCCGATATTGACGCCCGGGAGCGCGAACGTCGCGGTCTCGGCCGCGACCGCGAGATCACACATCGACACGAGCTGGCAGCCGGCCGCGGTGGCGATCCCGTGCACCCTCGCGATCACCGGCTGGGGGATCCGGGTCAGTGTGACCATCATCCTGCTGCACGCGTCGACGAGCCCTCGCTGCCACACCTCGTCGCCGGCGTGGGCCCGCATCTCCTTCAAGTCGTGACCGGCGCAGAAGCCCTTGCCCTGGGCGGCGAGCACCACGACTCGTGCGGTGTTGTCAGACGCCAGCTGGTCGAGCTCGACCTGGAGTGCCGCGATCATCGCCGACGACAGGGGATTGAATCGCTCACCCCGGCTCAGCGTGAGCGTTACGACGGGACCCTCGGCGGTTCGCAGCACCAGCGGAGCTTCCGCCGCCGTTGGCCGCCCTGGAGCGATATCGAGTGCACTCATTCGATGGCCTCCGCGGATCTGGCCCGCTCTCGGAGCAGGTACTTCTGGATCTTGCCGGTCGCCGTCTTGGGGAGTGGCCCGAACACAACGGCCTTGGGCGCCTTGTAGTGCGCGAGGGATGCGCGGCAATGCTCGATGAGCTCTCGCTCTGTCGCTTGGGCGCCCGGCTTGAGCTCGACGAACGCGCAAGGCGTCTCCCCCCACTTGCGGTCGGGCTGGGCCACGACCGCGGCCGCGAACACGGCCGGATGGCGGTAGAGCGCGTCCTCCACCTCGAGGGATGAGATGTTCTCGCCGCCCGAGATGATGATGTCCTTGCCGCGGTCCTTCACCTTGACGTAGCCGTCCGGATGCACCACCGCCAGGTCGCCGGAATGGAACCAGCCGCCGGCGAAGGCCTCCTGAGTCGCGGTCGGGTTCTTGAGGTACCCCCGCATGACCATGTTCCCGCGGAACATGATCTCCCCCATCGTCTCCCCGTCCCAGGGGACGCGCTGCATGGTCTCGGGGTCGAGGACCGCCACCGCCTCCTCCAGCTGAAACCGGACACCCTGTCGCCCGTTCTTGGCCGCGCGCTCCCTCGGCTCGAGCGTCTCCCATTCCTCCTGGCGCACGCAGATTGTCGCCGGTCCGTAGGTCTCGGTGAGCCCGTACGTGTGGGTCAGCTCCAGGCCGCGGCGTTCCATGGCCTCGATCGTAGCGCCCGGGGGCGCCGCCCCCGCGATGTAGGCCCTCACGCGATGGGTGATGCCCTCCCACAGCTCGGACGGCGCGTTGAGAAGCATATTGTGCACGATGGGCGCGCCGCCGAAGTGGGTGACCTTGTGCTCGCGGATGAGGTCCAGGATCGTCCCGGCCTCGATTTTCCGGAGGCAGACGCCGGTGCCGGCCAGCGCCGCGATGGCCCAGGGGAAGCACCAGCCGTTGCAGTGGAACATCGGCGCGGTCCAGAGGAAGACCGCGTACCGGGGAGCGCTCCAGGCCAGAATGGTGCCGACCGCGGCCAGGTACGCTCCGCGGTGATGAAACACGACGCCCTTTGGGTTGCCGGTGGTGCCCGACGTGTAGTTGAGCGCGATCGCGTCCCACTCGTCCGCAGGCGCCGCGCCGCTGTACGCGGGATCGCCGGTGAGGAGGAACGCCTCGTAGTCCGTCTCGCCGAGGAACGACCCCGGTCCAGAGTACGCAGGGTCGTTCACGTCGATCAGGAACGGCTTGGCCTCGCACATGGCAAGTGCCTGCCCGATGACCGGCGAGAACTCCCGGTCGGTGATCAGGACCTTCGCCTCCCCGTGATCGAGCATGAAGGCGAGGGTCGGGGCGTCGAGCCGGACGTTCAACGTGTTGAGCACCGCCCCGCACATCGGCACGCCGAAATGACACTCGTACATCTCGGGCGTGTTCACCATCATCGCGGCGACCGTGTCACCCCGGCCGATTCCGCGGCGCCCGAGCGCGGAGGCGAGCCGGCGGCAGCGGGCGTACGTCTCCCTCCAGGTGTAGCGGCGCTCGCCGTAGACCACCGCCGCCCGCTGCGGGCACACGCTCGCGGCCCATTCGATGAAGGTGAGCGGGGTGAGCGGCGCGTAGTTGGCCGGGTTCTTGTCCAGGCCGATGTCGTAGAGGGTCGGCGACGTGGGAGGCATTGCGGAGACCTTTCTGCCGGGACGGGCACGGTCGGCCGGTCCTAGCTACAGTACTCCTCGACCTGGTCGATCCCAATCCGGACGTCGCGTGGCTTGCTGCCGTTCTGCGGGCCCAGAATGCCGGCTTCCTCGAGCTGATCCATGAGCCGCGCGGCTCGCCCGTAGCCGATCCCGAGCTTGCGCTGCAGCAACGACGTCGACCCACCCTGGTTCTGCACGCAGGCGACCGCCGCCTCCTTGAACAGCGGATCGCGCTCGGACGGGTCGAGTCCGGCGTCCGGGGCGCCCTCGCCCCCCTCGGTGTCGGGAACCTCGTCGAGGATGTTGCTCTCGGCAGCCTCCGGAACTCTTCCCTCCTCCTGCTCCTTCTTCCAATCGGAATACCGGCGCATGAGCCGCTCGCTCTCCTCGGTGCTGATGTAGGCGCCCTGAAGTCGCATCGGCTCGCTCTTGCCGGGCTCGAGAAAAAGCATGTCGCCCTTCCCCAGCAGCGCCTCCGCGCCGTTCTGGTCGAGGATCGTGCGGCTGTCCACCTTCTGCGCCACCCGGAAGGCGATACGGCTGGGGAAATTGGCCTTGATGAGCCCGGTGATGACGTTCACCGAGGGACGCTGCGTCGCCACGATGAGGTGGAGGCCGACCGCCCGGGCCTTCTGTGCGAGGCGCGCCAGCGGCGCTTCAATCTCGGCCTGCACCGTCATCATGAGATCGGCCAGCTCGTCCACGACCAGTACGATCAGGGGCAGCTTTCCCTGCGTGTACGTCTCGTCCTGCGCTGCGGGCGGCGTGTCCGGCGGCTCGGCCGCGATATCGCTCAGCGTCACCTTCTTCGGGACCGGGTTCCTCAGGGGCTTCCCGTCCAGCACCTTGCGGTTGAAGTCGATGATGTTGCGCGCGCCGTTGGCCTCCAGCAGGGCGTAGCGCCGCTCCATTTCGGCCACCGCCCACTTGAGCACGCGAGCAGCCTCCCGGTTGTTGGTGACCACGGGATGCCGGAGATGCGGCAGATCCTTGTACATCGACAGCTCGACCATCTTCGGGTCGATCATCAGGAACCGCAGGTCCTCCTTGTGCTGGTACTGGTAGATCAGCGACGTGATGATCGCGTTGATGCCGATGGACTTCCCCGTGCCGGTGGCGCCCGCGATGAGGAGATGCGGCATCTTCGCAAGATCGGCGATGACCGGCCGGCCCTCGAGATCGAGACCGAGCGTCACCGGCAGGACCCGGTCTTCCGTGGTCCAGGCCTCGTCCTCCAGGAGCTCGCGCAGCATGACCACCCGTGACTTGGGATTGGGCACCTCGACGCCCACCATGTCCCGGCCCGGGATGCGCGCCACCCGGATGGACCGGGCGCTCATCTTGAGCGCGAGGTCGTCCGCCAAAGCGACCAGCCGGTTCATCTTGACCCCGGGCCGCAGCCGGACGCCGTACTGCGTCACCACCGGGCCGGTCGTGCGACCGGCGACGTCGCCCTCGACCTTGAACTCGCTCAGCGTGGCCTCGAGCCGTTCCTGGAGCGCGTTGAGCTCGGTCTCTCCCGCGTCCACCGCCTTGCCCGAGGGCGGATCGAGCAGATCGACCTCCCACACCGGGCCGAGGCTCTCGACCCCGGGGCGCCTGGGCTCCGCTTTCTTCGACGGCTTCGAGCGTGCGGTGCGCGAGTCCCCGGCCGAGCGCGAGCCCCGGCCGGTCGGTGGCTCCTGCCCGGCGACCGGCTCGGCCGGAGGGGCGACGGTCGTCGCCGCGTTGGACCGGCGCGCCGCCGCGTCTCCGCGCTTCTCCCCCTTGTCCTTCCCTGCCTCGAGGCGCTGGAGCGGGTGCCACGCGAACGTGAGCAGCGTCAGCGCGGACAGCACCAGGAAGCCGAGGAGCACTGCGCCCGCCACGCCGACTCGGTCCGCGACCACTTCCGCGAAGAAGCCGGGCACCAGCCCCACGAGCCGGGCGGGGAGACTCCGCTGGGCCACATCGGGCACCAGATCGAAGTGGCTCACGCCCGCGAACACGCCGATCAGGTAGGGCGTGAGCAGGCTCAGACCGCCCATGAGCAGCGCCGCGCGCTTCATGTCGAGCCGGCCGAGCCGCTCGAAGCCGGCCAGCGCGAGACCGATGCCGAGGAGGGGGAGACCGACCGCCCCCACGCCGAGTGTGTGCCAGAGGGCGTGCCCGATCCAACTGCCGACCGGCCCGGTAAGCGGGACGGGCAGGAGCGTCAGCCCGATGAAGACGCCGAGCACGAGCGCCGTCAGGGCGCCGAGCCGGCGGCGGGAGTCCGCGGTCATGACGGCTGGGGCTGAGGCTGCGGCTGGAGCTGGGGTTGAGGGACGGGCTGCAGCTGTGCCGGGAGCTGGTGGGTCAGCGTGACCCGCCGCTCGTGGAACTGCGGGAGCACCGGATAGGCGTCCATGCGGGCGGCGTCGAGCACGTCGCTCCCGAAGCCCAAACGGGCGAGCTCCCGCCCGGCGCGGCTGTAGGACAGAGGCCGCTCCCAGCTGTCCCCATAGCGGCGCACGAGGTCGAGGCTCGCGAGCGCGGCGTCGTTGAGACCCCTCCGCGGCTTGCGTCCGCCGAGCGCCGCGACGGCGAGGCGCCCCGCGCAATAGGCGTCGTCCAGGCCGAAAGCGGCCTCCCGCCCCGCACAGAGAATAAGGATGTCGCGGTGCTCTTCCAGCGCCTGCCGCGCCCGCTCGCCGGCAACGGTAAGATTCACGGCGGCAGCCACGTAGACCGCGGTGGCGCCCTGAGCCGCGAGCAGCGCCTTGGTGCCGTTGGTGGTGGTGACGATGAGCGTCTTGCCCCTCACCGTCTGCTCGGTCATCTCGAGCGGACTGTTGCCCAGCGCGAAGCCCGGGATGCGCACGCAGTTCTTCTCCCCAGCCAGAAGGACGTCGGCACTGCCGATGGTCTGCGCGAGCCGCAGCGCCTCCTCCGTTGACGCCACCGGAATGAGCGCCCGGGCGCCGTGGTGCAGCGCGGCGCACATGGCGGTGGTGGCCCGCAAAATGTCGAGCACGAACACCGTCCGCCCCTGGACGTCCGGGGGCCCGAGCCCGAGCGGCGAGAACGCGACGTCGAGTCGTCTCATGCGTCCGGCTGGAGCAGGTGCGCCTCCCGCTCGAGGAACCGGGTATCCACCTTGCTGCGCACGAAGTCGGGATGCCGGATGACCCGGGCGAGGAACGGGATCGTGGTGGTCACGCCCTCGAGGATGAAGCTGTCCAGCGCCTGCCCCATGCGCGAGAGCGCTTCCTGGCGGGTGTTGCCGTGCACGATGACCTTGGCGAGCAGCGAGTCGTAGTACGGCGGTACGGTGTAGCCGGCATAGACATGCGTGTCCACGCGGACACCCGGACCGCCCGGCGGGTGGTACGCCGTGATGAGGCCCGGGCTCGGCTGGAAGTTCCGGTAAGGATCCTCGGCGTTGATGCGGCACTCGATGGCGTGTCCGCGGAGGCGGGTCCCGTCCCCCATGTAGCTGATGGGCTCGCCTGCCGCGATCCGGATCTGCTCCTTGACCAGGTCGAAGCTGGTGACCATCTCGGTCACCGGATGCTCGACCTGAATTCGGGTGTTCATCTCCATGAAATAGAACTTACCATCGGTGTCGAGCAGGAACTCGATCGTGCCGGCGCCCTGGTAGGCGATGTTCGACGCGAGCGCCACCGCGGCGTCGCCCATGCGGCGGCGGAGGTCGGTGTTGAGTGCCGGGCTCGGGCTCTCCTCGATGAGCTTCTGGTGGCGCCGCTGGACCGAGCAGTCCCGCTCGCCGAGGTGCACGACCTTGCCCTGGGTGTCGCCCAGCACCTGGATCTCGACGTGGCGCGGGTGCTCCAAGTACTTCTCGACGTACACCGATCCGTTGCCGAACGCCGCCAGCGCCTCGTTCTGTGCCAGGCCGAAGAGCTGGACGAACTGCTCGGCGTCGTGGGCGATCCGCATCCCCTTCCCGCCCCCGCCGGCGGTCGCCTTGATGATGACCGGGAAGCCGATCTGCTCGGCGAACGCCAGCGCCTGCTCGGGGTCGTCGATGGTGCCCGGCGATCCCGGCACGGTGGCGACGCCCGCTTCCTGGGCGAGGCGCCGGGCGGTGGCCTTGTCGCCCATGAGCCGGATCTGCTCGCCGGTCGGTCCGATGAACGTGATGTTCGAGGCCCGGCAGGTATCGGCGAACTCGGCGTTCTCCGCGAGGAAGCCGTAACCCGGATGTATGGCGTCGGCCCCGGTGATCTCGGCGGCCGCGATGAGGTTCGGGATCTTGAGGTACGAGAGCCGGCCGGGGGGCGGACCGATGCAGACGTCGTCGTCGGCAAAGCGGACGTGCAGCGACTCGCGGTCCGCTTCGCTGTAGACCGCGACGGTCTGGAGGCCAAGCTCGCGGCACGCGCGGATGACCCGCAGGGCGATCTCCCCGCGGTTCGCGATGAGGACCTTCTTGAACATCAGGGCGTGAGGTCCAGCGACCGCGCCGCGCCCTGGTCGCCGCTCATCTCGGAGAACGTACGGTCGGACGCGGAGTCCACACCCGAGACGCGGAGCGCGAACTCGCTCGGGTTCGACGAGTAGAACAGCGCGCTCTCGTACGTGACCGAGCCCTCCTTGTACCACCGCATGAGCGACTGATCGAACGACTGCATGCCGTACGAGACGGTGCCCTCGGCGATCAGGTCCGGAATGTTCAGCGCCTTCTCGATGTCCCGGATGTTGTCCGCGACCGCGGCGGAGTTGATCAGCACTTCGGCCGCCGGCACCCGGCCCCGGCCGTCTTTGCGCGGCACGAGCCGGAGGCAGACCACGGCCGCCAGCGCGGTGGAGAGGAGGGACCGGATCTCCTGGTGCTGGTAGGGCGGGTAGAAGGAGATGACCCGGTTGATGGTCTGGGTCGCGTCGGTCGTGTGCAGCGTGGAGAAGACCAGGTGGCCGGTATCGGCGGCCTTGAGCGCAGTGTCGAGGGTCTCGACGTCGCGAATCTCACCCACCAGAATGACGTCGGGGTCCTGGCGGAGAACGTGCCGCAGCGCCATCCCGAAGGAGAGGGTGTCGTTGCCGACCTCGCGCTGGGAGATGTTGGACTGCACGTCCCGGTGGAGAAACTCGATCGGATCCTCGATGGTGATGACGTTGACCCGCCGGGTCTGGTTTACGTGGTTGATCATCGAGGCCAGG
>JBGPPG010000042.1:0-24196 GCA_041488455.1 Gemmatimonadota bacterium
CGCAGTGCGCTGGGTCGCTACGCCCTGCACATGCTGGGCAACCGCGAGGACGCCGAAGAAGCGCTCCAGGACGGCTTCGTCCGCGCATACTGGGCACTCGCGACATGCCGCGACCCCCAGCGCTTCGGCGCGTGGCTCTTCCGCATTGTGGTAAACCGCTGCCGCACGGTGCTGCGCCGGCGCCGGCCGGATGACCGGGCGACCCTCCTGCCGGACGAGCTCCCGACCCGGGGCGACGTGAGCGAGACGTTGGGATGGCGGGAGGAGATCGGCCGGGCCCTCGCGCGGCTCCGGCCCCACTACCGGGAGGCGTTCCTGCTGCGTTACGTGGAGGGAATGGGATACGAGGAGATCTCCCGGCTCACGGGCGCGAAGCAGGCGGCGATCCGGATGCGGGTGAAGCGGGCGAGCGACCAACTTCGGGAGCTGCTGCGTGACGTCGTTTCGACCTGACCCGCCAGAACCGGACGACGAGACGCTGCGCCGGGTAGTGGCGGAGCTGCGGCGCCCGGTGCTGTTCGGGCCGGCGATCGACGCGGACGCTCTCCGCGCGATCCGGGCCGGCCGCGGAGGCCCGAGCCGATCCCGTCCGCTCCGGTGGCTGGCCGCCGCCGCCGCAGCCGCCGCCCTCGCCGCGTCCACGCTGCTCGCGGTGCGTTCGCACCCTCCGCCCGGGGCGGCGGTCGAGGCGCGTCCGGTGGTCCTCCGCCTCGTAGCGCCGGCGTCGTCCGCGGTCGTTGTCGTGGGTGACTTCAACGACTGGAGTACAGTGGCGACACCGCTCCGGCCGACGGCGGCAGGCGAGTGGATCGTCCGGCTCGAGCTCCGGCCGGGCCGCTACCGGTACACGTTCCTCGTGGACGGGCGGGAGTGGAAGAGCGACCCCGCCGGTCCGCCCGCGCCCGACAACGACTACGGCCCCCCCACTTCGGTCCTCACCGTGAGCTGACCTTGCGCGCCCGGTCCGTGATCCTCGTCGCAGGTCTCCTGCTCATCGGTCCGCGCGCACTCGCCGCCCAGGACCGCCGGGTCGCCGATCGGCTGGACCCGATCACCGCAGGCGCGGTACAGCGCCTGGTGGATTCAGCCAGGACCGAAGGACTTCCGACCGAGCCGCTCGTACAGAAGGCACTGGAGGGCAGCACCCTCGGCGCGGGCGGTGACCGGATCCGCGCCGCCGTGTCCGCGCTCTTCGGGCAGCTGAGCCGCGCCCGCGCTGCGCTGGGCACGTCGGCCAGCGACGCGGAGGTCACGGCCGCGGCCGGAGCCATCCGGGCGGGAGTGCCCGCCGACACTCTCCAGCGACTCCGCGCGCTCCGGTCCGGCCGCTCTCTCGTGGTGCCGATCTCCGTCCTGGCCGACCTCGTTGCCGAAGGCGCTCCCCCTGACCAGGTGTACCGCTCGGTGTTCGACCTGGCCCGCGACGGGCGGCCGGATGATGACTTCCTGGCGCTCCGGCGCAGGGAGGCGCGGCAGGCGGTAGGCGCACCAGACCCGGCCGAGCCGCGGACGGCACGGCCCGCTCCCGATCCCCCCGAGAAGCCATGACGGCGCGCGCCCTCGGCGTCTTCGCAGCGTTGGCGGTCGGCACCGCGCCGGCCGAAGCGCAGTTCACCGGGGCCCTCGACGTGGGCGCGGGCACCGCGCATTCGGACGATGCCTTCTCCGGCGCTGTCGCCACGCTCGCACCGTCCCTCACATTCGAGGCGGGGCCGTTCAGGGTCGGCGCGACCGGCGCCTACTCGAGCGGCCCATCCGGGCGCTGGAACTTCCAGGGAGGCACGAGCGCCGCGCTGATCTCGCCCCGCTTCGGACCCTTCACGCTCGAGGCGAACGGAGACCTAGGCTGGACCTGGCACGATGAGGTGCAGGGCGTCACCACCGTCGAAGGCGGGCTCCGCGCCTGGGCCTATCCCTCGGCGACGACCACCGTGTGGGTTGGCGGATCGCTGGGCAACGCGTACTCGCTGAGCCTCTGGCGCCCGCTGCGGCGCACCCAGGTCGGGAGCGCGGCCCGTCTGGGGCCCGTGCGGCTCGCGCTTTCGCTCACCAGCACGGCGTTCGACGTCGCCACCAGCCCCGGCTTCAATCCAGACGCGACTATCGCGAGTGGGGACACGGTTGCGGTCAGCGCCGCGCGAGGCGTGCGCCGTAGTGTTTTCACCGACGGAATGATCTCGGGGCGGCTGACCCTGGCTGCCTTCGAGCTCGATGTCGCGCTTGGACGCCGGTTCAGCCGGAGCACCCCAGAGCTCACGCTTTGGAGTGCGACGGTGAGCCGGGGACTCACGCCCGGCCTCGCCCTGGTTGCGGCGGCCGGCAGAAGCGCCACCGATCCGGTGACCGCGCTGCCGGGCTCGCGCTACGTCGTGCTGGGAATGCGGGTGCGGTTCGGCACCCCGGCGGCGCGATCGAGGCCTGTGGAGCGCGTCGTTCGGCGGGACGCCGAAGCGTTTCGCATCGGGCCGGTCGAAGCCGGCGGGCGCCCGATCCGGCTGCGTGCGCCGGGCGCGCAGGTGGTGGAGCTGGCGGGTGATTTCACCGATTGGCTGCCGGTGTCGCTGGAGCGGCGAGGAAAGGAAGAGTGGGTCGGCCGGATCGCGATCGCACCCGGCATCCACCGTGTCGCGATGCGGGTGGACGGCGGCGAGTGGCGGCCGCCACCCGGCACTCGCCCGGTCACGAGCGAGTTCGGCCCTGAGGTCGGCGAGATCGTGGTCGAGTGATCAGAGCCCGGACACCACCTTGGCCTTGAGGGCCTCGAACTCGGAGTCGGTGATCAGCCCGTTCGCCAACATCTCTTTCGCCGCCTTGAGCCGCTCGATCGCGTCGGCGCCGCCGGCGGGTCCACCCACCGAGCCACCCAGCCCTCCCGCGCCGCTAAGCTGAAGGCCGCCGGACTTCGCCCGGAGCTCCTCGAGGTCCCGCACCCGGCGCTTCTCGCGCCACTGCTGCTCCTGCGCCTGACAGATGCGATAGACGCCCTGCGCCTGCTCCTTCCTGAGTCCCGTGAGGACGAAGGTACCGGCGCTCTGGTCCTGGCTCGCCAGATCAGCCTGGTCGAGCGTGGTGACGGTGAGATCGGCGCCGAAGATCCCTGCGTTGAGCCGCACGTCCTTCAGATCCTGCCACCGGAGGTCGGTCAGACGGAACCCGCCCAGTAGGCCCCGGTGAAGCACGAGGAGCCGGCCGGTGCTGGCCCCGACGAGAAGGCGACGCTTGGTGAGCGCGAACAGCCGTCGCTGGACAGTGTACGCCTGGAGTGTCTCGCCCGGGACCAGGAGGCCGTTCAGCTGAGCCATCGCCGTCTGAACCCTCGAGTCCTCGTCCGCTCCATGGGTCTCCTTCACCGCCGCCGTCATGCTTCCTCCGAGGGTCAGGGTCTTCGCACCACATAGTAGGTCTGCGCCACGCCACGCTCGCCGACCGGGATCCGGCCGAGCCAGAACTGGAATGTGCGTGCGGAAATCGTGTTCGGCGAGCCACCCATGGGCAATCCGAAGATAACGCGAGCCACAAGCCGTGAGTGACATGTGACTTGAACCGGGAGCGCGGAAGTAATTTTGGTTCTTGCTCTTAGGAGGTCGCGAGGCGAAATTACCGCCCGCATGATCAAGGTCACCGCCGTCGAACCCGATTCGATCGCCGAGGAGCTGGGGCTCCACCCCGGTACCGAGCTGGTCTCGGTCAACGGCCGGGAGCTGGAGGATTTCCTCGACTGGGAGTTCCTCTCAGCCGAGGAGGAGATCCTCCTCCATGTGCGCCAGCCGGACGGGGAAGAGATCGAGTTCGAGATCGAGCGCCCGCTGGGCGAGCCGATGGGACTCGCGCTGGAGCCGCCCCGGATCCGGCGCTGCGCCAACCGCTGCGATTTCTGCTTCGTGGACGGCCTCCCCGAGGGGCTGCGCGACGTCCTCTACATCCGGGACGACGACTACCGCCTTTCGTTCCGCTACGGCAACTTCGCGACCCTCACCAACCTGAAGCCGCGTGACATCGAGCGGATCATCGAGTACCGGCTCTCGCCGCTCTACGTCTCCGTGCACGCGACCGATCCGGTCGTGCGTCGCTATCTCCTGCGCAATCCGGCCGCACCCGACATCATCCCGCAGCTCGGTGAGTTCGCCGAGCACGGCATCCAGTTCCACACCCAGGTCGTGATGTCGCCCGGGGTGAACGACGGTGCGGTGCTCCGGCAGACCCTGGACGACCTCTGGGGGTTCGGCCCCGCCATCCTCTCCTGCTCGGTCGTACCGGTGGGGCTCACCGAGTTCAGCAAGCACCATCTCTGCCGCGAGCCGACGCGGGAGGAGTGCCGCGCGGCCGTACGGGAGGTGGAGTCGCGCTGGCCCACGGCGCTGGCCGAGCGGAACGTGCACTGGGTCTGTGGCGCGGACGAGCTGTACCTGCGCGCCGGCCTCGAGCTGCCGGACCCCGAGGTATACGACGGCTTCGAGCAGGTGGAGAACGGAGTGGGCTCGGTGCGCTGGCTTCAGCAGCGGATCGCGGCGGAAGCGGCGTCGCTTTGCGGCTGGCAGGGGCGGCGCATCGGCGTCGTCACCGGTGCGGCCATGGCGCCGCTCATGCCGCTGGTCCTGGAGCCGCTCACGCGCGCGACCGGGGCCCGGTTCGAGCTGGTCCCGGTGGAGAACACGCTGTTCGGTGCGTCGGTGACGACGGCCGGGCTGCTCCCGGGCGCGGCCATCCGCGACGCGCTCATCGCGCGTCCGGAGCTGGAGCTCGTCCTCCTGCCCGGTGAGTGCGTGAACGACGACGGGCTCTTCATCGACAACCTGAGTATCGGGGGCCTCACAGACCGGCTCCCCTTCGAGATCCGCCTGTCGAAGGATTTCGCGGACGCGCTCCAGGCCCCTCTCGCCGCGTGACCAAACCGACCGTCGCGATCGTGGGCCGCCCCAACGTGGGCAAGTCCACGTTGTTCAACCGCATCGTGGGCGGCCGACCCGCCATCGTGTCGGAGCTGCCCGGCACCACCCGGGACCGCCACTTCGGCGACGCGGATTGGGGCGGGCGCTCGTTCTGGCTGGTGGACACGGGCGGGCTGGTGCCCGACTCGACCGACTCGATGGACCGGGCCATCCGTCGGCAGGTGGAATTCGCGCTCGCGGAGGCGGACCTGATTCTCTTCCTGGTCGACGGGAAGGAAGGCGTGACGCCGGTGGATCGCGCGATCGCCGAGCGCCTCCGGAAGGCGGGGCGTCCGGTGCTGCTCGTGGTGAACAAGCTGGACGACCTCGAGCGGAGCACGGCGCACTACGAGTTCTTCGAGCTGGGCTTCGGCGAGCCGCTCGGCGTGTCGGCCTCGGTGGGGAAGGGCAGCGGGGACGTGCTGGACGCGCTGGTGGAGCGGTTTCCCCCCCGCGATCCCCGCGAGGGCGACGAGAGCATCAACGTCGCGGTGGTCGGGCGACCCAACGTGGGCAAGTCGTCGCTGGTGAACCGGCTCCTGGGAGAGGAGCGCCACGTGGTCACGCCCGAGGCGGGAACGACGCGCGACGCGATCGACTCCCTCTTGCGGTTTCGAGGTACGGCCCTCAACTTCATTGATACCGCAGGGTTACGGAAACGAGCTAAAGTGGAGGATGACCTTGAGTTCTACTCCACGCTCCGGACCCGGCGGGCGATTGAACGAGCCCAGGTCTGCGTGCTGGTCGTCGACGCGACGCTGGGCCTCCACACGCAGGACCTCCGCATCGCTACCGAAGCCTGGGATCACGGAGCCGGGCTCATCATCGTCGTGAACAAGTGGGATCTGGTCGCGGAGAAGGACGCGAATACTGCGCGCCGCGGCCAGGAGGAGCTGATCGAGAAGGCGCCGTTTCTCCGGTATGTGCCGTTCCTGTACGCCTCGGCACTCACCGGACAGCGAGTGCGGAACCTGCTCGACCTGATCCTCGAGGTGGCCGAGGCGCGCGACGTGCGCGTCCCGACGGCCGAGGTGAACCGCGTCCTCGAGGAGCTGGTGCAGCGGGCGGCGCCACCGCAGAAGCCGGGTGACGAAGTGAAGCTGCTGTATGCGTCGCAGATCGCCACCGCGCCTCCGACGATTGCGATCGTCACCAACCGGCCCGACGACGTGCCGGAGTCGTACCAGCGCTATCTGACGCACGGGTTCCGGTCGGCGTGGCCGTTCACCGGCTCCCCGCTCCGGCTCAAGTTCACGCGGCGAGGCTCGAAGCGGCAATGATCTCCGCGATCGCGTGGCTCGTCCTCTCGTACCTGATGGGCGCGATCCCGACGAGCTATCTCGCCGGCCGGCTGTTCAAGGGCATTGATCTCCGGCAGCACGGAAGCAGGAACCTCGGCGCCACCAACGTCTACCGGGTCCTCGGCTGGAAGTACGCCGTTCCGGTCGGCCTGGTGGACGCAGCCAAGGGCGCGGTTCCGGTCTGGCTCGCCGGAGCCTGGGGGCCGGACATCCCGCTGTTCCCGCTCTACTGCGGTGTGGCCGCGGTCGTGGGCCACGTGTTCTCGGTGTTCGTGGGGATGAGCGGGGGGAAGGGCGTGGCGACCGCGTCGGGCGTGGTGCTGGCGCTGGCGCCCAAGGCGCTGCTCGTGGCGCTCGTGATCTGGGGCCTGCTCGTCTGGCTCACCGGCTACGTGTCGGTGGGCAGCGTGGTCTCGGCGGCCCTGTTTCCCATTGCGGCCTACTTCCTCGAGGGCGCCCGCGGCGGAGTTCTGATCGTCGAGACGGCGCTGGCGGCGTTCCTGGTCTGGAAGCACCGCGCGAACCTCCAGCGGCTCATGCGGGGCACGGAGAACCGTTTCGGACGCCGGGCAGCCCCGGCGTCCACAGAGGGGGGCGAACCGGCGGGCCGCGCGCCGTGACGCGGGTCGCCGTGCTTGGCGCCGGGAGCTGGGGGACGACGCTGGCGGACCTCCTGGCGCGGAAGGGTGACGAGGTCCGGCTTTGGGCCTTCGAGGCCGAGGTGGTCGAGGCGATCAACGCGCAGCACGAGAACCCGCTCTTCCTGCCGGGCGGTGCGCTCGAGCCGCGGCTCCGAGCCTTCGCCGACGCACGCGAGGCCGTGCAAGGCGCTGAAGTGATCGTCTCCGTGGCGCCGAGCCACGCGGTGCGGGCCGTGCTCGGCCGAGTTGCAGGCGGCGTCCCGCGCGGCACGCTCGTGGTGAGCGCCACCAAAGGACTCGAGGTCGAGTCACTGGAGCCGATGTCGGCCGTGATCGCCGAGACCCTGCCGGACACGCGTGTGGCGGTGATCTCCGGGCCGAGCTTCGCGCAGGAGGTGCACGCGGGGCAGCCGACGGCCGTGGTTGCCGCAGCGGCGGACGAGCGCACGGCGCAGGCCGCCCAGCGTCTCTTCGCAACGCCGGCTCTCCGGGTCTACTCGCATGGAGACGTGGTCGGGGTCGAGCTGGCCGGCGCGCTCAAGAACGTGATCGCGATCGCCGCCGGGATTCTCGAGGGCCTGGGCCTGGGCGACAACCCGCGTGCGGCGCTCCTCACTCGCGGGCTGGCCGAGATCACTCGACTGGGGCTGGCCAGCGGGGCGCAGGCGCTCACGTTCGCCGGCCTGGCGGGGATGGGCGATCTCATTCTCACGGCCTGTGGCCAGTTGAGCCGGAACCGGGCGCTGGGCGTGGCGGTCGCACGGGGAACCTCGTTCGAAGAATACCGGGCGGCGCATCGGAGCGTCGCCGAGGGGGCCAATGCCTCGCGGGCCGGCGCGGCGCTCGGGGCCAAGGCGGGCGTGGAGCTGCCGATCACGGCCCAGGTGTGCGACGTGCTCTTCCGGGGAAAGCCGGCGCGCGAGGGCGTGGCCGAGCTGATGGGACGCGAGCTCAAATCGGAGCAGTGGCGATGACGACGGCGCGACCAGTCCAGGAGTTCTACTCGATCGGCGAGGTCTGCGCGCTCACCGATCTCAAGCCGCACGTGCTGCGGTATTGGGAGAGCCAGTTCCGCTTTTTGAATCCGGCCAAGAACCGTTCGGGCAACCGGGTCTACAAGGCCCGCGAAGTCGAGCTCATCATGCTGGTGAAGCACCTGCTCTACAACGAGAAGTACACGATCGAGGGAGCGCGGCAACGGATCGACCAGTACCGGCGCTCGGGCGAGCTGAAGCCCTCGGCGCGGCGCGCGTTCGAGGCGCAGATGGTCCAGGAGGTCCGGGAGGAGCTGGAGACGGTGATGGGGATACTGGAGGGGCGGGGGACGAGACAGCGTGAACAGTGAGAGCAGTGAACGGTGAACAGTTTACTGTTCACTCGCCGCCCCGGTACCTTTCCCCGGCAAGATGAATATCCTCCTCACCAACGACGACGGCATTCTGGCCCCCGGCCTGGCGCTTCTGGCCGACGTGTGCCGTGCGGTCGCAACGGTGACGGTGGTGGCGCCGGACCGGGAGCAGAGCGGGACCTCCCACTCGCTCACGCTGCATCGGCCCGTTCGGCCCATGCGCCGGCCGGACGGCGCCTTCCAGGTGGACGGCACGCCGACGGACTGCGTGATGCTGGCACTCGAGGTGTTGATGCCCGAGCGCCCGGACTTCGTGTTCTCCGGAGTGAACCATGGCCCCAACATGGGCGAGGACGTGCTCTACTCGGGCACCGTGGCGGCGGCCATGGAGGCCGTGATGCTCGGGGTCCCGGGCATCGGCATCTCGTTCGCCGGACACCAGCCGGAGACCATGGCGACCTACCGCGAGCTGCTGGTGAATCTGGTGCGCCGGATTACCCAGGCGCCCGACTTCCCCCGCGACACGCTGCTCAACATCAACCTCCCCCGGATCCCCGCCGACGAGGTCAAAGGCGTCCGGGTGACGAAGCTCGGCAGCCGTTTCTTCTCCGAGTCGCTGGCGAGGATGAAAGATCCGTGGGGCCGGGAGATCTTCTGGATCGGCGGCGGAACGATCACCTGGACCGGCGACGAAGACTCCGACCATGCGGCCGTCGGTGAGGGCTACGTATCCGTGACGCCTCTGCACATGGACCTCACCAACTACTCCCTCCTCGAGACGGTGCGGGCATGGTCGCTGGGGGGATAGGGGAGGGCGACAGTTACGGGGGCTACCGGGTGCAGCTGGTGGAGACGCTGCGCACGAAAGGCATCCGCGATCTCGCCGTGCTGCACGCAATCCGCCAGGTGCCGCGCCACCTTTTCGTGCCGGACAGCGTCCGCCACCGCGCCTATGACGACGTGGCCCTCCCCATCGGCTCCGGCCAAACGATCTCCCAACCGTACGTGCAGGCCCGCTACCTGGAGCTCATCGCGCTGGGCGGCAGGGAGCGCGTGCTCGAGATCGGCACCGGCTCCGGGTATCAGACGGCACTCCTGGCGATGCTCACCGACACCGTGTTCAGCGTCGAGCGGGTGCCTGCGCTTGCGCAGGGCGCCCGCGCCGCGCTCGACGCCGCGGGGATCCGGAACGTGACCGTGCTCGTAGGCGACGGGACGCTGGGGTGGCGCCCGTTCGCCCCGTATGACGCCATCCTGGTCGCCGCGGCGTCTCCCGACGTCCCTGAGCCCCTCGTGGAGCAGCTCGCCCCCTCCGGACGCATGGTCATCCCGCTCGGCGACCGCGAGGCGCAGACCTTGACGTTGATCACGCGTGACCCGATCGCCGGGACGCGCCGTACCACTCTCGGGGACGTGCGCTTCGTACCGATCCTCGGCAAACACGGATTTCAGTGATGGAATGGGTCTCGACGGTCGCCGATCTCTTTCTGCACCTCGACCGCCACCTCACCGACGTGGTAGGACGCTACGGCACCGGGACGTACGTCCTGCTCTGTCTCATCATTTTCTGCGAGACGGGCCTGGTCGTCACGCCATTTCTGCCCGGGGACTCGCTGCTCTTCGCCGCGGGGACCGTCGCCGCCCTGGGTGCGCTCGATCCGGCAATCTTAGTGGCGCTACTCGTCGCCTCAGCGTTCGCCGGAGACAACACGAACTACTGGATCGGGCGCTGGGTGGGACCGCGGGCCTTCAGCGGGAAGGTCCGCTTCCTCAACCGCGAGTACCTCGAGCGCACCCATACGTTCTATGAGAGCCACGGTGGGAAGACCGTCTTCCTCGCGCGGTTCGCGCCCATCCTGCGGACCTTCGCGCCGTTCGTCGCCGGTGTGGGCGCGATGGCGTATGCCCGGTTCCTCCGGTTCAGCATCGTCGGGTCGCTCACCTGGGTGTCCCTGTTCGTCCTCGGCGGATACTTCTTCGGCACCCTGCCGGTCGTGCGGGAGAATTTCAGTCTCGCGATCCTGGCGATCATCGTGATCTCGCTCCTGCCCGCCGCGATCGAGGCGTTTCGCGCATGGCGGCGGGCGGGCGCATGACCCGCCGGTACGTGGTCTCCGGCGAGGTGCAAGGGGTCGGGTTCCGCTGGTTCGTCCACCGGCACGCCGCCCGGTTGCGGCTCAGCGGATGGGCGGAGAACCTGCACGACGGCCGGGTGGAGGTGGTGGCGTCCGGTCCCGACGAGGCCCTGGACGAGCTCGAGAAGCTGCTGCGCGAGGGCCCCTCGCGCGCGGACGTCGCGGCGCTCGAAATCACCGACCTGCCGCCGGCCACGGTCGGACGCAGCGGGTTCGACATCCGATAGGAGATCCGAGCCGATGGCCGACGAGCTAGCCGCGCTGGTGCGGCGCACGCTTCGCCCGATCCCCGACTACCCCAAACCCGGGATCCTCTTCCAGGACATCACGCCGGTACTGCGCGACGGGGCGCTCTTCCGGCGCGTGGTCGAGGCCATGGCCGCTCCCTTCACCGGAGCCGGCATCACCCACGTGCTCGGCATCGAGGCCCGCGGGTTCATTCTGGGCGGGGCCGTGGCCACGGCACTCGGCGCCGGCTTCGTCCCGGCCCGGAAGCCCGGCAAGCTGCCGTGGGAAAGCCTGCGTGAGAACTACGACCTCGAGTACGGGCAGGACGCACTGGAGGCCCACAGCGACTCCTGGACCCACGGGGCGCGGGTGCTGGTGGTGGATGACGTGCTCGCGACCGGGGGCACGGCCCGGGCCGCGGGCCAGCTCGCACGGGCACTCGGGGCCGACCTCGCCGGGTGGACCTTCCTGCTCGAGATCGAGGCGCTGGCGGGCCGGCGGAAGCTCGAGGGTGGGACCTCCCACACCGTCGTGCGGGTCTAACCCCCACATCTGGACGGCGGCGCCGGCGCGTTGCACCTTACAGCGTCGTTCCAGCCTCCCGTCGCCGGAGCCAAGGATGTGTCGCAGCAATGACTGCCCGCGGCCACGCGGGTCAGATCTTTCCCGGCATGAGCCCCCTCCACCACTTCCTCTTCCCTCACATGCTACCGCTCTGCAACAGGTGCAACGGCGCCTGACCTTCATGGCACTCGTGGCCGCCCTGGCGGCGTGCCATGCGAAGCCGAAGGCGGAGGAGGCCGCGGCGACTGGCTCAGCCGGGCCGCCCCTCTTCACGAACGACCTGGCGGATGTGCGTCAATACCTGCGGACGGTCGACACTGTTACAAGAGCCACCTTCGATGTTACCTGGGCTCCGGAAGCGGTTCGGATGGGACGCGAGGAAGTGATTCGCTCGCTCCGCGGGATCTCGGAAGACGTCCTCTTCGAAACCGCGAGCGCGGAGCTCAATCCCGCGTCCCGGCCCACGCTGCAGCAGATCGGGGCCATCATGAAGCGCCACCCCGACTGGCGTCTCACGATCGAAGGCCACACCGACTCCATCGGCGGCGCGGCCAGTAACCTGGATCTCTCCAACCGGCGCGCAGCGGCGGTGCGGACGGTGCTTGCGGGTCAGTACCGGGTCGCGGCAGATCGGCTCCTCACCAAGGGGTTCGGCCTGACGCGTCCGGTGGAAGCGAACACCACAATCGAAGGCCGCGCGCGGAACCGGCGGGTGGAGCTGCTGCGCGCGTGCAGCTGAGCGATGCCACGGGAGGAGCCATGCGGGAAGCGAAGCTGATGCTCGCGGCGCTGGGGATCGCGGCGGTGGTCGCCGCGTGCAGCCACGGCGACAAGAAGGAGAGCGCTGACGAGAAGCCCGGCGTTACGGACGCCGCCAAGGCCATTGGCGGGTTCGCCGGCGGCCTGATGAAGATGGCGGCCAAGCAGGAGTCACTCGACAAGGCGAACCCGTACCACGACCTGCACGATCCCTGCATTCTCGTGAGCCGCGGCGAGGTCGAGAAATTCCTCGGGCCGCTGCGGGCGGATCCCTATCGCGAACAGGACAAGTGCGTGTACGATGCCGCGACCGGCCGGAGCATCACGATCGACGTCTCCTACACCGGCGGCAAGATGGCCATGGGGATGATGAAGGCCGTCGGCGGCCTCACCGCCCGGGCCATCGTCGACGAGAGCGGCAAGGCCGATACCCTCGACGGTGCCTGGGACGAAGTCCGCTGGCAGATGGGCACGCTCGACGCGCTCAAGGGCGACGTGATGGTCGGAGTGGACGTGCAGGCCACCCGCGTGGGTCCGGTCGGGGCCGCGGACCTGGCCAACATCGCGCTCAAGCGCCTACCGTCGCCGCTCAAGTACGACGGACAGGCGGCCGCGGAGCACAAGCCGGGCCCGCTGGTACCCGCGCGTGACCCCTGCTCGCTCGTGACGAAGGCGGAGGCGGTCGCGATCCTCGGGCCGATCGAAGGCGAGCCCAAGTCGGACCGGGACGGCTGCACCTTCCAGGTCCCCAGCCCCATGGGCCAGGGCACCATGCCGGTGGAGCTGAGCGTGACCTGGCAGGGAGGCTTCGCCAAGTACGGCGAGGGGAAGATGGTGAACACCATGTTTCAGAAGAGCTTCGCGGAGCCGACCATGCAGGGCGCAGGGATGACCGCCGATGAGGAGCGCAAAATGCAGGCGGACTCGTCCGGCCGGGCGGCCATCGAGCAGGGGAAGAAGATGATGGGAGGCCTTGGCGCCGCCACGGAGAACGGCAGTCTCCGCCTCAAGAACGACACCAGCGTCGCCGGGCCCTGGGACGAGGCGGCGATCCTCAACGGGCTCTCGTTCGCCGCGGTCAAGAAAGACGTCTACATGGCGATGGACCTCCGGATGCTCGGCGAGCAGAAGGCCCGCGCGCTCGTCACCAAGGCGATGGGTCGGATTTGACTATCTTATAGGAGGCCCAGCCGCCCGGCTGAACTGCTACTTCATCGAAACGAGGCACCGCATGACCCGGACATCTCATGCCGCCCTGGCGGCGTGTATCCTGGCCCTCACCGCGATCGGCGCCACGCCCGCGGCGGCCCAGACGGGCTTCGAGGGCGTCACCACGTTCAAGCAATACAAGAAGAGCGACGGCACCTATACAACGATGGTGCAGACCACCAAGGGGCACAAAGTGCGGTGGCAGGGGATGGGGAGCGACAGCAGCGTGATGATCTTCGACGGCGACGCCCACAGCATGATGATCGTGCAGCCGGACAAGAAGACGTACATGACCATCACCGAGGCCGACATGGAGCAGGCCGCGGCGATGATGAAGCCGATGGCGGACCGGATGAAGGAGAAGAAAGGCGCCTCGACGGAGGACAAGGACAAGGACTTCGACATCGACGTCAAGAACACCGGGCGGCATGAAACGGTCGCGGGTGTGCGCTGCGAGGTCTGGCACGGGACGACGACCGAGAACGGTAAGCAGAAGGAGGGCGAGGCCTGCGTGGCGCCCGGCGTCGGGTTCGCGCTCTATGACGTCATGCTGAACAATCCCATGACGAAGAGATCCGGCCGGTTCGACACCATGATGGCCAAGTACAAGCAGGTCCTGGCCGGCGGGAAGGGCCTGCTCAAGATGACCAACATCGAGGACGGCAAGAGCACGGTCGAGATGGAGGCCACCAAGATCGAGAAGCGGTCCGTGAGCGACGACGCGTTCAAGCCGCCTGCCGGTTACACCGGCCAGAGCATGGGCCAGATGATGATGCAGGCGCAGCAGCAGATGAAGATGATGCAGGAGAAGATGAAGCAGTCCCAGGACGAGAAGGCGAAGTCGGCCGACAAGAACTAGTCGGTCAGCCCTCCCAGGCCCGGACCCCGTCCTCGGCGGTGCGACGCACCTCGGGGTCGGGGTCTTGTGCAAGCGCCGTCAGCACGCCAAAGGGCGCGCGCGGGTTGCGGGCCACGTGCTTCCGCACCAGCGGATCGGGGTCCTGCGACAACGCGTAAAACAGATGGAGCGGCAAGGACGGGTTCGTGGCCGTCGCCGAGCGGACTACCGCCTCGGGGTGCGCCGCGAGCCGGTCGAGCATCTCAGGGGACGCCGCCGCGTTCTGGGCAACGCCCGCCTGAACCTCGACCGGCCCCAGGGCCAGGCGGGCGAGGGCGGTGGCCGGCGTGCGCGCATTCCAGGCCACCGCCACGCGCACGTCGAGCAGGGGGTCGTGACTCAAGAGCGCCAGCGTCTGGGGCGAGGCCTCGGGATTCTCGGCCAGGCTCCGCAGAGCGCCGAACGACAGCGCGTCGATTGGCTCGGCCGTTGAGCACGGCCGCTTCGCAGCATTCCTTGGGCGCGCCATGGCAATCTCTCCACTTCGAGGGGGGCCCCCCTGAGTATCGGCGGTAACCGGCGGAGGATGAGGCAGGGGTGCGCGGCGGCTACGAAGTTACTTGAAGCTGTTCCGGCAAGCTGATGGAGCAAATAGACTTACGATAATGAGCTACGATTGGCTGGGCCGCAGTACCGGGGGAGCAGGATGGTGAACGTCGTTCCGCGGCAGGCCGGCGGCGGCTTTACCGGAGGGAGCGTCGCGAGGATATTGCAGCACCATCGTGCCCCCGTAGCTCAGCTGGATAGAGCAGCAGTTTCCTAATCGAGTTCCGCCCGCTGGCCAGCGCCAGCGGGCGTTGTCTTTTCAGGAGTTGCGGGGTCGGTGCGCTGGGGAGCGCCGCGCAGAAACGACAGGCGCTGACGCTACGGCTGACACTGCCGCGACGGCCGCGGGGTTCAGACCTCCTTATCCCGACGTCGCTGAACGAGCCTCTGCTCCGCCAGGATGAGCTGCGGTTCGATGACGCGCTCGAGTGCCGCGAGCGCTTCGTCGAGGTCGGCCTCGACATGCTCCGCTTCCTGTAGCCAGGCCCACTTCTCGTCGGCCCCGTAAGGGTAGGGCGTCTCCGCGAAGTAGTTCACGCGATTCGCGGCAGCGTAATACGCGACATAGGCCTCTCGAAGCGCCTGCGCGATCGTGGCTGAGGCGTCCGCAGCCAGCGCCATGAGCTGATGGAGCCGCCGCTCGGTGATATTGAGTCCGCGGGTCGCCGCCCTCCCCCACGTCTCCATCCGCCTGTCCTTCAAATCCTCGTGGGCGCGCATCGCTCGGAGCTCACGGCGCAGCGCATACGCCACCGCGCTGATTCGAGCATCGGCGGCGCGCCGACGTTCCTCATCGCGCTTCTTCTCGCGAAAGAGCTGCACCCCAGCGAACCATGACAGCGCCACCGTCGTCGCCGCCACCACGAGGGTGCTAAAAAGCGTCAGCGACACGGGCGACAAAGGCTCTCTCATAGCGAGACCGCTTTCCCCAACTCAGCTTGCAAGCGGGCCACTTGCTCGCGGCTTCGAGGCTTCGAGTGCGGCCACTTGCTGACGGGTGAGGAGTCGATTGCCAACGCGCACCAGACCGAACCGCTCGTACGTGCGCTTGCGTATATGTCCTCGTACGGCGGACGGACGCTCACGACCTGGACTGATACGTAAGGCCAGGGAGAACCGGGCTGGACCCTCAACCCTGCCAGGCGCAGCTTCAACTCGACCTTAGTGCTCAGCCCTTCGTTCGTCAGCCCCGGGCCGCGCGCCTCTGGCGGCAGGCTCTCGACCACAACCGCTGTCGCCCGAATCCCGCCCAGTCTTTGGAGCTTCGGGTCTTGAGCGACAGCCTCGCCCGCCGTACCCAGGCCAGCAACCATCACCATGGCCAGCACCCAGACCGCTTAGTCGGCAGACCCATGGCTCCCTAGTCGGTGAGGGTGGGTGACGGGTCCATGCTATCGTGCGGCATGAGAAGGAGAGAATGACCCGCTGCCCGCGTTGCCGCTAGAGGCCCAGGCTCCGGATCGCGGCCCTGGATCTCGCGATCACCGAGGCGCCGCGGGCGCTGGTCGAGGCCGTATGGCTGGCGGTCGAAAAACTTGCCAGCCCTGAATCGCAGGCGCACACTATGACGGCTCCTTCGCAAGTTGACCACCCCGCTCGCACGCGGTCTCAAAGGACCGGACAATCTCCGTGTGGCAGATCCCCGTTCTGATTCCCGGGCAGGTGGTGACGCCGGGGCCCCCGCTCTGGGTCGCCTACGCCAGCGCGCTCGCGACGGTGGCGATCGCCTTTTTCGGTCTTGTGCAGTGGCTCAAGCTAGTCTCGGATTCCAGGCGGAGAGCGAGGGCAGCGAAGGCTAAGCTCACCGCAGAAGCGGCTGAGCTAGCGCAAGACATTGGCTTCATTCTCAATCCCCGCTTGGAGATCGCAACACTAACGTTCGTCGCCGACGCCGCGGCCCTCCGCACCAAGCTCATACCCCTTGAACAACGATTTAGGCAGATGGTCCTTGAGACGGCCGACGCCTCCCTTTTCCTCGGCTGGCGCATATTACGGGCATTCCGTGAATTCCAGCGAGGCGCGCAATGGCTCAGGTTTGCAACCGACAACGCGGTCCTGGGAAGGGGCGCCGCGGACCAGAACTGCTTGACGTATGGCTACCGTCATTTGGAGGGTTCGATCAGGCGCCTCGGCTGGGCCTCACCCCAAATCGAGTGGGACCTCCCGCCGTCTCGGTTGGGCAGATGGTGGATACTCAAGGGAATGCCGAAAGCACGTGAGGTGCTTGCCTGGATCCGCGCCCGGTGGACTTAGCGGTCAGCCGCGAGATGGGGCACGGGTCGCGCAGGACATGGTGGAGCGCGTCTACGCGCACCTCGGGGCCGTGCGCCATCGCTCGGAGGTGGTGGAGTACCGCGTCGAGCAACACGAGGAGGCGCTCGGCGATCGATTGCGCGCACTTCGCCAGGCGGTCCCCGCTGCCGTCTGACACTGACCCTGGCACTGGACCTGAGACTTTACGTGAGGTGCCGGCGGCAAGATATTGCAGGCAACCTTGCCCCCGTAGCTCAGCTGGATAGAGCAGCAGTTTCCTAAACTGAAGGTCGGAGGTTCGAGTCCTCTCGGGGGCGCTCATACTAAGCTATTTTCCCCCACTCACTTACGCATAACACGGGCACCGACATAGCCGACAAGAACCTCTCTCTGGTGCCCAAGTGGTGCCCAGGTTAGATTGTAGCACTAACCCGGAGGCACCGATGGGCGCGAAGAAGCAGGCCAGGGGAAAAGGCCGGACGTGGGGTACCGGCTCGGTGAGTGAGAAGGGCGAGAAGGGCTCCGGCCGTTGGCTCCTCCGCACCAGTCACCGCTCGCTCGCTCGCGAGGACGGCACCCGCGAGCGCATCCGGGTTAACCGGGTCATCCACGCCAAGACCAAAGGCGAGGCCGAGGGCATCCTCGGCGAGATGTTGACGGCGAGCCGGGCGGGTGGGTCCGCGAAGCCCAAGCGGTGGGCCCTGGATGACTGGTTCAAGCGCGTCTACACCAACACCGAGCTGGCGCCGCGGACCCGGGAGACGGCGCTCCAGGCGTGGGACCTCTACACGGCGCCGGCGTTCAAGGTGCTGCCCCTCCACGTCGTGACGGTGGACGACGTGGATCGCGAGCTCGACCGCTTGAAGGGAGGCGTCACGAGCCGTTTCGGGCGCCCGCTCGCGCCCCGGACCCGGGCCCTCTGGTACGCAAACCTCCGCCACGTCTTGAATGTCGCCGTGAAGAAGCGGCTCATCCCCGCGAACCCCGCACTCCTGACCGACCGGGCCCCGTCGAGCGACCGCTCGACCGAGCGCCCCCGCTGGACAGCGGAAGAGGCCGTCCGGTTCCTCGCTGTGGCCGACGGCGACCGCCTGGCCGCCCTCTGGCGCGTCCTGCTCGATGCCGGCATTCGGCCAGGCGAAGCGTTTGCGCTCCGGTGGAGCGACATCGTTGGCGACGTGCTGACGCCGCGACGCAACCTCGTCCGGCTCACGGACGGCGAGGTGCGATACGACCCCACCAAGACCCACGCCACCAAACCACGGTATCTCTCCGAGCAGACCGTGGCCGCCTTGAAGGCCCACCAGGCGCGGCAGAAGAAGGAGCGGTTCAAAGCCGGCCGGCACTACCACGTCAAACTCGACCTGGTGTTCGGGAACGAGCTGGGCGAGCCGCTCCGCCACGACGTCACCACGCGCCAGTACAAGCGGCTCGTTAAGCAGGCCGGGGTGCCCGCGCTCCACCTCTACGGACTCCGGCACACGTCGGCCTCGCTCAAGGACGAGGCGGGCGTCAGCGCCCGGACGATTAGCGAGGGCCTCGGCCACAAGGACCCCGGCATCACGATGCGCTACTACATCCGGTCGGGCGAGGCGCAGCAGCGCGCCGCCCCGGCGGCCTTGAGCGCGCTCTTGAAGCGCGCAGCCACCAAGAAGAACACGAAAAAGGCTTAACACACGGGCGTGAGGGCCCGATATGCCATTCCCAGCAACGGAGAGGGCGTTACAGCAGGAGCTGGCGAAGAGACTGCGCGCGCTGGACGCCTCCCACGGCTCGCCATGGGATAACGCGACGGGCGAGCGAGCGCGAGCGGCAAAGGAAGTCGCCACGAACTATCCCTTGCCGTTCACTCAGCGGCGGCCGTGGATGGTCAACTCTCAGTCGAAGGGTCCGGTCGTGGGCTGCGCTGTAGTCCGCATCCACGACCTGATTCATCCGCCGGTTAAGCGCGGCCTACCCGAGGAGCTAGGTGTTTTTTGGAGGCCGGAGCAGGAGAGACCGAAGGCCCACCGCGTCGCTGACGCGCTCAACGAGCTCGAAGAAGAAGCCGAGGGCGAAGAACCGGAAGACGTGAGCCAGTGAGGCACGACATGCGGCGCCGTGTCGAGCGCGGCCCGGGGCCCGGTCGCGGATGTACGATCGCAGGCTGTTGGCGCGAGCCAGCAATGCTAGGTATCCATCGCTTGACGCACCGCGCGGACCGCTCCCTCCAGCACAACCCGCCGTAGGTCATGGATGGACATTTTCACCGTGATCACCTGGTCGCCCACCCCGGAGATGCAAGGGTCCTCGCCGGGTTCCTGCATTTGGAACTCAAAATACCGTCCCTCATGGACAACGTCGCAGCGGAGGGCGTAGAGCAGGTCGACAACCGCCCGGATCGGTGGAGTGCCGATGTGGCCCGCGAGGCGAAAGCCGGAGGTGAGCTGGGCGCGATGCTCATCAGAGCAGATCTCTTCGAAGAACAAGCGCACATGCTCTTTCGCCTTCCCGGCGTCACTAAAGCCCCGTAGTAGCTTGGCGGAAGCCTCAGCGGCAATCAGGTAGAAGAGGACCTGAAGGGCTGGCCGACTTGCCGCTACAGCGTGTAGCTGGTCACCCAGCCAGATCATTCGTGCTGCTTGATAGAGGATCCACTTGGCGGGGCTTGCGTCGACAGGGGTTGCTCGAGCTCGCTCAACAAAAGCACGAGCCTCGTCAGCCGTCTCGAAGACGGGTAGATAGAACTCGGGCAAATCGATTTTGGCAACATGCATCGGCCTACCCGCCCAGCATCGGCCCGCGGTAGCCCGCGCCCCGCGCCTCCCACTCATCTCTTCCAAGCACGAGATACCGGCCCCGAATCCGGCTCGCCCAAGCCGGTAGGTGCTCGCGACAGGTGAACCGGAGCGTCTCCCCGTTCGGCCGCACCAGCACGAGCCCGGCCGGCGCATAGCACGGCCGGCGGCTGCCCTGGGGCAGGTACTCGCAGTAGTCGGCGAGGGTGCGTTGAGCTTCGGTCGTCATCGGTCGGTCCCGGAGAAGCTACGGCGGAGCGGGGGAAAGGCGAGCGGCGCCAGGAGGAACAGCTAGTCCTCACCGGATGACGATAATCCCTGCCATGCCTACTATCAGATCACTGACCAGGTGGCTGTGATTGGTACACCTGTAGGTATAGACCCCAGGGGAAGTGAACGTGATCGGCCCCAGCGTGAAGGGAGCGTTCTGCGTGCCGCTGAGGCTTGATCCTGAGAACGCGGGGGTCACGTTATGGTTTTGCCCGACCCACACCCACGTGACCGTGCCACCCGCCGCAATGGTGTCCCTGGCAAGGTTCCCAAGAAACCCTGACCCGCCGCCACTACCATTCCGCAGACTCCGAAAGAAGTCGTTCCGCACTTCGACGGTGACGGCGGTCGCGATCGTGGTAGCCGTCGCGTTAAACGTCACCGGCGACCCGGCCAGACCAGCGGAGGTGGCGCTCAGCGTGTTGGGTCCGGGTGCGTTGCCCACGGTCCAGCTCTCCACGGCGGCGATTCCATCGCTGCCAGTCGTCTGCCCGGCTCCTGCCACAGTCCCGCCGCCGGAGGCGACGGCGAAGGTCACCGCTACGCCTGATACGGGATTGCCGAACACGTCGGTCGCGAGAACCGAAGGAGGTTGAGGCACTGAACTCCCCACACCCGCCATTTGGCCTTCCCCGCCGGCGGGCGCAATCGCTGTAGCGGCCCCGGGGAGCACACCGAACGCGGTACTGGTGGCCTTGGGTACGCCGCTGGCGGCGGCGGTCAGTGTGTAGCTCGGGGCGGACTTGGTAATGCTGAGATCGGCGAAGACCGCCACCCCGCCAGCGGCGGTGACGGTCGACTGACCGCTCAAAATCGCACCCGACGAGCTGGGTTGGAGAGCAAGCGTGATCGCAGGCGTGGCACTCGCCACCAGGTTGCCGGACGCGTCTTGCACGGAGACCTGAACCCCCGGCGCGATCACCTGGCCGGCCGTGATCGTGCTCGGCTGGACCGTGAAGGCCAGGTGCGGTCCCGACGGGCCGGGTCCAGCGCCGTCGCCGCTGCACGCTGAGACCGCCCCCCCAGCCACAATTACGAGGCCTGCGAGCCGCATAGATACCTCCTGTGGCAATCGGGGGGCACCCGGAGAACCCCGGCCCTTCCTGGGAGACCCACCGCCGCCGCCCCGGTCAACCAAGGCATAGGACCGAAAATTCCACCGTGACGTTCTGTGCCGGCTGCACCGTGACCGACTTCGTCTCGACATGATGCGGGTTCACCAGGAAGCCGAAGGTGCAGCCGTTTCCGGCGGTCACTTGAACGCTGTGCACACCAATACCCAGGTCACCAAACACCACGCTGGTGTTCGGCCCGATCTTCCCACGGTCCACGCCGTCGATACTGAGTCCATGGGTGACCGTGAGCGGCCCAGGCACGAACTGCGTGTGGGTCGTGACCGTCACCGAACCCGGTGGCCCGCACACCACCGCGAAATGTGCCTGCGCCGTTCCGCCGGACGGTACAAGAACCTGCTGTGGGTTGGCAGCGATGGTGCCGCAGGTCACCGCGATGTCGGTGAGTTGCACGTCATGCGCGCCGGCCGCGACCGACGTGAGGTCGAGCGAGGCATTCGGGCTGAGGGCCTGCGCGGTCCCGCCGTCAAGGCTAATGAGGTAGCCGTTGTCATCGAGTTGGGTGCCCGTCGTTGCGGCGGTCACATGAATCGTGCCACTGACGGGTGCGGTGACGTCCGCGCCGTTGTTACACCCGCTCAATGTCACGAGCGTGCTGGAGCAGAGGAGCACGATCAAGCGGGCGGTCATATGACCTCCGACGGAAAGCGGACCCCGAGCCGCCTGTTAGGTGACTCGGTGGTCGTGGATCCTTCGTGGCGTCAGGTTAGCGCGTCGCGGAGGAGGCGAGGACCGTGGCTTGCGACCCCGGCTTTTGCCGGGTTTGTCGTGGAATCGGGGATAGCGTATCGGTCGGTACCGCAGCCGTCAAGGCCCGGTGGGAACTGGATGGGCGCCTCCGAAATAAGACGGGCCAGCCATCGCCAATGCGGGGCACGTTGAGCCTCCGTTGACGGTGCGGGGCTATCCTGGGCCATGCCTGATCTCCTTGACCGTCTCTCGCCTGCTGACCGGCTCCGTCTGCTGGCGTTCGACGCTCAACTCCGGCGCTTGCCTCGGCCGCTGCTGGACGCCCTCTCGGCCGGCGTGGATGCCCTCAGGCGGTCAGGCCAATCCTAGCCGTTTGGCAAGATCAGCACCCAGGCGGGCGACAATCCGCTCACGAATCACGGGGTACTTCGGCAGCAGCGCCCGCCAGCAGGGCCAGCTCGTCCTCCACCTTCCGTGCTTGCCCAGCGATCTCCGCTTCGAGCAGGCGGTCCAGAGCGGACTCGATCGAGCGCCAGAACGCATCCCGCGCTCGGTCCCGCGCTCTCACCGTTTCCTCCCACGCTTAGGTTCGCGCTCGAACAGCTCTCCAGGCTCGATGCCCAACGCATCACAGAGCCCTTCTAGCAACCCCTCTCGAAACGACTGCACGCGCCCTCGCCGCTGGCATAGCCGGTAGAGTGTGCGGGGGTCCAGCTTGCCGCCAGAGCCCACGCACACCGCCGGTCGGATCTAGCTGGACTCAAAAACTGTAGAGATCGCTCATGCGCTATCCCGCCACTCGTTGTGCAACAGGTTGTATCTCAACTCATCCCGCCACGCGGCGGCGCTCACGAACGTGTCAGCGCATGACCCATTGGCGGGACCCGATTCTGATAGCGGGCACCACGCCCGCCTCGATCCGCCGCTTCAGCGTCCATACCGAGACCGAGAATCGGCGGTCCGCGAGGAAGGCGACCGTCTCCTCGAGCGTCATTGCATAGTCTGCGGCTGCACTCTGGGGCCGCTCGCGTCGTGCCGGCATACTCTCTCCTGCTTCGGGTCTGCTGGGTTTCCAGCCCACTGCTTCCATGTGCTAAGTTTCGCCAGCCACTAGAAGCCGCATAACTGGCCAACCGTTGGCATGGGGGTACCGCAGTGCAGCATGTGCGAGGGAAGCGCCGACAGGTATCGTGGAAGCCCGCTGAGCCCGAGCAGCGGACAAACTTTCAGGTCCGGTTGCTCGCCGCGCTCGAGGGCAAGCGGCTCGGTCTCCGGTCGAGACAGGACCTCTACCGCAAGCTCTGCCCGGCGCTCGGCATCCAGCCGGCCGGCGCGCAACGCCTCGTGCGCTACTGGCTCCGCGAGGGCGCTGCACTGCCCGACGACAAGGCCCTCAGCGTGCTCGCCCAAGTGACGGGCACCGGTATCGACTTCTGGCTTCGCGGCACCGCCCCAGGCGAGCATCCAGTGGCATTCGGCGAGGACATTCATGCCGAATGGTCGCGGTCGTCGCTGGCACGCCACGGGGAAGCCATTGCGGACCCGCGGGGCTTAGTGCCGGTACGCCAGTACGCGCTTCCCGACTTGTTCACGCGATGGGAGCAGAACCACGAGCGCGGAGTCGCGGCGCTCCGCTTGATGCGCAAACGCGCGTGTCAAAAGGCGGACGAGGACTAAGCGAAGGTGCCCTCGACCGTGGTGGTGCCCAATCGGTGCCCGAATCTCGGATGATTTCCAGGAAAACGGGCACGTCGGACTGTTGAGAAAGTGGGTCAGGGGAGAGCAGGAAAGCGCAGGGGAGCAGGGACTTAGCCGCTCGCCCTGCTTGCTCGTGCTTGCTACTGATTACTGCGGGACTTGTTTCCTAAACTGAAGGTCGGAGGTTCGAGTCCTCTCGGGGGCGCTCACTCCAAGTCGTTTTCTGCTAATCACTCCCCAACAATACTGGCACCGACAGCGAGGCCGGAAACGGCCAGCTGGTGCCCAAGTGGTGGCTGTATGCGCGGGTTGCGGCGGGTGGTGGTTTCAGCATTGCCGATTCATCCAGCCGCTACGCGGACCTCTTGGAGTCGTTAGTTGAAGCCTTCACGAAGGCGTTCCCCACGCCGAGCGAGACAGGAGGGGCCGGCACGCGCGGCCGAACCGACGCCTGATCAAATGCCCCCCGGCGCTGTTCGCCCCAGGATCAGCACTCGCTACCGGTGCGACCGTGGCCACGAGTGGGAAGAGCCGTTCCAACCGTCGAAGCCGGCGGGGAACCGGGGATGAAGCGTCGTCACGTGGCGGTGGGCCAGCAGGCTGATGATCCTGCTTGTGAGATACCAGGCGGTGGTAGGAAGGCTCCGCAGCTAGCATCCCGACCTGCCGGTACTCCCATGTCGGGCTATGCGGTCGAGGATCTGGTCGCGCGCGGGATCGCCGCGCCCTGCGGGATCGTCATGAAGCCCTTCACGCCGGAGCGCCTGCTCGACGAAGTGCGCCGCTGCTTGTCCGGATGGAGCGCGCGGCCCGCCGGC
>JBGPPG010000043.1:0-22938 GCA_041488455.1 Gemmatimonadota bacterium
TCAAGCAGGCGGTGATGGCCGGCCTCGGCGTCGCCTTCGTTTCGGTCCATGCGGTGCGGGGCGAGGTGGCCAGTCACCGTCTGGCCGCCGTCCGGCTTCGGGGGCTGCGCATCCGGCGGCACTTTCACGCCATCCACAGCGAGGCGCGGACCCTGTCGGCGGGGGCCCGGGCTTTCGTGGCCATGCTCGTGGAGCAGGCCGACGTGCCAGCGAGGCAGGGCCGGGCCGCTCCGTGATGAGGTAGGTTGACCCTGGCCGTGGCGATACAAGAAGGAGGACAATGACATGACACAGGCACCGCGCGCCTTCGTTGGGATCACGACATGGCTGTGGCCCGCTCTGGCCGCGGCGCAAGACCGTCCATACGAGTGGGGGTCGGGCATGCATCCGATGTGGGGGATCTGGGGTATCGGGATGATGTTGATGATGCTGGTCTTCTGGGGGGTGGTCATTGTCGGCATCGTGCCGGGGATTCGCTGGGTGGTGAGCCAGGGCAGGGCGTCGCGCGCGACCGATTCAGCGCTCGATATCCTCCGGCAGCGCTACGCGCGGGGCGATATCAGCAAGGAGGAGTTCGAGGCGAAGAAGAAGGATCTTGCGTGAATCGTGTGAACAATCCACTGGGGGAAGCAGACCGCGTCGCCGTCGTGCGGGCAGGACGATGGCTTCAGTACGCCACGATGGCTTGGAACGCTGCCGAGTGCGTCGTGGCGCTGAGCGCCGGGTTCGTCGCGGCCAGCATTGCCCTCGTAGGGTTTGGCTTCGACTCGGCCATCGAGGTGACGAGTAGCGTCGCGGCGCTGTGGCGCCTGTGGCGCGACCATGACGAGGCCCGAAGGGAAGCATCGGAGCGCCGAGCGATGCAGATCATCGGCGTCTGCTTCCTCCTGCTCGCGGCCTACGTGCTCTATGACGCCATCGGGGCGCTCGTCGGGGGAAAGATCCCTGACCACTCAACGGTGGGCATCGTGCTCGCGGGACTCTCGCTGATCGTCATGCCGCTGCTGGTCCACTACAAGCGGCGGGTGGCGAACCGGCTCCGCAGCGGGGCGCTCGAAGCCGAGGCGCGTCAAACGCAAGTCTGTGCCTATCTGTCGGCGATTCTGCTCGTCGGCCTTGGCCTGAACGCGTGGCTCGGCTACTGGTGGGCCGATCCGCTTGCGGGCGTCGCGATGGTGCCGATCATCGCCTGGGAAGGTATCGAGGCGGTTCGCGGGCGCACCTGCTGCGCGGACTAACTCACGCCAGCGCAGCGTGTCACCCGCGGCTGGTCCCGGTTGCCTGATCGGCCGCGATGGTCTTCAACGAATCCTGTTCCAGTGTCAGCACGTGCTTGGCCACTACGCGATAGGTCCACTGGCCGGGTGCCGTCTCGCGGTTGAATTGCTCGTCGGTCAGTCCGATGAGTGAGCCGATGAGACGCGCGCGCTCTTCGAGCCACTCGGCCAGGAGCCGTTGCATCCGCGAGGCCGTGATCTGCGATTCGTAGCGTGCTTCCAGGATCTGGCCCGTGTGGATCTTCTCGTGGTCGATGTCATTGGTCATCAGCGTCCACAAATCCTTGCCCTGTGCGCATGCGTGGGACGACGGGGTCGTCAGCTCGCGGTCGGAGGCCTCGAGCAGGGCGTCCATCGTCGCCATCGTCTGGGTCATCAACTCGCGGATTGCTTCTCGGACCGTCGCTGCCATGTCGGCCTCCTGTCGGGATTAGCGCGGCGACGCCGACTATCGCACGAACCCGTCTTTCCAGGTTAGCCGCCGAGACTCTGCGCCTCCCAGCAAGGAATCGTACTTGACTGACCAGGTCGGTCATGTATAATCGGGACCGTGCCACGCAAGATTCCCGATTCGCGCTTCCAGGATCTCATCGACGCGGCGACGCGTGTCTTCATCGCCCAGGGGTATCGACACACGCAGATGGGTGACGTGGCCGACGCGATGGGCGTCGCGAAGGGTACCGTCTATCTCTACGTGGAGAGCAAGGAGGCCCTCTTCGATCTCGTGCTCCGCTCGGCTGACGTGCCCCGCCCGATTGCCCTGCCGCCGAGTCTTCCGGTCCGCACACCCGCCAGCGGCCGGACGCTTCGGTGGGTCAAGGACCGGCTCGCCGAGCAACCGGCGAGCCCGACGCTCCGGGCCGCGCTCCGTCGGCGCGGGAGGGACGGGGAGGCCGGCGAGCTGACCGGGATCCTGGGCGAGCTCTACGAAGCCATGGCGCGGAACAGGACCAGCATCAAGCTCGTCGACCGCTGCGCGGTCGAATACCCGGCTCTCGCGAAGATCTGGTTCACGCAGGGGCGCGAGGCGCTGCTGATCCAGCTCGCGCAGTACCTCGAACAGGGGATCCGTGCGGGGTCGTTGCGCCCGGTCCCGGACCCGGTCGTGGCCGCCCGGCTCATGATTGAGACGCTGGTGTTCTGGGCCGTTCACCGTTACTGGGATCCGTCCCCGCAGCCGGTCGATCCGCAAGTGGCGCAGGACACGGTGGTGCAGATGCTGGCCGGAGCCTTGGTCCTGCATTCAGGAGGTGGCTGATGGGTCTCTATCGCAAGTACGTGTTGCCGACGCTCACCGACCTCGCCATGCGGAGCCACACGCTCCGCCCGGAGCGGGCGCGCTGGGTGCCGCTCGCGAAAGGGGTGGTACTCGAGATCGGGGTGGGTTCCGGCCTCAATGTTCCGATGTACGGCCGAGAGGTGCGGAAGCTCTATGCGCTCGATCCCTCGGAGGGGCTGCTCCGGATGGCCCGCTTGGAGGCGGCGCGCGTAGCGTTCCCGGTGGAATTTCTGTGCTGTCCGGCCGCGGCCATCCCGCTCGGGGAGGCGTCGGTGGATCACGTTGTCACGACCTGGACCCTCTGCACGATTCCGGATCCGATGGCGGCTCTCCAGGAGATACGTCGGGTGCTGCGGCCAGAAGGTCGGCTGATCTTCGTCGAGCATGGGCGCTCGCCCGATCCGGCGGTCGTCCGATGGCAGGACCGGCTCACGCCGCTCTGGCGGCGGGTGGCGGGCGGCTGCCACCTGAACCGGTCGATCGACCAGCTCCTACGATTGGGCGGGTTCGAGGTCTTGGAGATGAACCGGGGCTACCTCGCGGGACCTCGGGTGGGCGGGTACCTCTATCGGGGCGTGGCCCGACCCGCCACCAGCCGGGTGGGCTGAGTTCGTTCGGGTTGACCGCTCAAAGGGAAATGGTTCTGGATCGGGGCTGTGTCAAGCGTCCTCCGCCCCGCAGCTGGCCGGCGCCCCAATTGGAGAACTCTCGCCCCCTGCGTGGAGGCTGCGGTTTGACCTTCCCGACGCACTCTGGCAGGATCGCCGCAGAAAGGGGGGTTCTGGATACCTCCTGTATGGGTCACGTGATGCGAACTGGGGTCGTTGTTTCGTGTGGGCTGGCGAGCCTCTGCTGCTCTACGGACGGCCGATCCTATCGGTCATGCGGGGAATGTGGATTGAGACCGCCGCCGGTGGCTTCTTTGCTGTACCGCGGACGGATGGGGGAGGGGAACTTATGACACCGATCAAGCTGAACCGTCGCGAGGTCATGGTGGGCGCGGGCGCGGCCCTGCTGACGGCGCGCAGCGCCTTCGCCCAGGGTGAGCCGCCGAAGCCGAAACAGATCGTGGTCAACGCCTCCGGCGGGTCGATGAATACGGCGTTGCGCAAGGCGTACTTCGACGCCTTCGAGAAGGATACGGGCATCCGCGTCGTGGAGACCTCACCGGTCGATCTCGGCAAGCTCAAGGCGATGGTCGGCTCCGGTAATATCGAGTGGAACCTGACGGAGATCGGCGGACAGGATGGGGCGCTCGTGCAGCGCCTCGGGCTGGTCGAGAAGATCGATCCGAAAATGGTCGATCGCTCCGCCTATCCGAAGGAGGCCAGGGGCGAGTACCTCTTCGCCTCCTCCGTGTACTCGACCGTTCTCGCCTATCGCACCGACGTGTTCGCGCCAGGCAAGCAGCCGAAGGGCTGGGCTGAGTTCTGGGACGTGAAGCGTTTCCCGGGGCCGCGCAGCATGCGCAATCATCCCGTCGACAATCTCGAATACGCGCTGTTGGCCGACGGCGTGCCGGCCGACAAGCTCTATCCCATCGACATGGATCGCGCGTTCAAGAAGCTCGACGAGATCAAGCCGCACGTGAACGTGTGGTGGACCACCGGCCAGCAGCCGGCGCAGCTGCTGCTCGACAAGGAAGTCGTCCTCGCCACCGGGTGGAACGGCCGCTTCTACGACCTCATGAAGAAGGGCGCACCGATCGCGGTCGACTGGACCCAAGGCTCGCTCAAGCAGGGGACCTTCGTGATCCCGAAGGGCGCGAAGGATCTCTACTGGGCCAACAAGATGCTTGCCTACATGAGCGATCCCAAGCGCCAGGCGATCTACGCCAACGAGCTTGGCTATCCCGGACTCAATCTCGAGAGCATCAAGTACATCGATCCGCAGGCCGCGCCGCACATGCCGACGTACCCGGAGAATCTCCCCAAGCAGTTCTGGCTCAGCGTCTCCTGGTGGGACGACAACCTGGAAAGGAGCATGGAACGCTGGAAGCAGTGGCTGCTCAAGAAGTAAAGGACGCCGAGCTCCGGGTCGACGGGGTTGCCAAGCGCTACGGCGCCGTCGTCGCGCTCGGCGGGGTGTCGCTTTCGGTCGCGGCCGGCGAGTTCTTGACCATCCTCGGCCCGAGCGGGTCGGGCAAGACGACGCTGCTCAAGGTGGTGGCCGGCTTCGAGTTCCCCGATGCCGGCCGCGTGACCGTCGGCGGCGCCGATATCACCGATGTCTCGCCGGCCAAGCGCAACATCGGCATGGTGTTCCAGAATTACGCGCTGTTCCCGCACATGAGCGTGGCGCGCAATATCGCGTTCCCGCTGCAGATGCGCGGCGTGCCGAGATCCGAGATCGAGCGCCGCGTTATCCAGGCGATGGCGCTGGTCGAGCTGCGAGGCTACGGCGAGCGCCTGCCCTCGCAGCTCTCCGGCGGGCAGCAGCAGCGTGTCGCGCTGGCGCGGGCCGTCGTCTTCGATCCGACGCTACTGCTTCTCGACGAGCCGTTCGGTGCGCTCGACCGCAAGCTGCGCGAGTCGATGCAACTCGAGGTTCGACGCCTGCAGCGGCGGCTCGGCCTGACCACGGTGTTCATCACCCACGACCAGGAGGAGGCGCTGGTGCTGTCCGATCGCATCGCGGTGATGGACGGCGGCGCGATCCGCCAGATCGGCGCGCCGGATGAGATCTACGACCGCCCGGCCGACGCGTTCGTCGCGCAGTTCATCGGCGAGTCCAACCTGCTCGTCGGTGAGATCACCGCTCCGGATCGCGTCCGGCTCGACGACGGCGCGAACGTGACGGTGCGCGGACTCGGCGGCGGGCGCGGGCGCGTACGGCTGTTGGTGCGGCCGGAGAAGATGGCGATCGACTCGGCCACCAACCGGTTTACCGGCACCGTCGTGGAGGCGGTCTATCTTGGCGAGGCGCACAAGCTGCGGGTAAGGGTTGCCGAGGGGTTCGAGCTGATGGTGCGTGGGCATCACGCGGTGTCCGCGGGCGCAAGCGTGACGGTCGGCTTCGCGCCCGAGGACGCACACGTGATCCGGGGGGCCGGGTGACGCCCGCCGATCGCGCCCGTCGCCGTGCCGCCGGCGGCGCGATCGCGCTGTCGGTGCCGGCGATGGTCCTGCTCCTGGCGCTGTTCGCCGCGCCGCTGCTGCGGTTGCTCGCGCTGAGCGTCGCGGGCGGCAGCCTGGCCGCCTACGAGAGGGCGCTGACCAACGAGCTCTACCTGCGGGTGATCTTCGAGACCTTCAAGATTGCCGCGATCGTCACCGTGCTCACGCTCGCGCTGGGCTATCCGGTGGCTTACGTCATGGCGACGAGTGGCCGGGCCTGGCAGCTCGTGGGCATGGCCTTCGTGCTGCTGCCGTTCTGGACGTCGATTCTCGTACGCACCTACGCGTGGATGGTGATGCTCGGCCGCAACGGGGTGGTCAACCGCACGCTCATCGGCTGGGGCGTGATCGACAGCCCGCTGCCGCTGCTCAACAACCTGGCGGGTGTGCTGATCGGCATGGTCCACGTGCTGCTGCCGTACATGATCCTGCCGGTGTTCAACGCGGTGAAGAACGTCGATCCGAACCTCGTGCTCGCCGCGGTGGGGCTGGGGGCTCCGCGCTGGCGCGCGTTCCTGCGCATCACGCTGCCGCTGACCATGAACGGCGTTGCGGCCGGGGTGACGCTGGTGTTCACGCTGTCTCTCGGCTTCTTCATCACCCCCGCCCTGCTCGGTGGTGGGCGGGTGGTGATGGTCGCCAACCTCATCGAGGAGCAGGTGCGCGAGCTGCTGAACTGGGCCTTTGCCGGAGCGTTGTCGGCGATCCTGCTGGCACTCACGCTGGCGGCATTCTGGGGCATTTCGCGTATCGCGCGGACGAGGTCGGCATGAGGCGCTTGCGCCCGGGCCGTCTACTGCTCGCCGGCGTCGCGAGCCTGGTCTATCTGTTTCTGCAGCTTCCGCTGTTGATCGTGTTCCCGATCTCGTTCAGCTCGGCGCAGTACCTGCAGTTCCCACCGCCCGGCTGGTCGCTGCAGTGGTACGAACGCTACCTGAACAGCCCGAACTGGCTGACGCCGACCTGGCTGAGCCTGAAGGTCGCGGTGGCGACGACGGTGCTGTCGCTGCTGCTCGGCGTGCCGCTCGCGTTCGGTCTCACGCGGGCGCGGTTCTGGGGCCGGGACGCGGTCGAGAAGCTGTCCATGGCGCCGATCATCGTGCCCACGATCGTGCTGTCGATCGCCCTCTATGGCCTGTTCGCCAAGCTCAAGCTGATTGGCGTGTGGTACGGCATCGCGGTCGCCCACACATTGCTCGCGCTTCCGTTCGTGGTGGCGTTGGTTGTTGCGGGTTTGCGCGACTTCGACGTGAACCAGGAACTGGCGGCGCTCGGCCTCGGCGCAAGCCGCTGGCGCGCGGTGTGGCACGTCACCTTACCGCAGATCCGACCGAGCGTGGTCTCCGCCGCCTTCCTCGCCTTCATCTCCTCGTTCGACGAGTTGGTGGTGGCGATGTTCCTCGGCGGAGCCAACATGACGCTGCCCAAGAAGATGTTCGACAACATCCGCATGGAGATCGATCCAACGATCGCGGCGATCTCGGCGTTGCAGATCGTCCTCGTCTCTGCGTTGCTTGCGCTGGCTGCGCGCTTCGGCAGGGGCGGAGGAATGCCGGGCCGTTGAACGAGACGGCCGCCGACAGCGAAGGGAGAACGCGATGACCAAGGGCGGAGTCTTCCATCCGGATTTCAAGCCCATGCCGTGGTGGTGGGAGGCATGGCGGCCGCAGGCCGAGCCGCCGATAGAGCTGTCGGCCGGCACCGACGTGGCGATCATCGGTGGCGGCTATGCCGGGCTGAACGCCGCGATCGAGCTGGCGCGGGCCGGGGTCGGGTGCGCGGTGATGGAGGCGAACGATTTCGGCTTCGGCGCCTCGACCCTGAGCGGCGGTGCGGTGTCCGGCGGGGTGAGCCTGGGTAAGGGGTTGGGCGGCAAGCGCCGGGTCAATGACGGCGCGGCCGAGGCGCTGGCTGGGCGTCTGCTGAGCGGGGCTTCCGACTCGCTCACCCTCGTCGAGGACATCATCAGGCGCGAGAAGATCGAATGCTTCTGGGAGCGCAGCGGCCGCTTCGCCGGCGCCTGTACCCGCAGGCACTACGACGAGCTCGCCGCCAAGGTTGAGATGTTCAACCGGTACGCGGACGCGCAATGCGTCATGGTGCCGAAGGGGCAGCAGCGCGAGGAGATCGACAGCGATTTCTACCAGGGGGGAATGCTGGTGAGGCGTTCGGGCAAGTTGCACCCGGCGCTCTACTACAAGGGCCTGCTGGATGCGGCGCGGCGGTACGGGGTCCGGCTGGCGTCAGGCACGAACGTGGAGCGGATCACCGGCAAGCGCGGCGCCTTCCGGCTGCGGACGTCGCGCGGCGAGATGACGGCGCAGCAGGTGATCGTCGCAACCAACGGCTATACCGGCGACGCCACGCCGCAGCTCAAGCGCAAGCTGATCCCCGTGGCGAGCCACATCATCGCCACCGAGGAGCTACCGGAGGGTCTTGCCAAGAGTCTCATCCCCAAAGGCCGCACGATCAGCGATACACCGCGAGTGCTGTGCTACTACCGCCTCTCGCCCGACGGGAAGCGCATGCTCTTCGGGGGCCGCGCGCGCTTCACCGCGGTCACACCGGAAGTGTCGGCGCCGGTGCTGCACCGCTTTATGACCGACCGGTTTCCGCAGCTGAAGGACGCCAAGGTGACGCATGCCTGGACCGGGAACGTCGCCTTCACCTTCGACTTCTTGCCGCACATGGGGCAGGTGCAGGACGGCATGCACTTCTGCCTGGGCTGCAACGGGTCGGGCGTGGCGATGATGACCTATCTCGGCCACCGGACCGCGCAAAGGATCATCGGCGGCGGCGATCGAGTCGGCCCATTCGAGGAACTCGAGCTGCCCGGACACGTCGGCTACGGCGGCACGCCGTGGTTCTTGCCGCTCGTTGGTTCCTACTATCGAGTCCGCGATCGATTGGATCGCTTCCTCGACTCGTGACCGTCAAGCTGCTCTCAAAGGCGGTTGTAACCCGTTTGGGGAAGGAAACCCGTGGCACTCAGGCGGCGAGCCCGACGCCCCCGATGCTAAACGTGAAGAACGACGCGTTCCAACCCTCGGAATACCCCCCCGGGGTCACCACTAGGAACTAGAGGACTTCCGAGGTCTCGCGCTCGTCTTCACGGCGCGCGGGAGACCTCAAACCCGGAACGCCCGACAATTGGACATCCCATGCGCCCGCACGGTTCGGCAGCAATTGAAGCGGCGGGGCCGGATGCCTCGACGTCATGGAGATCCCGACCATGAGTAAACCCGGCGGACGAGGGCGCCTGCGTCTCGCCCGGTGGCTCATGCTTGCGATCGTGGGGGTGGTCGCGGCGGCGGTGATCGCGGTTCCTCCGCTGCGCTGGCGTGTGCACGTCATTGTGCTGACCGCGGCCGGGAAGATCCCCGATCTCGAGTGGGCGGATCTGCTGAGGTTCTTGTCGCCCGGCTCCCGGCAATCGCTCGCGCGTTTGATCGAAACGCGGAATCCGTACTCGGTGATTCGCAACCCTCGATCTTCACCCGCCGACATCGAAGCAGGGGCCGGGCTCTTTCGGGCCCGGTGCGCCGTCTGTCATGCGCCCGACGGCAGCGGTACCCCCAGGGGGCCCGCGCTCTTCGGCAGGGAGTTCAGGCAGGGAACGAGCGATTGGGCGGTGTTCAGAACCATACGGTACGGCGTTCCCGGCACCGCCATGGCGGCGTATCCGCTGTCCGAAACACAGCTATGGGAGCTGGTCTCCTATATCGGGACACTCGAGGTGCCTGACGGGGCCGCGAAGGCGTCGTCCGCCCAGCCAACACTGGCGGTCAGGCCGGTGCAGTACGAGGAACTTCAGGGCACGCGCGATCCGACCCGCGACTGGCTGACGTATTCGGGCTCGTACTCATCGAAGCGTCATAGCATGCTGACGCAGATCACCGCTCAAAACGTGACCCGGCTCGCCGTGCGCTGGATCCACCAGTTTCCCGTCAAGGGGCGGACCGAGACGTCGCCTATCGTGCGTGACGGAGTCATGTTCGTCACCTCGCCGCCCGACCACGTGGCGGCCCTGGACGCATCGAGCGGCAGGGTCCTGTGGACGTACGAGACCGGGGGCGCTCCGCGCGACGGACGCGATCCCGGCCCGGGCAGGTCGCGGGGCGCGGCGATCATGGGAAGCAAGCTGTTCGTGCCCACGGCGGACGCGCGGCTGGTCGCCCTCTCCGTGGACACGGGATCTCCGGTCTGGCAGGTAAAAACCGTCGCGAACTACAAGGAGGGGTACTACATCACGGGAGCCCCGCTCGCCTATCGCGACCTGGTCGTGACGGGTATCTCGACCGGCTCCGGAGGTCGCGGATTTCTCGTGGCCTACGATGCCAATACCGGAACGGAGCGATGGCGTTTCTTTACGATCCCCGGCCCGGGTGAACCCGGGCACGATACCTGGGCCGGCGACTCCTGGCGCAACGGGGGGGCGTCGACATGGCTGACCGGCTCCTATGATGCCGAGCACGACCTGCTCATCTGGGGAGTGGGCAACCCGAAACCCGACTACGATTCGGCCGTTCGCGGTGGGGAAAACCTCTATTCGAATTCCGTCGTTGCCCTTCGCGGAACGACCGGACAGTTCGTGTGGCACTTCCAGTTCACGCCGGGTGACGATCATGACTGGGATTCTGCCCAGATTCCCATTCTGGCTGACCGCCGGGTGGGCGAAAAGATCGAGAAGCATCTGCTGTGGGCCAACCGCAACGGTTTCTACTACGTGCTGGATCGTCTGTCCGGGAGATTTCTGAACGCGAGGCCGTTCGTGAAGCAGAGCTGGGCCGACCGCATCGACGAGCGCGGACGCCCGGTCCGGCGTGTCGAGTCGGCGCCGACCCAGAAGGGGGTGCTGACCTATTCCGGCAGCACTGGCGGGACGAACTGGTGGTCTCCTACCTATGACCCTGCTCTCGACCGCTTCTTTGTAGCGGCGCTGGAGCAGGGCCTCGTCTTCTTTCCTAACCGCAAGATGGGACCGCAAGAGTCGGCGGCGCAGAGCTGGCCCAGAGAGCGCGCCTCGCCGCTATATACCACGGTGCGCGCCCTGGACGCGGGGACCGGGGCGCTCGTGTGGGAGCACCGCCGCGAGCCGCGCGTGGTCGACCCCGAGATGGGCGGCCTGCTTTCGACGAAGACCGGGCTTGTGTTCGGGGGCGACCAGAGCACATTCTTCGCGCTCGATTCCAGGAGCGGAGCGCTGCTGTGGTCGTTTCCCACCGGGGGGCACATTGCGGCCGCCCCGGTGACTTACATGGTGAACGGCGAGCAGTTCGTAGCTATAGCGGCAGGAAGCGATCTGGTGGCGTTTGCGCTCCCGCCGGCCCCGCCGGCGAGGGCATCAGGCAGGTCCTCGCGCTGATCAGAGCCAGCCGGACTGACGGCGACTCGTCGGCGGAAGGCCGGTGAGCGCGCGGCGGAGCGCGCGCCATGCCGCGCGGAAGCCTTCGCCGAGCGTGACCGCATCGTACGCGAGCAGTCGGGCCATCGCGCCGGCGCCGCCGGACAGGGTGGTCGCTCCCGCGTGGACTCCCGGCACTTGTTCGAGCGCGCGGCTCAGTGTCGCCGCCAGCTCGTCCGGCGAGCCCGGAGCGCACACCCAGAGATTGCCCTGTGCCTCGCAACGGCGAGGACCGAGCAGGCGCCAGCTGTCCGCGACCCTCTCCCCGGTGACGTCGAAGCGCTCGAGGGCGAACGGGGTCGCGCCCGGCCGGCGAAGCGACGTCTCGCCCGCGAGGCGACGGAAGGGGCGGCCGCGTCCCGCGGGATCGTGGGCCAGGAATGCGTCGCCGACGATGACCGTCGCCCCGACCTCCGCCACCACCTCGACGCGGGTCCGTACGCTGGCCGTGGGCAGGAGGATGAGCGGGTCGGGCAGGTACTCCACCAGCGCCCCGGCGGCCGCGCGGATCCTCACCTCGTGTCGCGCCTCACCGCCGTGGGGCATCGCGTGAGCGACGGTGGCCCCCTGCGTGGTGATGTGCGCATCGGCGCCAGCCTCCGCATCGAAGGAGAGGACGAGCCGGTCTTCCTCGTAGAGGCCGCCGGAGCTCGACTGCATGATGGCCGTGAGCATCCCGTGGGGGGCGCGATCCAGGTGAAAGGGTGCCGCGAGGAAGAACGGATAGGTCGAGAACTTCCGCGCGAGGAACGTTCGGCTCGAGGGATCGCGCTCGAAGCGGAGCGCGAGCTGGGGCGCGGCCGTGCCGGCGGACGAGCCCGGACCGACGTCCACCGGCCCGGGCGCGCTCATCGGAGAAGGTACCGCCGCGAGAGGGGAACGGACGCCGCCGGCTCGCAGACGAGGAGCTCACCGTCGGCATAGACCTCGTGCGTGCTCGGGTCGACGGCGATCTCGGGGCACGCGTCGTTGTGCAGCATGTCGCGCTTGCCGAGCGCGCGGGTGCTCGCGATGGGCAGCATGCGGCGACGAAGGCCGAGCTTCCGCGGGACGTCGGCCTGGAGCGCCAGGGCGCTGGCGAAGAAGACCCCGAGAGTCGACGGCGCGTCGCCGACCGCGCCCCACATCGGGCGCTGGACGACCGGCTCGGTGGGGAATATGCAGCCGCTGGCGTCGCCCATCGCCGACCAGACCACGAAACCGCTCTTGATCACCATGAGCGGCTTGACCCCGAAGAAGGCCGGCACCCACAGGACGAGGTCGGCCATCTTGCCGGGTTCGATGGACCCCACGTAGGGGTCGATGCCGAGCGCCCGGGCCGGGTTGATGGTGTACTTGGCGACGTAGCGCTTGATCCGCTCGTTGTCGGCCCGCGCCGTCGTCTCGGCCGGAAGCCGCCCCTTGCGGTCCTTCATGACGCTCGCGAGCCGCCAGCAGCTGGTGACCGTCTCGGTGACGCGCCCCATGCCCTGCGTGTCGGCGGCGAAGATCGAGATGGCGCCGAGGTCGTGCAGCAGGTCCTCGGCGGCCATCGTCTGCGGGCGCACCCGGCTCTCGGCGAAGGCCACGTCCTCGGGGAGCTGCCAGTTCAGGAAGTGGGCGTCCATCGTCATGGGCAAACCCTCGTCGAGGGCGTTCCGCGTGAACGGATTGGTCGGATTGGTCGACGAGGGCAGGCAGTGAGGCACGCCGGCCACGCGGATGATGTCGGGGGCGTGGCCGCCGCCCGCGCCTTCCACGTGGTACATGTGGATCGTGCGGCCGCCGATGGCGGCGATGGTGTCCTCGCAGTAGCCGGCCTCGTTGATGGTGTCGGTATGCAGCTGCACCTGGAAGTCGTATCGGTCGGCGACGGTCAACGCGCAGTCGATCGTGGCCGGCATGGCGCCGAAGTCCTCGTGCACCTTCACGCCGATGGCGCCTCCGGCCACGCTCTCCACGATGGCGGCGGGGTCGTGGCCGCTGCCGCGCCCGAGGAACCCGAAGTTGAGCGGATACTGCTCGGCCGCCCGCAGCATGATGGCGAGGTTGGCCGGGCCGGCGCAGCTGATGTCGAAGTGCGGGCCCATGGTTCCGCCCACGATGGTCGTGAGCCCGCCGGCCAGCGCGTGCTCGCACTGCTGGGGGCAGAGGAAGTGGGCGTGGGCCTCGACGCCACCCGGCGTCACGATGAGCCGGTCCGCGTGGACGATGGTGGTCGAGGGGCCGCACCGGAGCCCGGGATGGACGCCGGACTGGATGGCCGGATTGCCGGCCTTTCCCACCGCCACGATCGTCCCGTTGCGAATCCCGATGTCCGCCTTCACCACCCCGAGGACGGGGTCGATGATGGTCGCGTTCTGCACGAGCATGTCCAGCGCGCCGGCGGCCGAAGTCGCGTGGGCATCGAATCCCATGCCGTCGCGCATCACCTTGCCCGCGCCCGTCATGCACTCGTCGCCATACACCGCGTGGTCGCGTTCGACCTCGGCGAGGAGCGAGGTATCGCCGAGGCGCACGAGGTCGCCGGTGGTCGGGCCGTAGGTGGCCGCATAGGCGGCCCGCGTCATTCGCGCCATGGTCTGGCCCTCCTCACGCGCCCTGGAAGCCGAGCTCGCGGGCGCGGCGGAGCGCCGCCTCCCGGACGCCGGGCGAGTGGACGGACCCGTTGGTCAGGTTGTTGAGGCCGGTCACCGTCGCCGACCCGCCCAGCTCGACCAGCGTCACCGCCTTCTTCATGCCGGGCTCGAAGCGCACCGAGTTCCCGGCGGGGACGTCGAGCCGCATGCCGAACGCCCGCGCGCGGTCGAAGGCCAGCGCCCGGTTGGCCTCGAAGAAGTGGAAGTGGCTGGCGACCTGGATCGCACGGTCGCCGGTGTTGAGGATCTCCAGGGCGACCTTCGCGCGTCCCTGGTTCAGCTCGATGTCGCCGTCCGGGGTGATCACCTCGCCGGGAGTGCCGCGCTCGTTCGACACCGGCTGCTTCCCGGGCCGGATCGGACCGTAGAGGGCGATGAGTCGGCTTCCGTCCTCGAACAGGCCGTCCACCATGATGCGCGGGACGAGCGCGGCGACGCCGGGCAGCACGTCATCGGTGGTCAGGAGCGTCGCGCCCCACTCCACCAGCTCCGCGACCGACCGGCCTTCGCGCGCGCCTTCGAGGACCTCGTCGGTGATGTAGGCGATGGCCTCCACGTAGCTGAGTCGCAGTCCCTTGGCCCGCCTCCTCCGGGCGAGCTCCGCGGCGCTCCAGATCGTCAACCGCTCCATCTCCGTGGGAGTCAGGTTCATCATGTCGATTCCCTTTCATCAGGTGTGCCGCACCGGTCGAGATCGGGCACGAGCGGCCAATAGTTGCTGTCGCTTGTCTACCACGTGTCCTTTCGCCACCTTCCATCGCGCGTAGCGCTCGGGAAGACAAACCGCGCACGGTCGAAAGCCGGCGGAGACGGCGATCTTCTCGTCGGCAAAGAACACCCGGTTCTTGACGTAGCCGCCACGGGCGATGGCCCGGAGGGCCGCCGGGCAATCCAGCCGGCCGTACAAGCGGGAGCGCATATGGCCCCCGAGCGCGCCGCGGGCAGGGCTCCGGTACGGCCGCCGGTCAGCCCCGAGCAGCGTATACGCCTTGGTCTTCAGGGTCGGCGTCGTTTCCGCGCGGCCGGCTTCCGGCCAGCGCCCGACCTTTTACGGGTGGCGCGCCTGGCTCTCGAGACCGGCGTTGTCGCCGTCTCGCGTTCGAGCAGTTCTATCGCGTGGGTGTAGAAGAGCACGAACCCCTCTGCCTCCTCCCAATCCAGGCGTTCCTGGACCAATGCATGACCGACCGCTTCGGAGGGTTGTGGCGAATGCCGGAATGCATGGAGGATGAACTCGTAGAACCGCTGCCAGTCGAGAGGCTGCGGGTCGAGACGATTGAGGTTACGAGCGAAGGCTGTGAGCAGCCGCCGGCCTTCAGCGTCAATTGGCTCGGCCATGTCTGCCTCCTGGCTTGGTTGCCGAGACCCTACCACAGGCGTGCGCACGGAGCGACTGGCGCACGAGCGAGGACCATCCGCACGAGGCGGTGGTGATGCCGGCGGGCGCTGTGCCGGCGCCGGGACCGGCCCGGGACATCTGAGGCAATCCCTCCCCATCTGGAGGTGGATCCGAGCGGCACGGTCAGGTCCAAGGCTGCGAAAAGCCGTCATCTTGCAATTGGCGCGCATTCTGCTCTTGCTTCTGGAGGAAGCTCCTCGCCATCATGGCCCATATCGGACATTTCGAAGGTTCGCACCCGACGCCGGAGTCCGGCGGGCTGGCTGACCGGCTGGCCCGCCTGGTGACAGTCGCGCGTCTTCTCCCCTTGCTGGTGCTCGTCGGGCTTGTCGGGGTTGCTCCCACGTCCGCCCAAGACACTTCACCACTTCCCGAGGCGCCGCCCTACGCGCTCCTGCCGGGGAGCTGGCCCTATCCCGCGTTTCCGACTTGCTCGACGCCCTATGGCATCTGTCGCTTCCCGCAAAACGTGGCGGCGGGAGCACCTTGCTCCTGTGTCGGCGCGAACGGGGTATGGGTGGGTGGTCATATCACCGTGAACCCGCTGTACCCGCTCGCTCCGCCCCACCGGCCATTTCCACCGCGCCCCGACAGGCGATAGCTTCCATGGCCGACGAGGGGCCCCGCTCGGCGATCGGCGCGGCGTGGAGGCCGTGGACGGTCACCGCCGCGATCGGCCTCACGGCCGTCGACGCGGTGGTGCTCCATCTGATGGGTCGGCGCCTCTGGTGCTCGTGCGGCTCCCCGAGTCCCTGGGCGTGGGACATCTGGAGCTCGCACAACTCGCAGCATCTCATCGATCCGTACACGTTCACGCACGTCCTGCACGGAGCGGTGTACTACGCGGTACTGCGGCTGCTCCTGGGGGCGCGCTGGCCGTCGCTGCGCGCGCTGCTGGCGGTCATGATCGAGGTGGGCTGGGAGATCGGCGAGAACACGAATGCGGTCATCGCGGCGTACCGCGAGGCGACGATCGCGCTGAACTACTACGGGGACAGCATCGCGAACTCGGTGGGTGACGTGATCGCGTTCGCCCTCGGGTATACCGCGGTCATGCGGCTGCCGGTGTGGGTCTCGGTGGTCGCCTTCGTGGCGGTCGAGGCCGCGCTTCTGCTCACGATCCGCGACGGCCTGATCCTGAACGTCGTGATGCTGCTGCACCCGTTCTCGGCGATCAAGACGTGGCAGATGGGCGGATAGCTCGAGACCCTGCATGTCATATACTGTTCAGCGCGCGTTGAGGCGCCGAGTGACAAACGCGGCGAAGCGAAGGAGATTAGGTCATGATCCGGAGATCGATTCTGCTGATCGCCCTCGTGGCCAGGGGACGTGTTAGGGCCCGGCCGGCGTGGCGACCGTGAAGCGTACGCGGCGGATCCTGTACGCGACGGACTTCTCGGCCGCGTCGCGTCCGGCCCTGGCCATGGCGCGCGAGTGGGCGCAGCGCGACGGAGCGCGACTGCTGATCCTGCATGTCCTCACGCCTCCCTCGCCCTTCGTCGGAGGTGGAAGAGCCGCGCCGGCGAGCTATCTCGATCTGCTCGCGGCCGCGCGACACGACGCTCACCGCCGCCTGGCGGTCGTGTTGGCCCGGACCCGCGCGTCTGGCATCCGCGTCCAGACGAAGCTCGTGGAGGGCGGGCCGGCGGTGGAGATCGTGAGAGCCGCGGGCCGATGGCACGCGGATGTCATCGTGATCGGCAGCCACGGTCGGACAGGCGTGCACCGCTTTCTGCTGGGGAGTGTCGCGTCGCAGGTCGTGGCGCGCTCGGGCCGTCCGGTCCTGACGGCCCGCAGCCGCTGACCGGGGGGCTCCCACTCAGGGAGGGACATTGCGAAGAAATCGTCCCGGGAAATGGGACGTGCACGCCATGACGTGGGTGATGGCGTTGGTGTCGTATTCGTCGCCAGAGTGGTACGAAGCGAAGAACGCGTTCAGTCGCCGCACCCGTTCGCCGTGCGCGGGCACGGCCTGGAGGCCCAGCGAGACACCGTAGTTGGTGAAGGCGAACTTCACCTGGCGGTGCGACGGCTCGCGGCTGAAGTAACCGGGCGGGTCGACCCACATCCGATCCAGCATGGCCAGGGCCCGCGTGCGCTGAATCACCGCCCACGGCTCGTTGGGAAAGAAGTGGCTCATCCAGAGCATCATTCCGAGGCCGAGGTCCTGGGTGATCGTGAGAGTGCGATAGCTGGCCTCGACCAGCGCCCGCATGTCCGTGATTTCCGGGGCCAGCCCGACCGGGTCCAGCAGGCGATAGACCACCAGCCCATGAAAGGCGTCCAGGACGCCGAACCCGAAGCCCGGATACGGGCCGCTGAGGTCCTCGCGCATCTTCCAGACCACCCCGCGTCCGGGAACGACGAACGCGGGGTGAATGTCGCGTACCAGGGCGATCGCCTTCTCTCGATAGCGACGGTCGATGGCTCCCAACCGATCGAGCGCAAAGATCCACATGGCCAGGTAGTGGAAGTACTGGCCGTCCCGGTCGGGCTCTTCGCCGATGCGGATTCCGCGTGGCCGCCCCAACACCCGCTCGACCTCCGCGACGACCCGCTCGCATTCGCGCAGCAGGCGATCGTCGTGGAGCTCCTGCCACAGCGACGCCAGCAGCACCACGCCGAACGCATCGGTCCAGAGATAGCGCTGCCCGTTCGGCCAGATGTGCGCCTCCCGCATCCAGGCCAGCTTGGCCTGGACGGCGTCGATCTCCTGGAGGGGAGAGACCCGGTCACACGCCGAACGGGTAGGTGTCCGGCATCCCCTCGCGCGTGGGTGCGGGAAGGGGCCGGACCGCCCGGGTCTCGTCGAACCAGACATACTCGTCGAACTGGCCAGGCAGCACGGCCTGGAAGTAGTGGCTCTGCAGCTCTGTCTCGGGCCGATAGATCACGCCGATGGCACGCTCCAGACGAGGCGGCCGCAGCTCGTCCCGTACCTCGGGCCGGGCCGCGGGCCCAAGAGGAAGCAGGAGGGCCGGCACCCCCGACTCGTGGAACAGCCGCTCGTAGCTGTCGGCATGGGAAGGCCGAACCGCCATGACTTGCATCGGTGCATCCCAGTCACTCGCCGCCGCGACGGTGCCGCGGTCGGTCCCGAACCCCACCAGGAAGGCCTCGGGGCCGAACCGCTCGCGGCACAGCTGGCCCACGTTGAACTCGCCGCGGGCGCTCATCTCGGTGGCGGCCGCATTGCCGACGTGAGAGTTGTGCGCCCAGACCACCGCCCTGGCCTCGGGCCCGTGAAAGTTGAGCAACATGTCCAGGGTGTCGAACATGTGGCGGTCCCGCAGGTTCCACGAATCGACCTGGCCAGAGTACATCACGCGGTAATAGCGCTCCGCGTTCGCCACCAGCCGAGCATTCTGGGCCGCGTCGAGGAAGCGCTCGCCGTCGTGCACGGCGTACTCGAGGCGGTGCTCCATCATGTCGCGGAGCATGCGGGTGACCGGCTCCGCGCAGGTCCGGTACTGCCCCGTGAGGGCGGCGCGGCCATAGACTGCGGGGTCCCGTTGCCAGGGACTCAGGCAGCCGTAACGCCGGCGGGCGAGCGCGGCGGTATCCGGGTCCACCTCGTCCAGGTAGCGGAGGACGGCGGCGATCGAGGTAAAGAGACTGTAGAGATCGAGGCCGTAGAAGCCGGCCCGGCGAGCGGGGTCGCGGCAGTCCGCGTCCCAGAATCGGAGCCACTCGACGAAGTCGTGGACCTCGGCGTTTCTCCACATCCAGGTCGGAAAGCGACTGAAGGCGGGCCCCCCCTCCGGCACCGCCGGCCCGTGGCGAACGTAGCGATCGACCCGCGCGGCATCCGGCCAATCAGCTTCCACGGCGACGATCGTGAAGCCACGTTTCGTGATCAGCTCGCGGGTGATACGGGCCCGCATCCGATAGAACTCCGCGGTGCCATGCGTCGCTTCACCCAGAAGGACGACCCGGGACTGGCCGATCCGCTCAAGGAGCGGGTCGAGATCCACTTCCCCGATCTCGGCTAACGGCTCGGCCGCCTCGCGGATCACCGCCGCGATCGTCCTGGGCCGGATGCCGCGTCGAGCGAACACGCCGGTCGGGACGAAGCCGGGGCCCTCCCACGCGTCCGCACCGACCAGGGGAACGAAGCGTACCGGCCCGAGTTCCTCCTCCTCGAACCGGTCGTGCGCGACGCGCGTCACGCGGAGGAGACGCTGTTGACGGACATCGAGTCCGATCGGGATCACCATGCGGCCGCTGACGGCCAGCTGCGCGCGCAGCTGCCGCGGCACGTGCGGCCCGCCCGCCGCCACGATGATCGCGTCATACGGCGCATGATCGGGCCAGCCGAGGCTGCCGTCGCCGTGGAGCACCTCGATGTTGCCGTATCCCAGCGTCCGCAGGCGGCGCCGTGCCAGGTCCACCAGCGTCGCGTGCCGTTCGACCGTGTAGACCTGGCCGACGGTCCGGGAGAGCACCGCGGCCGCGTACCCGGAGCCGGTCCCGACCTCCAATACGCGATCCTCTGTCCGCGGTTGGATGGCAGCGATCATGAGGGCGACGATATACGGCTGGGAGATCGTCTGCCCTTCTTCGATTGGCAGCGGGTTATCTTCGTAGGCGAACTCCGCGAGCGCCTCGGGCAGGAATGCTTCTCGAGGGACCGTTCGCATGGCGTCGAGCACCCGCGCGTCGGTCACGCCGCGCGCAGCGATCTGATACTGCACCATGTTCTCGCGCAACACGCTGGTGTCGGCCACGGGATCTCCCGTCTTCTGAGACAGGGCGAACGGGACGTGAGCCGTCCCCGAAGAACAATCGGGTTCCTCACCGCGGGGGGTGCATTCCCAGTGCCAGGCAGAAATGCCCAGCAATCAGCGGGTTATAGTCGAGCCGATCTCCCCGCGAGGGGATCCGCTTCCACACTTGGGGCGGGGCCGCCCCTTTGTTCCCCGATAGGCGCCCCGCTGGATGAGAGCAGAGGGCGAAGATGAGGAATCCGCGGGGGACCAGAGTCGTGTCGCTTTGCCCGGGTGACCGAGACGAATCCGCTCTGGCTCCTCATGAGACCACTACCGCCCGGCGAGCGCGCGGTTCTCCAGGCGGCTCAGGAGGCGCACCACCGGCCACAGCATCAGGAAGTAGATGATCGCGGCCACCACGATGGGCGTCGGGTTGTAGGTGATGCTCTGCGCCTGACGCGCCTGGTAGAGGAGCTCGGGCACGGCCACCACGCTGCCGAGCGCGGTGAGTTTCACCACCTCGAGCGTGTTGGAGAGCAGGTCGGGCAGCACGTTGCGCACCGCCTGCGGTAGCACGACGTAGGCCATGGCCTGCAGGCGCGAGAGGCCGGTGGAGCGCGCGGCCTCGACCTGGCCCACCGGCACCGAGTCGATGCCCGCCCTCAGGATCTCGCCGTAGTAGGCGCCGGTGTTGAGGAAGAAGGCGATGGCCACGCAGACGAAGCCGCCCAGCTCGAGCCCGGCGAACGGCAGGCCGGCGAACAACAAGATGAGCAGCACCAGGGGTGGGAAGGCGCGGAAGAAGTCGACCCACGCCATCAGCGGCCAGCGCACCGCGGGGTTCTTCACGCTCGCGAGCAGCGCGAGGATCAGCCCGCCGAGGAGGCCGAGCGGCACCACGAGCAGCGACAGCAGCACGGTGTTGCGTAGCCCGGCCAGCACGATCGGCCAGGACGCGGCGATGATCTCCGGGTTGAAGAAGGTCTGGATCATCGCTTCCACGCGAACCTGGTCTCGACCCAGCGGGCCGCCACCACGACCGGGAAGAACAGCACGAGGTAGGCCGCGGCCCCCATCATCAGCGGCGAGGGGTTGTAGGAGTTGGACATCGCCGAGCTGGCCTGCCCCAGGATCTCGGTGACGGCCACCACGGTGCCGAGCGCGGTGCCCTTGGTGATGGAGATGGTGCGGTTGGTGAGCGGCGGGATGGCCAGGCGGAAGGCCTGCGGCAGCACGACGCTCATCAGGGTCTGGCCGAACGACAGGCCGGTCGAGCGCGCGGCCTCCCACTGGCCCCTGGCCACCGAGGTGATGCCGGCCCAGAAGATCTCCTCCGAGAAGGCCATCAGCACGAAGGCGAGCGACAGCCAGGTCGAGACGAAGCCCGAGGGCGAGAGGTCGACACTGGGCAGGCCGAAGTAGATCAGCACGATGATGACCAGCGGCGGCAGGGAGCGGAACAGGTCGACGACGAAGATGATCGCCCAGTTGAGCGGCCGGATGCCGAGGCTCCGGAGCAGGGCCAGGGCGAGGCCGGCGGCGATGCCGGTGACCACGATGAGCAGGGCCAGCTCGATCGTGACCACCACGCCGGACAGGATGTCCGGCAGGTACTTGAGCATGACCTTCCCGTTGAAGAACGTCTCGGTGAAGCTCAATGCCGCTGGATCTGCCCGATGAAGGTGCGCGTGCGCTCGTGGGCCGGCTTCTCGAAGATCACCTCGGGCGGCCCCTGCTCCACGATGGCGCCCTCGTCCATGAACACGACCCGGTCGGCCGCGTTGCGGGCGAAGCCCATCTCGTGGCTGACCACGATCATGGTCATGCCGCTCTCCCGCAGGGAGCGCATGACCTCGAGGACCGACCCCACCAGCTCCGGATCGAGCGCGCTGGTCGGCTCGTCGAACAGCATGACCCGGGGCTCGAGCGCGATCGAGCGCGCGATGGCGACCCGCTGCTGCTGGCCGCCCGAGAGCTGGCCCGGGGTGTGGCCGGCGCGGTCGCCGAGGCCGACCCGGGTGAGCGCGGCGTGGCCGAGCGCCTCGGCCTCGGCGCGCGACCGGCCCGCGACCTTGCGGAGCGCGAGGGTCACGTTGCCGAGCGCGGTCATGTGCGGGTAGAGGTTGAAGGACTGGAACACCATGCCGATGCGCTGGCGCGCGTGGTTGATGTCGGTCCGCGGGTCGAGCATATCGATGCCGTCCACCACGACGCTGCCGGCGGAGGGCTCCTCCAGCCGGTTGAGGCAGCGCAGCAGGGTCGACTTGCCCGAGCCCGACGGCCCGATGACGAAGACCAGCTCGCGCTCGGCCACCCCGAGATCGACGCCCTTGAGGACGTGCAGGGCGCCGAAGTGCTTGTGGAGGCCGCGCGCGTCGACGATCAGTGGCAATGGAGCTCGTGCGGCGTCGGATCGTAGCCCGGCATGCCCGGCACGCCGTAGCCCGGGGTGATCACCACCTCGAGGCCGTCGGCGGGCGGCTTGCGGCCGAACCACTTCTCGGACATCTTGGCGATCGTCCCGTCCTTCTTCATGCAGTCGAGCGCGTCCTGGAGCTCGGCGCGGAGCTTCGGGTTGCTCTTGGGCACCGGCGCCGCCCAGTGGGCGCGCGTGTCCGTGAGCTCGAGGTCGGCCACGAACTGCGGGTTCTTCGACGCGGCGTAGACGATGGTGGTGTTGCCGCCGAGCGTCGCGTAGGCGCGACCGGAGAGGACGGCCTGCGTGGCGTCCGGCTGGTTGTCGTAGACCTGCACCGTGAAGCCGAGCTCGGCGCCCTTGGCCTTGGACAGCGTCTCGTAGGGCGTGCCCTTGTTGACGGCCACCGACTTGCCCTTGAGGTCGGCCCAGTCCTTGATCGCCGCCGACCCCTTCTTGATGCCGAACTGGTACGCGGTCCAGAGGTACCCCGCGGTGAAGAGCATGTTCTCCGCCCGCTCCCTGGTCACCGTCGTCGGCGCGGCGATGAAGTCGTAGCGGCCGGACTGCATGCCCGGGATCAGGGTCGAGAAGCTCACCGCGTCGATCGTGATCTCGCGCTTCATGCGGCGCGCGACCTCGGTGAAGAGGTCGATCTGGAAGCCCTCCACGCCACCGCCCAGCTTGGGCATGGCGTGCGGCGCGAAGGTGCCGTCGACA
>JBGPPG010000044.1:0-22863 GCA_041488455.1 Gemmatimonadota bacterium
ATCGGGTTCGGACCGGCGCTCGGTTACCGCGGCTGTCGCCGCCTCGTCCAGCGCCACCTCGCGGGTCCGGAGCCGCTTCCCCCGGCGCAGACCGTTGAGCGCCACCGACACGGCGATCGAGCAGATCCAGGTGCCGAGGGCCGCCTCACCCCGGAAATCGCCCAGACGGTCGAACGTGCGGATGAAGGTCTCCTGGGTGTAGTCCTGCGCCTGGTCCGGGTCACCGGCGATCCGGTACACCAGCCGATACACCCGGTCGACGTGAGCGTTGTACAGCTCACGCTCGGCACTCGCATCGCCGGCCTGCACACGGGCGATCAGGAGACGGTCGTCCACCGGGCTCCGGGGCGGGGGCGAAGAGTTCAGTCCGGCGTCGGTTCTCTGACACCGGGCCTGGGGAAAGGGTTGCGCCCCCTTACGAGACGCAACCGTTGGGCGATTCAGGGCATCTGTCTGTGTGGGCCGGCTCCCGGCCCGACGATTTTCGGAGCGAGGAGATGATCATGCGGACCAACGACACCGACGAGTCGGCCAGCTACCGGATTCTCGACAGCAACGGGCGGCTGCTGGGTCGGGTGCAGGCACCTGAAGGCCCGCCATCGCTGGGCCCCGGCGCGGGGACCGTCCTCCTGGTGCGCGAGCGCGTGGCGGCTCGCCCGCTCGCGCCCGCCTGACCCGCATCGCCCTCCGCCACCCTGCCCCCGGGGACGATTTCAAGTCCGACCACCCAGCTCTAACAGATGATTTGACAAGCGTTTACGTATGAGCCCTGCGGTTGCGGCGACCCCGGGGCTCCGGGTATATTCCGGTCTGCGTCAGGATCCGCTTCACCGCAGCTTGCCCATACCCGGATCGCGTCATGACCGCACCCAATTCGCGCGAACGCATCCTGCCCCGCCTCATCGAAGAGGAGATGCAGCAGTCGTTCATCAACTATTCGATGAGCGTGATCGTCTCGCGCGCGCTGCCCGACGTGCGTGACGGGCTCAAGCCGGTGCACCGGCGGATCCTCTATGCCATGAACGAGCTGGGGCTGGTCCCCGGGCGGCCATACAAGAAGTCGGCGACGGTCGTCGGCGACGTGCTTGGCAAGTACCACCCGCACGGCGACGCGAGCGTGTACGACGCGCTCGTGCGCATGGTGCAGCAATTCGCCCTGCGTTACCCGCTCATCGACGGGCAGGGGAACTTCGGCACCATCGACGACAATGCAGCGGCCTACCGCTACACCGAGGCGCGGCTCACGCCCGTCGCCATGTCGCTGCTCGAGGACATCGACAAGAACACGGTCGACGTCCAGGCCAACTTCGACGACCGGTTGCAGGAGCCGACCGTCCTCCCGGCCAAGATCCCCAATCTGCTGGTCAACGGCTCGAGCGGCATCGCGGTGGGCATGGCGACCAACATCCCGCCGCATAACCTGCGGGAGGTCGCCAAGGCGGTGGAGCTCCTCATCGACGAGCCGGATGCGTCGATCGCGGATCTCCGCAAGGTGATCAAGGGGCCCGACTTCCCGACCGGCGCCTACATCTACGGCCGGGAAGGGATCAAGGAGGCCTACGAGACCGGCCGCGGCCGGGTGATCATGCGCGCGCGGGCCCAGATCGAAGAGAAGGAGTCGTCCGGGCGCTACCAGATCGTCGTCACCGAGCTGCCCTACATGGTCAGCATGGAGCGGCTGCACAAGGATATCGCCGAGCTCGCGAACCAGCGGAAGGTCGAGGGGATCTCGGACGCGCGGAACGAGAGCGACAAGGACGGCATCCGCCTCGTGGTCGAGCTCAAGCGCGACGCGAACCCCAACGTGGTGCTGAACCAGCTCTACAAGCACACCGCCATGCAGTCCACCTTCGGCGTGATCATGCTGGCGCTCGATCACGGCGCGCCGAAGGTCATGAACCTGAAGCAGCTGCTCGATCGCTTCGTGGAGCACCGGCACGACATCGTGGTCCGGCGGACCAAGTTCGATCTCGAGGCGGCGGAGGCCCGGGAGCACATCCTCGAGGGCCTCAAGATCGCCGTGGACCACATCGACGAGATCGTCGAGCTCATCAAGAAGTCGAAGGACGTGCCCGACGCCGATGCGCGGCTCCGCAAGCGCTTCGGGCTCTCCGAGAAACAGAGCGACGCGATCCTCAACATGCGGCTGGCGAAGCTCACCGGGCTCGAGATCGAGAAGCTCGAGGCGGAGATCAAGGAGGTCCGGGGCACGATCAAGGAGCTCAAGAGCATCCTCGGGTCCAAGCCCAAGCGGATGGGGATTCTCAAGGCGGAGATGGCGGAGATCGCGGAAAAGTTCGGCGATAACCGCCGCACCGAGATCGTCGCCGACCAGGGCGAGTTCACGGTCGAGGATCTGATCGCCGAAGAGGACATGGTGATCACCATGTCGCACTCGGGATACATCAAGCGGATCTCGGTCTCGACGTACCGCCGCCAGCGGCGCGGGGGGCGGGGCCTGAACGGGGCCGACCTGAAGGAAGACGATTGGGTCGAGCACCTGTTCATCGCGAGCACCCACGACTACATCCTCTTCTTCACCGACAAGGGTCACGTCTACTGGCTCAAGGTTCACGAGATTCCGCAGGCCGGCCGAGCCGCGCGCGGCAAGCCGATCGTGAATTGCATCGCGATGAAGCCGGACGAGCAGATCGCCGCGCTGGTCCGCGTGCGGGAATTCTCGCCCGAGCAGTTCCTGATCTTCGCCACCCGCCGGGGCACGGTGAAGAAGACGGCGCTCTCCGAGTACGGAAACGTCCGGACCGCGGGGATTCGGGCGATCAACGTGGACGACGGCGACGAGCTGATCGACGTGCAGATCTGCGACGGGACAAGCGACGTCGTGCTGGCGACCCGCGAGGGCATGAGCATCCGGTTCCACCAGGGGGACGTCCGCGACATGGGCCGCGTGGCCACCGGAGTGAAGGGCATCGAGCTGGTGAAGGACGACGCCGTGATCGGCATGGTCGTCATCCGGCGGGACGCCACACTCCTCGTGGTGAGCGAGAAGGGCTTCGGCAAGCGCAGCGAGCTCAGCGAGTACCGGGTGCAGAAGCGCGGCGGGAAGGGGATCATCACCTTCAAGGTGACGGACAAGACCGGTCCGTGCGTGGCGCTCAAGGAGGTCCAGCCGGACGACGAGTTGATGATGATCACGCGGCATGGGATCATCATCCGTGTGCCGGTGGACGGCATCAGGGTCATCGGCCGTAACACGCAGGGCGTCCGGGTCATGAACCTCGACGCGGGCGATGCGGTGGTGGATGTTTCCCGGGTCGCGAAGGAAGAAGAGACCGGCACCGACGAGGTCGCCGGGGAGGAAGAGGTGCCCAGCGCGGAGGAGTGAGCCCGGGCGCATGGCGGGCCCGTCGCTCGAGGACATCCGGGATGCCGCGCGCACCCTCCGGGGAGTGACGGTCCGAACCCCGCTGCGGAGCGTTCCGGGTCGGGGCGGAAGCTCGTTCCTCCTCAAGTGCGAGCAACTGCAGCCGATCGGCGCATTCAAGCTCCGCGGTGCCTACACGGCCGTCGCGCGGCTGGGTGAGCGCCGGCGGGGGGGCGTCGTCACCTCGTCCAGCGGCAATCACGGGCTGGCGCTCGCCTGGAGCGCCCGCTCGTTCGGCATCCGCGCTGTCGTGGTGATGCCGGAGTCCGCGGCCGGCGTCAAGGTCAACGCGGTCCGCGAGCAGGGTGGCGAGATCGTGTTCGCCGGGCGGATGCGGTCGCCGGAGCAGATGGAGCGGGCCGAAGCCATGGCCCGGGACGAGGGCCTGGCCTTGGTGCCGCCGTTCGACCACCCCGACGTGATCGCCGGGCAGGCCACCTGCGGCCTCGAGATCCTCGAGGACGCGCCCGACGTGACTACGCTGGTCGTTCCGGTGGGGGGCGGGGGGCTGCTCGCCGGGATCTGCGCCGTCGTCGCCGCGCTCAAGCCCGCCGTGCGCGTCATCGGGGTCGAGCCTGAGGGCGCCGCGAAGCTGTCCGCCGCCCTGGCCGCGGGCGCCCCGGTGTCCCTGGCGGGCACCGAGAGCATCGCCGACGGCTTGCTGACCCGGTCGATCGGTCGGCTCACCTGGGAGGTATTGAGCCCCGTCGTCCGGGAGGCAGTCCAAGTGAGCGAGTTGGAGATCGGGGAAGGCATGAGGCATCTTTACGAGCGGGCCCGGCTCTCCGTCGAGCCGTCCGGCGCGGTGACCACGGCCGCGCTGCTCGCCGGCCGGGTCCCGGCCGAAGGCGTCGTGGTGGCCGTGGCGACCGGAGGCAACGTGGATCCCACCGTCTTTCAGCGTCTGGTGCACGCGCGCCCATGAGCCAAGCTCCCAAGATTCTGGTCGCCGACGACGACCCGGCCCTCTCCCGTACCCTTTGGTGGATCCTCAAGGAGAACGGGTACGACGTCACGACCGTCCCCGGCGGCGAGCACTTGATCGAGCGGCTGGAGACGGAGCCGTTCGACCTCGTGCTCCTCGACATCATGATGCCCAAGGTGGACGGTCTCGAGCTCCTTGGCCGGCTCAAGGGCGACGAACGCTTCAAGGACCTGCCGGTCCTCATGATCTCATCCATGCCGCCGGAGGAAGCGACCGTGCGGTCGCTCGGACTGGGCGCCAACGACTTCATCCCGAAGCCGTTCCGGATGAAGGAGCTGCTGGCCCGCGTGAAAGCCCAGCTGCGGGTGGGGCGCCAGCTCAACCAGGCCCGCCGCGAAGCCCGGAACCGCTCGGCCATGATGGACATCATGACCGAGGTGACCACGTCGCTCAAGCCCGACGAGATCTACCAGATCCTCGTCCGCCGGGTGGCCCAGGCGCTCAACATCTCCCGCTGCTCGATCATCCTTGGCGGCCCGGAAGACGACCGGGCGACCGTCATCGCCGCGTACGAGAATCCGACCCTGCACAACCTGCCGGTGGACCTTCGCCGCTACCCGGAGATCCGCCACTGCATGGCGTCGGGCGACGTCGTGCTCGCGCGCGATGTCTTCACCGACCCGCTCTACAGCGAGGTCCGGGACGCCTGGGAGGCCGAGGGCCGACCCGTGCCGACCCGCTCGGCGATCTGCGTCCGGTTCTCGCTGCGGGACCACCCTGCGGGCGTGTTCTTTCTCCGGACCAACCCCGAGGACGGCCCGCTCACCGACCATGATCTCCTGTTCGCCGATCAGGTGATCCGCTCGGCGGTGGCGGCCCTGGAGAAGGCGTACGACCTCGAGCACGCGGTGCTCGGCCAGGAGCAGATGCGCCAGCTGGCCGAGACCGACCCGCTCACCGCCGTATACAACCGGCGGGCGCTCATGCAGAAGCTGGAGCAGGAGATGGACCGGGCGGCCCGGTACGCCACCCGGCTCACGGTCATGATGATCGACATCGACAACTTCAAGCAGATCAACGACAGCTTCGGGCACCTCGTCGGCGACAAGGTGCTGAAGCAGCTCGCGAACCTGCTCAAGCGGGAGCAGCGATCCGTGGACGTGCTGGCCCGCTACGGCGGGGAGGAGTTCGTGGTGCTCCTGCCGGAGACCACCGTCGCGGAGTCGCGCAACTTCGCCGAACGTATTCTCCGGCGGGTCGCGACGTACGACTTCGGCGAAGCCGGACGTCCTGTCCGGGTCACGATCAGCGTCGGGATGGCCTCGTATCCCGACAGCCGGGTGACCGACGGGCAGTCGCTTCTCAAGCTGGCGGACGGCCACCTCTATCGCGCCAAGGTCGACGGCCGCAATCGGTTCAGCGATTGAGCAACCGCCGCTGCCCGCGTTGCCATAACCACTACGCCGCACCTGCCCGATTCTGCCCTCGCGACGGCACGCCCCTCGTTGAGGTGGCCCCGGGACCGGTCGACAACGCGAACACCACGCGCGCCCGCGCCATCGAGCGAGCGGCCGAGCCCGCCGATCCCGTCTATACGAGTCTCACGGGCCAGACCGTCGGGGGTCGGTACCGGATCGCGCGGCGCCTCGGCGAAGGCGGGATGTCGTATGTCTATCTCGCCCGCGACCTCGGGGCCGACTGTGACGTCGCCCTGAAGGTGCTCTCCCCCCGGCTGGTCCGGGATCCCGGCTCCGCCGAGCGGCTGCGACGCGAGGCGGCGATCGCGATGCGCCTCGATCACCCGAACGTCTGCTCCATTCTCGGGATCGGCGAGACCCCGGACCGGCTCATCTATCTGGTGATGCCCTACCTGCCGGGCGAGCCCTTGAGCGAGCACGAGATTCGGCAGGGCCCGCTCAGCCTTGCGGAAGCGATCCCGCTCCTGCTGCAGATATGCCGCGGGCTCGAGCACGCCCACGGACTCGAGATCGTCCATCGCGATCTGAAGCCCGAGAACGTCATGCTCGTGCCGGATGCCACGGTCGCGGACGGGACCCGCGCCGTGGTGATGGACTTCGGGCTTGCGAAGGAACGGCGTGCCGAGCCCGAGGTCGTCAAGCTCACCCAGACGGGCATCGTCCTCGGTACGCCGGAGTTCATGAGTCCGGAGCAGATCCGCGGGAAGCCTCTCGACGGCCGGAGCGACGTCTTTGCGCTCGGGATACTGGCCTTCGAGATGTTCACCGGCCGGCTCCCGTTCGGTGGCAAGAGCCCGCAGGACATGATGCTCGCCCGACTTAAGGGTGAGCCGCTCCGGCTGCGCTCGCTCCGGCCCGAGCTCCCCGCGAAGCTGGAAGCGGTCATCGACCGCGCCTTGGCCTTCGACCCGGCGAACCGGTTCCGATCGATGGGCGAGCTCGGTGCCGGCTTTGCCTCCGTAACGGGGACGACAGGAGTGTTTGGGAGACTGTTCGGAAGGACGTGAGAAGTGGCGCCTTCTCACTTCTCACTTCTGACTTCCCCCAGCTTCTGAAACCGCCCCACGAACCTCCGATCGATCCCGTCCTTCAGCGCCATCACCCATCTCCCCGACGCCGCGAGCCGGCCGTAGCTGAGAATGGCCCGCCCGTCCCCGGTGTTGAGCAGCGCCAGGGCGCGGCGCTGGGGCCGGTACATGCGGGGCGGATCGAGCCCCCTGCAGACCGCCGCGAGGTTGGCGCACAGCACGGGTCCCTCCCGCACCGCATAGACGCCGGACTTCGGCGTGTCGGGCCAGTGGGCCAGCGTGGCGGCGTCGCCCGCGGCGAAGATGCGCTGGTGCGAGATGGATCGAAGCCGTTCGTCGACGACCGGGAATCCTTGCTCGTCGAGCGCCAGTCCTGACGTACGCAGCAGGTCCGTGGCGGCCGCGCCCGCCGCCCAGACGAGAACGCGTGCCGGCACCTCGGTTCCGTCGGCGAGCTGCACCCCCCTCTCGCTCGCGGCGACAACCTCGGCGCCGCACCGCAAGGCAACCCGGTTGCGCGCGAGCGCCCGCCACACTGCGCGTTCCACTGATGGAAGCCGGCCGCCGAACAGGTCGGGTGCCGACTCCAGCAGAGTTACCGTCCCGGTGTCTGGACCCGCCAGCAGGCTGAGCCTCGCCCGTACCGCGAGGGCGAGTTCGATGCCCCCAGCACCGCCGCCAGCCACGACGACCGGCGGATGCTTGTCAGCTCGCAGCGCCTCCGCCAGCGCCGGCACGATTGCGAGCGCCCGATCGATCGGCTTGATGGCGAGCGCCCGGCTTCTGACCCCCGGAAGGTCGGTACCGCGCACGGTGGAGCCGGTCGCGATAGAGAGGACGTCGTACGGGAGAACCGCTCCCCCGCCCAGCTCGACCTCGCCCGTATCAGCCCGGATCCGGCGCGCAGCGGCCGAGACGTACCGGACACCCGCCCCGCGGGCGACGGCCACGAGATCGAAAGAGAGCTCCTCGGGCCGGTATCGCCCCGCGAGCATTCCGGGAATCATGCCCGAGTAGACCTGGCGTTCGATCGGCGAGACGAGGGTAACTTCCGCGCCCGTGAATGCACCCTGAGCGATCCCTTCGAGCACGAACAGATGCGCGTGGCCGGCGCCTAGGAGGACCAGCCGGGTCACGACCCCGGCTCGACCGGTCCGGTCCAGCCCTTCATGCCGCCGGCGAGATTCCGGACCCTGGGGAACCCATGCGCGGCGAGAATCGCGGCCACTTCATCACCCATCGGGCCTCCGTGACACACGAGTACGATGTCCGTCGCGGAGTCTAATTCGGCTGGAGCACGCGTCTTGGCGGCCGGGTACGGCAGGTTGATCGCTCGGGGCAGATGCGACTTCCGGAACAGCTCCGGCTCTCGTACGTCCACGATCACGAGCCGATCCCGCTCGGTCGGTTGCGCCAGCTCCCGGGTCAGAGCGGGAGCATCCACCCGTGACCAACCAACGCCGGGCCCAGGCGTCGGGATCGACCGGCACGCCACCAGGCAGCCGCAGACGATGGCGACAACATGAAGACGCATGATGAGGCCTCCTGTCGGGAAGCGAGAGGTACTTCTCCGTAGTTCTACGGACCCCCCTCCGGGGCCGCGCGGATTGCCCTCTACGGGCGTGGGACCGTAGGCTTGGGTCAGTGTCAAGCTCGATTCCGTTCCACCTCGCCGGCGTCAGTCATCATACCGCCGATGTCACCGTCCGGGAGAGGCTGGTCCTCTCCCCGGACGAGATCGCTACCTGGCTCGATCGAGAGCGCCAGGCCGGGCGGTCGCTTGTCGTGCTCTCCACTTGCAACCGCCTCGAGCTGTATTGGTGGGGAGACTACGATCACGAGGGCGGGCTCCGGGCAGTGGCGCGGGAGCGGGGGCTGCCCCTCGATCCGCGGGCCGTGTATCGACGAGACGGGCTCCCCGCTCTGACTCACCTGTTCCTCGTGGCGGCCGGCCTCGATTCGCAGGTGCTCGGCGAGTACGAGATCCAGGGGCAGGTGCGCCGCGCCCACGAGCAGGGGCGCACCCTTGGCACGACTACCTGGGAGCTCGACGCCGCGTTCGAAGCGGCACTGGCCACGGGCCGCCGCGTCCGACACGAGACTGCCCTGGGCCGGCACCCGGGCTCCATCGCGTCGGCCTCCGTGGCGCACGCGAAACGGTGCGCGGGCGGGTCGTTTGCTGACAACCACGTTCTCGTCCTCGGCGCCGGCGAAGCCGCCGAGGGCGTGCTGAGCGCCATCGAGGCCGAGATATGCGGGAGCGTACTCGTCTTGGCGCGCAGCGTGGAGCGGGGCGAAACCCTCGTCGGCGCTCGGGCGGCATCGTCCGCCGCGTGGGACTCTCTTCCGGACGCCCTGGCCCGGGCCGATGTCGTGTTCGCCGCGACCGCCGCCCCAGAGCCCGTGCTTTCAAGCTCGACGCTCGCTGAGGCGCTGAGCCGCCGCCCGGAACGGCCGCTGGTCGTGCTCGATCTCGCCGTGCCAAGAAACGTCGATCCGGCCGCCCGGGATTTGCGCGGCGTGCGGCTCTTCGACCTCGACGACCTCCGGCTCCAGCATTGTCCTGCCGCGGTGGGCTCAGCGCCGGCGTTGGAGGAGGCCGAGGCCCTGGTGCGAGCGGAAGTCAGCCAGTTCCGGAAGACACTCCGTAACCGGACCGCGGCCCCGCATCTGGCCGAGCTGCACCGACTGGGTGACCTTCTCGCACAAGAGGAAACCGACCGCGCGCTCGCCGAGCTTGGCCCTCTGTCGGAGAGGCAGCAGGACCTCGTGCGGGAGATGGCCGAGCGGCTGGTGCGGCGGCTCCTCTACCCCGCGAGCCGGAAGATCAGGGAAACTCTCTGACCATCGGGATCAACCGACCGGGTTCACGATCCGCCGGCAGGCGGGATTGGTGCAGCCCGGACAGCGAAGCGGATATTGCCGCCCGAACGGAAGCCCGGACCCGAGATGTCGCCGGACCACGTCCGCGAGCGCGTCGAGGAAATCCGGCCGGGCGTTGAGCGCGGGGGTCCTGCGATAGTATGTGATCCCGACTTGCTCGGCGAGGTGGCCGTTTTCGCGGTCCAGCTCCGAGAGCGTCTCGATGTGGTCGCTCGTGAATGCGATCGGCACCACCAGGAGATGCTTGTGGCCTCGCTCGCCCAGCTGGCGGATCGTGCCCCGGGTACTGGGCCCCAGCCACTTCACCGGGCCTACCTCCGATTGATAGGCGAGCAGATAGGGGTGCGAAAACCCCAGCCGCTCGATCACCCGATCCACGCTGGCCCCGATCTCCTGCGGGTAGGGATCTCCTCGATTGACGATCCTCATCGGAAGCGAATGCGCGCTGAAGAGCAGGACGACCTTCTCGCGCTCGTTGGCCGGGAACCCGAGCAGCCCCTCACGGACTGTGTCCGCCATGGCGTTGATGAATCCGTCGTGCACCGGCCAGCGGTCGATGATGCTCCAGCGGAAGGCGTCTCGAAGCCCGAGCCGGTCGAGCGCGCGCCAGAGCTCGTTGAGGCTCGATCCGGTGGTCGCGCAGGAGAATTGGGGGTATTGCGTGAAGGCCACCGCCCGCTCCACGCCGTCCGCCTGCATGGCGCGGAGAGCGTCGTCGCTCTTCGGACTGGTATAGCGGAACGCTACGTAGAAGCCGTGCGGCGCCGTGGCGGGCGACAGCCGATCCAGCCGCTCGACCATTCCTCTGCCTTGCGCCTCGGTGTATCGGAGAATCGGTGAGCCGCCTCCGATCGCCGCGTAGAGCTGCTGGACCGCGGGAGTTCGCCGCCGCGCAATGAACGGTCCGAGCCAGGTTTGCATCGGGAGCTGAATGATCTCCCGATCCGCGAACAGCTCCAGCAGGAAGGGCTCGACCGCCTCCAGCGTCGCCGGCCCCCCCAAGTTGAGCATCACGATCCCGGTCTTGATCCTGCCTCGCGGGTGATCCACGGAAAATTGGTCCGGTGTATGTGTTGGGGTCCGCCGTGTGCTCAGTCGCCCGCGAGCCCGGCTTCCAGTGCAAAGCGCGTGAGGCCAGCGACCGTGTGGATGCGCAGCTTCCGCATCAGGCTCTCGCGATGGGTCTCGACGGTCCGGTGGCTGATGCCCAACGACGTGGCGATCTCCTTGTTCGTCCGCCCGTGGGCGATGCCGGCCAGCACCTCCCGCTCGCGCGCGGTGAGCGAGGCGAAGTCGCTCGTGCGCCGCTCCCGTTCGAGCTCGCCTCGTACCGCCGCTGTGAGTCGGCCCGCCACCGGCGGGCTCAAGAACGCCTCGCCATTCTGTACCGCCCGGATCGCGCGGCGGAGCTCGGTGGCCGCCGTGTCCTTGAGGATGTATCCGTGCGCGCCCGCCCGGACGCTCTCCATCACGTACTCGGCGTTGTCGTACATGCTCAGGATCAGGATCCGGGTCTCAGGCAGACTCTGGCGTAGCCGAGCGGCGACCTGGATTCCTGACTCGCCCGGCATCGAGATGTCCAGCACCGCCACGTCCGGGCGATGTCGCTCGGCCAGAGCGAGCACCTCGGCCCCGTTCGATGCTTCCGCGACGACCTCGAAGCCGGGCTCGCCCTCCAGAACGTGTCGGATCCCCTCCCGCACCACCGTGTGGTCGTCCGCCACGAGCACCCGAATGGTCGGCACGGTCATCGCGAGCCGCTCGCGGCAAGCGGCAACCTGACGGCGAGGCGGACCCCGCCGGCCCCGCCCTCCACCTGTACCGTGCCTCCAAGCGCACCGATACGCTCCCGCATTCCCGCGAGTCCCATGTGGCCGTTCCGCTCGAAGTCCTCGGCGTCCAGGCCGCCCTGAATGCCTCGCCCGTCGTCCCGTACGTCGAGCGCCACCGCGTCGCCGGTGACTCCGATTCCGATCTCGACCCGCTGCGCTCCGGCATGACGGGACACGTTGGACAGGCCCTCCTGCAGCGCGCGGAAGAGCGCCAGCTCGGCATCCTTCGAGAGCGGGGGCAGCACGGCCGGCGCCGAGAGGCTCGTTACGACGCCGCTTCGCTGAGCGAAGTCGGCGACCAATGAGCGTAAGGCCGGGAGTAGACCCAGATCGTCGAGCAGGGACGGGCGGAGGTCGTTGGTCACCGCCCGGATGCTTCGGATTCCGGTGTCGACCAGCTCAAGAGCACGATCGAGACGGGCGGCCACGGGCGGGTCGGCAGTGTCGCGCAGCACGCCCAGCTCCATCTTCACCGCGGAGAAGACCTGGGCGGTCTCGTCGTGCAGCTCGCGGGACAGGCGACGGCGCTCGGCCTCGTGTTGCTCGATCATGCGCGCGGAAAGCCGGGTCAGCTCGACCGTTCGTGCCTGGAGCCGTTCGTAGAGGTCGGCGTTCTCGAGCGCGGCGCCCACCTGCTGCCCGAGAGCGACGAGAAAATCCTCGTCCAGCGCGGCGAAGGGATCGCGCGCATCACCCACGATCACCAGCGCGCCGGTGACCGCCCCACCCCGGAAAATCGGAAGCACCGCGGCATAGGCGTAGGGCGGAGCGCCTTGGGTAAGCGGGTCGGTCCATTCAGCGGTCACCTTCGGCCGGCCGGCCGCAACAGCTTCCGCAAGCACACCGGCCCCCGGTCCGGCCGGGGCCGAGCCGGTCCATCCCGCACAGACCCCTGCCCCGCCGACGAAACGACCACCATGTTCGTCCTGGAGGTATATGGCTGCGCCGCGCACGGCGGGCAGCGTGAGCTGTCGCGCGAGGATGGCGTCGAGCACATCGCGCTCCTGGCCTCGACGCTGGAGCTCGCCCGACAACGCCGACAGCGCGGCCAGCCCCCGGCGAAGGTCATCGTGCAGGAGCAGCAGGATGCCCGCGCCGACAGCCAGCTCGAACAGGATGTCGAGGTAGTACCCCCAGGGAGTCCAGGCCCCCCGGGCCCGAAGGAACGGATAGTCCAGATGGTGGATGCCCCACAGCAGAAACGCCACGCCCAGGAGAGCCGCGCCGCTCGATTCGACTCGGCGCCGGTACGCGAGAAAGACCCAGCCGGTCCAGAGCGTTGCCAGGCTGAGGAACGCAACCGCCGGCCCCGCGGCCCAGGCGAACGCGTCGATCCGGTAGATGGCGACGTACGACCATAGCGGGGGAAAGAGGAAGAGCGGGAGGTACACCCACCGCCATCGCCAGCGACGCGAGAACACAAGGGCGGCGGCGAGCAACGCGAGCGCGGTCCACCCGGTCACGACCTGGTGCCAGTAGAGCCAGGTCCTATGCTCGGTGATGACGAAGCTGGTGATTGCGGCGAGCCGCAGGAAATACAGGCTCCACGCGGCGCTCCACCACCCGAGGTAAGGCTTCCGATACCGGCGGAACAGGAAGCCGCACAGCCCTGCGAGCGCGGCGGTGATGGCGGCCTGGAGAAGAGCGGCCGCGAGCTCGGAGTTGGCGGCGAGCGGGGTCGCGGCGTCCATGGACGACAAACAAAGACCCTGGGATGCAGGTGCGCAATGGAGGTGGCTGCGGTGCGTTTGGCGACCGCCGGTTCAGCGCTACAGTGGTTTGACGAACTACTACTATGTGATTGCCTAGAAACGCTTACGAAGGCGTAGGTTGGTACCTGGCCGCAGGCGCCCCCCGATTGGTATGGACGGTGCACCTTGGTGCCAGACTTCGACTTCGAGCGCTTTTTTGGATCCCCAGGCCACCTTCGTCAAGCGCTTCGGCGACCTCGTCGCTCTGCTCCGCATGGACCCCGGCAACGACGCGGCGCAGGACCTGGCGCTCACGGCCGCAACTGCGGCCGTGGAAAACCATGCGATCGTGGTGGAGTCGGGCGTCGAACGGGAGGGGATGGAGCATGACCTCACTCTCCAGAGCCGGCTTCGGGCTCGGCGGGTGGACCTGCTTCGGGTCAGCGCGGGCGCCGAGCCGCATGAGCTGCTCAACCTCGCCCGGGCTCTCTCGCACGACCGAACCCCGGTTCCGAGCACCCGGCGGGTGCGGGTCGAGCTGCTGCCCGAACGACCGTCCGCCGATCCGCCCGGCGGCGACCCCGATGACTATTCTGCGCCGCGGATCCAGGACGATCGACGGCGGTGGCGCGACCGCCGGCACTGGCGGGCCGAACGCTGGCGGGGGCCGGAGCGTCGCCGCGGGAGCGATCGCCGCGTCACGGGCGAGCGCCGCCTGCGCCTGGTGAAGCATCACGAAGCCGAGGCCAACCGGCTGAAGGAGCGTCTCGCGCGTGCCGTGGCGAGCGAGAGGTGGGCAGACGTGCTCGAGACTGCTCACGCGCTGCTCGAAGTGACCTCGCAGATCCCCGCCCTGGAGCGGCGGTCATTCGCTCTCGGCGTCAGGCGCCACCTCCCCCGTCGCGCGCTCGGCGGGCTGATCGAGCTGGCGTTGCACGACCCGGCAGAACGGGAGCGGGCGGTCGACGTGCTCCGCTGGACGGGGCTCGAAGGCGCGGACGCCATGGTGGACGTCGTACGGGCGAGCGAGGGTGTCGGCGGCCGGCGGTTCCTGCACGACGCCCTTGGCGGGATGCCGGAGGCGCTGCCCGCCGTTGCGCCGTTGCTCGACAGCCCGGAGCCCCACGAAGTGAGGCACGCCGCCGGCATTCTTGGGCGGATGGGGCGCCCGGACGCGGTCGGCCCTCTGAGGGAGCGTCTCACCCACGCCGACGCGAGCGTGCGGGCGGCGGTGCTGCTTGCGCTGGCGGAGTTTCCGCTTCGGGATACTGCGGATGCGCTCCGGACGGCATTGGGGCATCCCTCACCCGAGACCCGGGCGGCTGCCGCCGACGCCATTGGACGGACCCGCGCGCCGGGACTCGTGATGCCGCTGGTCGCGGCGCTCGACTCGGAGACCGACGACCTGGCCTGGAGCGCCATGGTCGGCGCCCTCGCAGCGCTGGCATCGCCGGAAGCGTGCGCCGCGCTGACGTCGGTGGCGCTGGCACGACGGCGGCTCCTGGGCGGAGGGCACGCCACGGCCCGGCGAATCGAGGCTGTGCGCGCCCTCGCGGCCGTAGCGGCGCCCTGCCGGACACCGGCGCTCGAGCGGCTCACCCGCGACGGCGACGAGGCCGTGCGACATGCGGCCGAGGCGGCGCTTGCCGTACGGGAGGGAAAGACGGCCTGAGCGGGCGCTACTGCTTGTGCACGGCGAACTCTTCGATGTGGACGTCCAGGTTGTGGTTCACGCGGAGCCCCACCACACCCTTGGCATCGATCAGTCGCGGATCGGCCGAGTAGACCTCCTTGCCGTTTACCGCGAAGACCAGCTTCTCCTTGCCCACGGTCACCTCGAGACGGTTCGTCATCTGCCCGGCGGCGTTGGGCCGAACGATCGCCGGATGCGCCTGCCAGTCGGACGTGATGTTCGACGTGGAGGCCCCGTCGCGCTTCTTGATGAGGAACTTTCCATCCTGGCGGATCAGGAAGTACGTGTACTTCTCGCCTTCGCCGCCGAGGCCCTGGCCCCCGACGAAGAGGCCGTACCCTTCCGCGTGACCGCTGGGCCGGGTCTGGGTGAGCAGTACCACGGTGTGGAACGGCCCGTCCACCTTGTCGGCGGGGCGCCAGAGAATCGTGGCCGGCCCGAGGGTCACGTGATACCCCTTGTCCATCACGATGAACTTGACGTCGCCCTCTTTGTCTTTGGTGTCGGTCTGCGCGGACCAGCCGGCGGGCAGATTCCCACCACCCGTCACGGGCTTGTCCGGATCCGCCGGCTTGGTGCCCTTCTTGACCTGGGCGGCCAGCGGGACCGCCACCAGCAGCAGGGGGAGGGAAAGGGAGCGGATGAGACGCATGGCACACCTCCGGGAGATTGAACGGGGCGATCGGAGTTGCAAGGCCCGCCGGCGGTGGCTAAGCTAGGACCGCGCAGTCCGAGGGCTCTTTTTCTAGGAGCAAGACCGTGTACTGGTTCGGCGTGCTGTTCGCGGCGATCGGGGCGGGGGCGGTCCTCGCCGCCTTGACCTTCGTGTCGACCCTGGCCGGGGTGTTGATCACCTCGATGATCGTGCTCTTCGCGGGTCCCGTCATCGACCGGTTCCTCCCCGGCCGGAGCAACTGACCGGCGGTCAGTCCGGGCCGGGAGCGGTCTCCGCCTCCGCCTCGGGTGTCGTCGCGTCCCTGAGCGCCGTCTCGTAGTTGAGCTTCAAGCTTCCCAGCTGCTCCCGCAAGCCCCGCACGCGCACCTGCAGACCGCCGGTTCGGCGGGCCATCGTCCCCATCAGGCCAGCCGTGTCGGCGACGCGCGAAAGGTTGAGCGCCTGCGCTTGCGCTCGCATTTCATCGAGCTGGCGGGCAAAGCCGCGGACCACGACGTCGTCCGCCCGAAGCGCGGCCATCTCTTCGATCACGGTGTGCAACCGCTGGAACTTCGGCGGAAGCATCTGCAGGAACGCCAGTTGCGCCTGCTGGCGCGAGGACAGCTTCTGAGCCATCGTACCAGCCTTGAGCGGGAGCCCCCAATTTACCACGGAGGGGCGCCCATGGGCTGAATCTCCCGGACCAGGTCGCCGTAGTATCCGGAAACCCCCGCAAGCCGGTTCCTCATGAAGATCTCCGACATCTCCATCCGCCGGCCCGTGTTCGCCAGCATGGTGAGCGCCGCCCTGGTGCTGTTCGGCGTGATCGGCTATTCCCGACTGGCCGTCCGCGAGTACCCGGACGTGGATCCGCCCATCGTCTCGGTGTCCACCGAGCTGCCGGGCGCGAACCCGCAGGTCGTGGAGTCGGCGGTGACCGACATTCTCGAGGAAGAGCTGAGCACCGTCCAGGGACTCCGGACCCTCTCCAGCTCGAGCCAGGAGGGCAACAGCAACATCACGCTGGAGTTCACGCTCGACCGGGACGTGGAGGCGGCCGCCCAGGACGTGCGCGACAAGGTGGCTCGGGTACGCGGCCGACTGCCGCAGGACGTGCGCGAGCCCGTGGTTGCCAAAGAGGAGGCGGACGCGAATCCGTTCTTCTGGCTGGCGCTCTCGGGGGCGAACTACGACCTGCTCCAGCTCTCGGACATCGGCGACCGGCTGGTGAAGCAGCGGCTCCAGACCCTGCCGGGTGTGGGGAGCGCCCGGATCTACGGCGAGCGACGCTTCTCGATGCGCGTCTGGCTCTCGGCCGCCGAGCTGGCGGCGCGCGGGCTCACCGTCGGGGACGTGCAGCAGGCCATCCGCACCCGGAACGTGGAAGTGCCCGCCGGCCGGATCGAGTCGGAGCGTCGCGAGTTCACGGTCCGTTCGCTCGGAGAGCTCAAGACCCCGGCCGAGTTCGCCCAGCTGGTGGTGTCGAGTCAGGGCGGGCAGCTGGTCAAGCTCCAGGACCTGGGCCGGGTCGAGCTGGGCCCGCAGGACGAGCGGAGCGAGCTTCGCTTCAACGGCACGCCCTCGGTGGCGATCGGCGTGATCCGCCAGTCCAAGGCGAACATCATCGACGTCGCCGACGCGATCCGGGCCGAGCTGCCGAAGGTGCAGCAGGTGCTGCCGCCGGGCGTGAAGCTCGACGTGGCGTTCGATCAGTCCACCTTCGTCAAGCGCTCCATCAAGGAGGCCGAGGAGACGCTGGTCCTCGCCGCGGGGCTGGTAGTGGTGATCATCTTCCTGTTTCTCCGGAACCTGCGCGCCACGATCATTCCGGGGCTCGCGATTCCGGCGTCGATCGTCTCGACGTTCGCGATCATGTATTTCCTGGGCTTCTCCATCAACAACTTCACGCTCCTCGCGCTCACGCTCGCCATCGGCATCGTGGTGGACGACGCGATCATCGTGCTGGAGAACGCCTACCGCCATCAGGAAGAGCTGGGAGAAGACCCCGAGACCGCGGCCCGCCTTGGCACGGCCGAGATCGGCTTCGCCGTAATCGCGACCACCATCTCGCTGGTCGCGGTCTTCACGCCGCTGGCCTTCCTGCGTGGCTCCACCGGGCGGCTCTTCAACGAGTTCGGCATCGCCGTGGCGGGCTCGGTGGTCCTGTCGGGGCTGGTGGCGCTCACTCTCACGCCCATGCTCTGCGCCAGGATCCTGCGCGTGCCGAAGAGCCACGGCCGAGTGTACAAGCTGCTCGAGGCCGGCTTCGACGGGGTGGCCGAGTGGTACGGGCGCACGCTGGCCGTGGCGCTCAAGCAGCGTTGGGTGGTGGTCTTCGGGGCGGTCGGCGTCCTGGCGGGCGCCGGGCTCTTGTTCCGCTCGCTCAAGCGGGAGTTCGTGCCTCCGGAGGACCGGGGCTGGTTCATCACGCTGGTGATCGCGCCCGAGGGCTCCTCGCTTGCCTTCACCGACGGGTACCAGCGCCAGGCGGAGGCCATGCTGGGCCGGACGAAGGGCGTGGAGAGCTACTTCAGCGTGGTCAATATCGGCGACGGGGTGAGCCGGGGGATCATCTTCGTCAATCTCGACGACTGGGCCACCCGCACGCGCACCGTGCAGGACATCATCGGCGAGATCCAGCCGCAGTTCTTCGGCATCCCCGGCGTCTTCGTGTTCGCCAACAACCCGCCCGCCTTTGGGTGGGGCAACCCAGTGAACTTCGTGGTGCAGCATCCGGACTTCGCGGTGCTGGCCAAGGGCGTGGACACGCTCGTCGCGCGGGCGAGGCAGATCAAGGGCCTGGTCAACGTGGACACGGACCTCCGGGTCAACAAGCCGGAGCTGACGGTGACGTTCGACCGCGACCGGGCTGAAGACCTGGGCGTGCCGGTGGGCGACGTCGCGTCCACGCTCCAGACGCTCCTCGGCGGCACCCGGACCAGCACGTTCACGCGGAACAACAAGCTCTACGACGTGATCGTGCAGCTCGACCCGCGGGAGCGCGCCACGCCGAGCGACATGACGGGACTCTACCTCCGGGGCCGGGGCGGTCAGCTGGTGAAGCTGGAGGCGGTAGCGAGCGTGAAGGAAGGGGTCGGCCCGCGCGAGCTCAACCACTTCAACCGGGTCCGCTCCGCCACGCTCACGGCCAGCCTCGCGCCGGGGTTCACCCTGGGCGAGGCGATCGACTCGCTACGCCGCGTCGCGGACGAGGTGTTGCCCAAAGGGAGCACCACCGCGCTGGCCGGCGAGTCGCGCGAGCTGGAGGAGAGCGGGTCGTCCCTGTATTTCGCGTTCCTCCTGGCGCTGGTGGTCGTGTTCATGGTGCTGGCGTCCCAGTTCGAGTCGCTGGTGCACCCGTTCACGGTGCTGCTCGCCGTGCCGCTCGCGGTTACGGGTGCCCTGCTCACGCTCAAGCTCGCGGGATCTACGATCAATCTGTACAGCCAGATCGGCATGATTCTCCTGATCGGCCTGGTGACGAAGAACTCGATCCTGCTGGTCGAGTACACTAACCAGCTCAAGGAGCGCGGCATGGCGGCGGCCGAGGCGGTGCGGGAGGCGGGGCGCATCCGGCTTCGGCCCATTCTGATGACCTCGGTCGCCACGATCATGGGTGCCGTGCCCGTGGCGCTCGGGCTCGGGGCGGGCTCGACCAGCCGGCGTCCCCTCGGCTACGCGATCGTGGGCGGCGTCATGCTCTCCACGCTCCTGACCTTGTTCCTGGTCCCAGCGGTATACCTGATCTTCGACGCGCTTCGGGCCCGGGTGGGTGCGCGTCGCCGGACGCTGGCCCCTGTGGCCCCGGCAGTGGCGGAGGCTGAGTGAGGCGCGGTCTCATGGTGGCGTTCGCGGTGGCAGTGGGGGTGTCGGTCGGTCGGGCGGTGCGGGCGCAGGAGCCGCCGGCTGTCACGCTCGCGGACGCCCTCCGCCGAGCCACGAAGCTCGATCCGAACTACGTGCAGGCGCTCGGCCAACTCGATAACGCCGAGTGGAGTCGGCGGGCGGCACGGCTGGCGTTCGTGATTCCGTCGATCAGCGCCGAGATGGACCTCACCAAGTACTCGGCCGACTTTTTCAATCTTGGTACCGGGCAGCCTCAGTCGTCGGCGGTGACCGGAACGCTGGCGGCGACGTACGAGTTGTTCCACCTTCGCAAGTTCACGAACCTGAGCGCCTCGAAGGCGGAGCTCGAGGGCGCGCAGGCGTCCGAGCTCGAGCAGCGGTACCGCACCGCGTTCCTCGTCGAGTCGGACTATTACGGCGTCCTCGCGAGCCAGGCCCTCGACCGTGTGGCCGCCGAGCGGCTCCGGCGGGCGGTGGAGCAGCTCACGGTGGGCCGGGCCCGGGTGGCCTCAGGCGCCGCGGTGCAGACCGACTCGCTTCAGCTGGTGCTGGAGGCGACCCGGGCGCGGATCGACCGCACTCGGGCGGAGGCGGCGCTCCGGGTGGCCCGGCTGCAGCTGGGCCGGCGGATCGGAGAAGCCGGTCCCGTGGCCGCCGCCGAGCCCGACAGCGTTCCACCGATCGACCTGCCGGTCACACTGGCGAGCGCCGTGAGCGAGGCGCTGAGCCAGGGGCCGCAGTACCGCGCCGCCCGCGCGAACGAGCGCCGGGCAGAGGCGCTGCTCCGCGGCCAGCGGGGGGAGTACCTGCCGTCGGTCATCGTGTCGGCGGCGAACCAGACCTTCGACTCGCGGTTCTTCCCGACCGCGCGCAACATTTCCTCGTTGACGCTCTCGGTCATCCTGCCGATCTGGACCTTGGGGCAGCGGGAGATCGCCGTCACTCAGGCGCGGGTGAATCGGGACGTCTCGCGGGCCATTCGCGGAGACCTGGAGCGCGGGGCGTTGCGCGACGTCACCGAGGCGTACGAGGCGTACCGCACGGCCCGGGTGACGGTGGATCTGTCGGCCCTGGCGCTCGCCGCCGCCACCGAGAACTTCCGGGTGCAGGAGGCGCGGTACCGCTCGGGCGCAACGACGATCCTCGAGCTGCTCGACGCGCAGATCAGTCTGACCCAGGCCCAAGCCGACGTCGTTCAGTCGAATTACTCCACCCGCCTCGCGCTCGCGGGTCTGGAGGTGATTCTGGGCCGCCGGCTCTTCCCGAACAAGGACGCCCCGTGAGAGCACTGCTCAGAACGCTGACCGCGGTCGCCGCTCTCGCGGCGTGCAGCAGGGCGTCCCCCGAGTCCAAGGGGGCGGCGGACGCCGCCGCGGGCGGCATGCCCCCGATGCCGGTGGAGGTCGCGACGGCACGGAGCGACACGGTCGTCGACGCGATCCTCGCATCGGGCCAGATCGAAGCGATCCAGTCCGTCGAGCTGCGTCCGGATATCGAGGGCCGGCTCGCGCAGATCCTGGTGCGGGAGGGCGCGGAGGTCGCGAAGGGGACTCCGCTGTTCAAGGTGGACGACGGCGAGCTCACGGCGGAAGTGGCGCGGGCCGCGGCCGATCGCGACCTCGCGACTCAGGCGCTTGAGCGGACGCGCGATTTGATGGGGCAGCGGGCCTCATCGCAGTCGGATCTCGAGCGCGCGGAAGCCACGATGCGCAGCACCCGCGCGGAGTACGATCTGCTGGCGCTCCGGCTGGCGCGGACCACGGTGCGCGCCCCGTTCGCCGGCGTGGTCGGCCAGCGGTTCGTGAGCCTTGGTGACTACGTCACTACTTCGACCCGGCTGGCGTCGGTCCAGACCGTCAACCCGCAGCGCGTGGCGTTCCAGGTGCCCGAGCGGTATGCGGCGGCGCTCAAGGTCGGGCAACGGGTGGTCTTCCGGGTCGCGGCACTGCCGGGCAAGGAGTACAGCGGGATCGTGGACTTCGTCGACCCGGTCGTGCAGTTGCCCGGGCGCACGATCACCGTGAAGGCCGAGGTGGCGAATCCGAAACGGGAGCTGCAGGCAGGCATGTTCATCGATGCGCGGCTCGCCACCGACGTGCGGCCTTCCGCTGTGGTGATTCCGGAGGACGCGATCCTCCCCATCCAGGGGACGACCTATGTGTGGGTGGCCAAGGAAGGCAAGGCTGTCCGCCGGCAGGTTGCCCTCGGTGTGCGGACGCCGGGCTGGGTGGAGATGAAAAGCGGAATCGAGGCGGGCGAGGCCGTGGTGGTGGGCGGGCAGGAGCGCCTCTCGGAGGGCGCCCCGGTGGCGCCCAAGATGGTGGACCGGAGCCGGGTTGTTGGGAACGAGGGGGAACGGCCCTAGAACAGTCCGCTCTTCGCCGCCTGCCAGAGGCGCGTCAGCCGGTCGAAGCCGTCCTGAAGAATCGCCGCCTGCTGCGGGGAGGGGGACGCCGCGATTGCCGTCTGGAGCTCCTCCACCAGCCGGCTCATCTCGCGGCGGCCGGACTTGGCCACCTCGGCCCGGATCAGTTCCAGGGTGTCCGCGATCTTCTTCCGTACCTCGGCGTCATCGGGAACCTGCCAGAGATACTCCGCGCTTTCCTTCCCGGAATGGCACAGCTCGCCCAGCCGGTCCTTGAGGGGCGTGAAGGGCCGGCGTGGAGCGGGGCGCTGGTCTGATTGGTCCATGCTGCCTCCCTGCTTATACTCGACGTGGCTCGACCCAAAGAATCGACTTGCGGTGCGGGCGCGACAACCCGGCCGGAACCCGAAGATGCCGGCGTCCCGGCCGCCGTCCGCGACAGTGAGGAGACGATGCTCAGCGCAGGTGTTAAGGCCCCCGATTTCGCCCTGCCGGCCGACGACGGCACGACCGTCGCCCTGGCGGGCCTCAGAGGGCGGAAGGTCGTGCTGTATTTCTATCCGAAGGACGATACGAGCGGCTGCACCAAGGAGGCCTGCGGCTTCCGTGACAGCTGGAAGGACGTGCAGCAGACGGGGGCGATCGTCCTCGGCGTCTCGCCCGACGGCGTGGCGTCGCACCAGAAGTTCAAGCAGAAGTACTCGCTCCCGTTCCCTCTGCTGGCGGATGCGGACCACGGCGTCGCGGTGGCCTACGGCGCGTGGGGCGAGAAATCGATGTACGGGAAGCGATACATGGGCATTCTGCGCACGACGTTCGTGATCGACGGCGACGGCCGGATCTCGCGGGTGTTCGAGAAGGTGAAGCCCGAAGGCCACGCGGCGGAAGTGCTCGCGGCGCTGCGCGCGTGACCACTTCACTCCGGACGGCAAGTCCGTCATGTTTCCCGCAACCCTTCAGAGCCCGTCGAGCGGGCGCCTGGACATGAGCGCTTCTCCGAACACCCAGATCCCGACTCCCCGCCCGGCCGCCGCTCAGCCGACGCGCTCCTTCGCCCTCTGGTTGTGGGAGTGGACGAAGTC
>JBGPPG010000045.1:0-22627 GCA_041488455.1 Gemmatimonadota bacterium
CGCGATGATGTCGTCGGTGATCCCGTCGCTGAAGTACTCGTTCTCCGGATCGGTGCTCATGTTCTCGAACGGCAGGACGGCGACCGATTTCGCCGCGGAGACTTCCTGGACCATCGCCTGCGCCGCGCCTACCGCAACGGCAACGGTCGCGGGGGTGCCCAGCGCCTCGGCGAACTGGCCGACCGTGCTGAACCGATCGGCAGGCAAGGTGGCCATCGCCCGCTTCACCGCCGCATCGACCGCGTCGGGGACCAGCTCGCGGAACGCACGCGGTGAGGGGACCGAAGAGGTCAACCGGTTGGCGATCACGGCCGTGAGCGTCGTCCCCCTGAAGGGTGGCTCTCCCGCCAGCATTTCGAAGAGGACGCAGCCCAGGCTGTAGATATCGGTGCGGCCGTCGAGGTACTGGCTCCCCTCGATCTGTTCCGGGCTCATGTAGCCCGGAGTCCCGACGACGTGCCCGGTCGAGGAATCCCCCGCGCCCATGGCCCGGGCGATACCGAAGTCGGCGACGAGCGCGTGGCCCGCGTCCAGCAGAATGTTCGCGGGCTTGATGTCCCGATGGACCACGTTGGAGCTGTGCGCATAGCTCAGCGCGTCCGCCACCTCGCGCGCGATCTGAAGCGCGTCGCCGACGGGGAGCTGGCGTTCCCGGGCGAGCCGTTGCCGCAGGGATTCGCCCTCGATGTAGGGCATGACATAGTAGACCAGCCCATCGATCTGGTCGGAATCGTAGAGCGGAAGGATGTGCGGGTGGTGGAGGCGCGCCGCGATCTGAATCTCGCGCAGGAACCGGGCGGGTCCCACATCCGCGGCCAGCTCGGGGCGGAGCACCTTGACGGCGACGGCGCGCTCGTACTTGAGGTCGTGGGCCAGGAAGACTTTCGCCATCCCGCCCTGCCCCAGCTCCCGCTGGATCCGATAGCGGGCGGCAAGCACTGCCCCGAGGCGTTCAAGCAATTCCGCCACGATGCCCAACTCCCCGAGAAAGTTTTGCCCAAGTGTCGCCAATATAGGGCTAAACCGGGGTGTCGCCAGATCTTGCCTCCTAGAGCCGGTATCCCAGAAACAACCCACCCGAGAACTGCTCCCGCCGGCGCACCAGCGGACTTCCCGCGACCTCGCCGCCGAGCCGGTCGATGCCCGCGATCGCGACGAGCGACCAGTCGGACGACAGGAGGTAGAGGACGACAGCGACGCCCCGGCGATAAGCGAGCCTCGGCTCGTGGTCAGGGACGGCGCGGTCATGCGAGACGGCAGGGCATACTAAACGGTCTTGTCCAAAGATGGAGCGCTATTATGTTGCGTTAAATGGTCGTATGCAACTACAAGTCATCACGGCGATAAGCAGTCTGATATGACGTTGGTTGGGGAGGAAATTGTACTGAGCAGTACAGACCGGAGGTGCGATGGCAGCACGAACGGCGAAAGGCGCGGAGACGAGACTGCGGATCATTAGGGCCGCGGCGGACCTGTTCCATAAACAGGGGGTCTCGGCGACCAGCCCGGACCAGGTCATCGCGGCCTCCGGGACCGGAAAGAGCCAGTTCTACCACTACTTCAAGAACAAGGAGGGCCTGGTCCATGAGGTCCTCCAAGGCCATCTCGACGCTATCAGGCGCGGGAGTTATCCGGTGGACTCCGACGTGGACTCCTGGCGGGATCTGGAACAGTGGTTCCGGGCTCACCTCAAGCTGCAGAAAGGCTTCCAGATGACCCGGGGCTGCCCGCTCGGAACCATGGCCAACGAGGTGACCGCCAACGACGAGCTGGTCCGCCAGGACCTGAGCTTGATCTTCGAGGTCATGAGGAACAAGCTGGCCGCGTTCTTCATCCGGGAGAAAGCCGCGGGCCGGCTCTCGCCCGACGCTCGCGAGCATGAAATCGCGGACTTCTGCATCGCGACCATCCAGGGCGCCATGCTGATGGGGAAGGTCAACCGGAGCAGCGAGCTGGTCGAGACGACGGTCGGGGAGGCGTTGACCCACCTCAGGCGCTACACCGTGGCGCCTTAGATGCAGGCCCTGAGAGCGGAGGAGACGCGAGGTGCGGGAAGGTAGAATGCACGACCCTGGGCCGGGGGCTGGGCCGGAGCCTCGGTGACCCGCCGCTCCGTGCCCCGGCCCCCCGGCGGTGTAACTCGCTGCCCGGAGGCATGTTCGAGGCCGGGTTCGCGGCCCCTCGGGTTGGCCCCGCCCCCGGCCCGGCGCGCATGGCTCTTGCTCGGTGCTGGAGCGACCCCACCGGGACTTAAGCCTGCTCCGAGCCCGCACCGCCGCGATGGTCGCTACGGCCCGGCTGGAATTCCAGTTGAAGCGCGCCCAGCAACGCGAGCGCGAGGCGCTGGCGCGCGCGGGGGAGTCGTTCGCTGCCACGCAGCACCTGCCGGCAGACGCCGCGGCGCAGCCGCTGCTCGCCGAGATCGGCCGGCTGCGTCTCGCGCTCGACGCGCATGCCGCGACCGGCGCGCGCTCGCTGGAGGACGATCGGGCGGACTTCGTCTCCGTGGCGAGGTGGATGCGGCCGCTCGTCGTCCTCCGTGGCCTCTGTGCCCGCGCCGTGCTCCGTCACCATGTGACCCGTTGCCTCCGCGACCTTCGGCCGCTGCACGAGCGACTCGGCGCCATCGCGCTGGCGCAGCCCGGCGACGGTGCCGCGGCTCCCAGGGTCTCCGGGACGCTGGTGGACGCCGTACGCGACGCCCAGGCCGAGCACGAGATGGCGGTCGCCGAGCGGACCCGTCGCCTTGCACCCTTCGGCGGACGTGCGCTTCCTGGATGGCTCGGCGGCGTGGCCGGCGAGAGCAAGGCGTTCGGGCGCGCACTGATGAAGCAGCTGCGGGGTCAGCTGCTGCCCCGCGCTTCCGGGCTCGCCGGACTGGCGGCGGGATGGTGGGTCGCCCGCACCTACACCGACTCGCGCCCGCGCGCGCTGCTCCGCTCGATCGGGATCGGCAAGGGAGGGACGCACGTGGTCAGTGGGGACACCTACCAGGCGATGAGCTTCTGGCTCCCGATTCTGGCCGCGGCCACCTGCGCCTATCTGGGTGACCGCATCGCCCGCCGGGTCCGGCAGCACTACCGGCCGCGCGACCTCTCGCCCGAATGACGCCCGCATCCATGGCACGCGCTGTCCGATCGCCCCTCTTGCCCCGACAGCGACTCGACCGACGTGCCCTCCGACGACTGGGATCTGGTGGTGGGTTGCACGCCGACTACTGCTTCACCAGCGTAGGCCTGAGATCCCGCGTCACGTTGTTCACCAGCTCGCCCACCACCTCACCATAGGCATCGTTCGGATCCCGCACTGCGATCGTGGGCAGCCGGTCGCCGATGGCGACGCGCCCCACCGTCCGGTCCGTGGTGGCGCTCGAGCGCCACATGGTCCCGCCGGTGCGGGTCGAGAGAAGCTGCACGCTCAGCTCGGCGACGACCGACCCGCGCACGCTCAACGTGCCCGACCCGCTGACCCGGGCACTCGGCTTGACGTCGGACAGCTTGAGCCGCCCCAGGAACACGGCGGGCACGTCCTTCTTCCGGCCGAGCGCCTGCGCGATCGCCGAGGGGTCGGCGTTCGTCGGCAGGCCCTTGAGCGACGAATCCGCGGCGCCCAGCTCGAGCAGCTCGATGCCTGACTGGCTGCGGAGCAGCGCCTCGGCGAACCGCTGTGTCGCCAGCGTGCTCAGCGTCCCGTTCGGCTGCTCAGTGGAGAAGGTGACGAGCGCGATACGCCCATAGGGCTGGAGATCCAGCCGCGGGGGTACCTGCGCGTAGTGGGAGGCGCAGGCCGACAGGGCCAGCGTGGCGCAAAGCGCGAGCGCGCCTTGCAATCCGACAGGCCGGCGTAGGGCGTTCGAGACCATCTTCGCGGCACCTGATGACGGGTACCCGCCCCGGTGGCAAGAGGTGCGCCACGGAGCGCAAGCGCCTCGGCGGCCACGGGGTTAGATTCAAGGGTGCGTCGGCTCCTCGAAGACGCGGACGCGCTTCCCCCCTTTGGCAGGATCCCATGGCACAGTCACCCCCCTCATCAAGCTCGCCCTCCGCTGAACGCCCACAATCGTTGAGCGACCGGGTTCGCGCCCGGGTGGCCGAAGTCGGCCTCACGCTCGAGGAGCGCGCCCGCGCGGGCCGTCCCAAGGCCCGGCGCCCCCGCAAGTCGCGGGCGCCCACCCTGCTCTCGGTGGCGTCGCAGGCCCCTGAGATGGGCCGGGAGGCCCGCTCGCTCCGCCGGGTGTTCACCGAGTTCGGGGATGCCCATCGTCAGTATCGCCTGCGGACCGGGCAGCACACGTCGCCCGCTCTGCGAGAAGCAGCGTACGCATTCAAGCGGGCGCCCAGCCTCACATCGCTCGTCGTTGTCGCCGCCTTCCTCGATGAGGACGGGCTGCTCGAGTGGTAGGCACCTGACAGGGGAGCCCTGCATGCGGATCCTCGACACCGACAATCAGGGGCCGGTCCGCCGCATCCAGGTCTACCTAACCCCTGGTGAGGCGGCGGACCTCAGGGATGCGCTGGACCAGCTCCTCGATGATCCGGAATCGAGTGCGAATGAGCGGGTGCTCGCCGAGGATGGCTCCCGCGACCTCTCCGTGTCGATCGTCACCGCGGCCAAGCTTCGGGAGCTCAGGCGCTATTCGGACGCGGAACGGCGCATGTTCGCCGAGCCCTGATCGGACGAGAAGGAGCACACGATGATCGAACCGTCCCCTCACCTGCCGAGGGACCTCCCGCCCGAGACCGGCGACTACCTGGCGCATCGGTTGGACGGCGCGCGCGACCTCTATCTGCTCGCGCTGGCTTTGGGTGACCGCCTCGACGGCTCGACCTCGTTCGGGCGGATGATCCGCGAGGCCCGCATCCACTTCGCGGCGGTGATTGAGGAAGCGCGCATCGCCGGACTCGACACGGGCGCCATCGCGCTCATGCTCGGCAAGCAGAATATCCGCTTGGCCGACAGCATCCGGCCCGAGCTCTGGGCCCGCGTCGAGCAGCTCCTCACGGAGGGTAGTCTCCGCAAGCGGAGCAGCGCATGACGTTCGTGATCGCCGAACCCTGCATCGACGTCAAAGACCGGGGCTGTGTGGACGTCTGCCCGGTGGATTGCATCTATGAGGGCGGAGACCAACTCTACATCCATCCCGACGAGTGCATCGACTGCGGAGCGTGTGTGCCCGAATGCCCAGTCACGGCGATCTTCACCGAAGAGGAGACCCCGCCCGAGTGGACATCGTACATCGCTAAGAATCGCGACGTATTCGCCAGCGCCACGCCGCCGGGCGCGCCGCAGCGGTAGCCGTCCGTGACGAAACTGGAGCTGCGCCGCCGACTGGACGACCGCCTGCGGGAGACGTCCGCTGACCTCTGGCCCTCCGCCGGCGAGCGGCAGCAGGTTGTCCATCGCGTGAGCCAGGGCTATCGAGCCGACGCCCGAAAGCATCGGTGGGTCGTGCAGGAGCAGGCCGATCTGTACGCCGGGAAGCCCGTGTACGTCGTTCATCGATCCCTGAGCAAGGTGTTTCACGACGCCATCAAGGCCCGGGCCGAGGCCGTCAAGGACGCGCTGAACGCCATCGAGCAGGCCGCGGCAGGCTGACACACTGCTGATGAGCGCACCGCGGGCCGTGCCCGAGCGGCGGCAGTCGCTCGGGGAAGAAATCGCGAACAGCATCAGCCACGGCGTCGGCCTGCTCGCGGCCCTCGTCGCCACCCCCTTCCTCCTCACGCACGCCTTCCGCCGCGGACCGGCCCCGTTCGTGGTCGGCGCGAGCATCTTCGCCGCGACCATGGTGCTCCTGTACCTCGCCTCCACCGTGTATCACGCTCTGCCGCACGGCCGGGTCAAGCGCGGAATGCAGGTGCTGGAGCACTGCGCGATCTTTCTGCTGATCGCCGGCACCTACACGCCCTTTGCGCTGGGTGTGCTCCGTGGGGTCTGGGGCTGGGCGCTGCTCGGACTCGCGTGGGGCCTGGCCGCGGTCGGTATCGCTCTCAAGGCGGTGGCCGGCGTCCGGTATCCCGCCGCCTCTCTGCTGCTCTATCTCGGCATGGGCTGGCTCTTCGTCCTCGCGCTGCCCCCCCTTTCGCTGCACCTGCCTCTGGCGGGTCTGCTCTGGCTCCTCGGCGGAGGTCTGGCCTATACGGCCGGTGTGGGGTTCTTCGCCGCCAAGCGGCTCCCGTACGCGCATTTCGTGTGGCACGTGTTCGTCCTGACGGGCACGGCGTGCCACTTCGTCGCGGTGCTGCACTACGCAGCCTGATCCGCGCCGGCCACCCCGTTCCGACACCTGAGGACCCTGCGTGCCCTTTGCTGCCTTGAAGCTGCATCCGCCTCTCCTCAAAGCCATTCGCGAGCTCGGATTCACCCGGCCGACGCCGATCCAGGCCGAGGCCATCCCCCCGGCGCTCGCCGGGCGCGACATCCTCGCCTGCGCGATGACCGGAAGCGGGAAGACCGCGGCGTTTCTGCTCCCTATCCTCCACAAGCTGATCGCTGAGCGCCGGGGCACCACCCGTGCCCTCGTGATCGCGCCCACCCGCGAGCTCGCCGCCCAGATTCTCCAGGACCTGAACGATCTCGCGATCCACACGCCGGTCACCGCGGCGGCGATCTTCGGCGGTGTCGGCATGGGGCCACAGGAGCACGCGTTCCGGAGCGCGGTGGACGTGCTGATTGCGACGCCGGGCCGTCTCCTCGACCACTTCAAGCGGCCCTACGCGGCGCTGCCCGGCGTGGAGTACCTGGTGCTCGACGAGGCCGACCGGATGCTCGACATGGGGTTCCTGCCGGACATCCGCCGCGTGCTGCGGCACCTGCCCACCAAGCGGCAGACGTTCTGCTTCAGCGCGACTCTGCCCGGACCGATCGTGACGCTCACCCGCGAGATCCTCCGCAATCCGGCGCTGATCCAGGTGGAGCGCCAGGCGGCGCCGCCGGTCGGGATCACCCAGGCGGTCTACCCGGTTCGGCAGGACCTCAAGCCGGCGCTGTTCGTCGCGCTCCTCAGGCGAGGGGAGATGAAGGAGGCGCTGGTCTTCACCCGCACCAAGCACCGGGCCAACCGCTTGGCGGAGTATCTGATGAAGGCGGGCGTCAAGGCCGAGCGGATCCATGGAAACCGGTCCCAGGCGCAGCGGACCGCGGCGCTGGCCGGGTTCAAGGCCGGCAAGTACCGTGTACTCGTGGCCACGGACATCGCCGCCCGGGGAATCGACGTGGAGGCGCTCGGCCACGTAGTGAACTTCGACGTCCCCGTGGTGCCGGAGGACTACATCCACCGCATCGGGCGGACCGGGCGGGCAGAGGCGACGGGGGAGGCGTTCACGTTCGTGGCACCGGAAGAGGAAGGTGAGCTTCGCAGCATCGAGCGCGCGATCGGCAAGCGGCTGCCGCGCGTGACGATTCCCGACTTCCAGTATCAGGCGACACCGGAGGCGCGCTTCGAGGTGCCGCTCGCGACCCGTATCGCGGCCATTCGGGCGAGAAAAGCGGAGGATCGCGCTCGCGCCGAGGTCAACGCCAGGCGGCGCGCGGCGCGCGGCCCGGGAAGCCCCCCGCCGCCGAGGAGACCGCGCTGAGCGACTCGCGCCGGCTTACCAAGACGATCAGCGGCAGCGAGTTCTTCGCCCTCGGCTTCGGCACCATCATCGGTGTCGGCTGGATCATTGTTCTCGGGGCCTGGCTCGGACAGGCCGGCCCCCTTGGAGCTATCCTCGCGTTCGCCCTGGGTGGCCTGGCGATGACGATCGTCGGCCTCTGCTACGCCGAGCTCGCGACCCTCCTGCCCGTCTCCGGCGGCGAGCTGGCCTACGCTTACGAGACCTTCGGCGTCAGAGCCTGCTTCGCGACCGGCTGGGCGCTCGCCCTGGTCTACACCTCCTTCACCGCGTTCGAGGCCGTCTCCCTGGGCTGGGTGCTCGGCGCCCTTCTTCCAGGCATCGAAGGCCCCACGCTCTACGTGAGCCGGGGTGAGCCGGTCCGGCTGGGCAGCCTGCTCCTGGGGGTCGGCGGGATGGGCCTCTTCACCTGGCTCAACTATCGGGGCGCCAGGTCTGCCGCCCGAGCCCAGAAGCTGCTCACCTTCAGCAAGATCGGCTTTTCGGCGATCTTCATCGTCGCCGGCATCGTCGGTGGCAGCGCCGCCAACCTCCATCCGCTGTTCGCCCAGCCGAGCGCCGGGCCCTGGTGGCGAGGCGTCCTGGCGGTGTTCATTACCACGCCCGTCTGGTTCGGCGGCTTCAACGTCATCCCCCAGGCCATGGAGGAGCGGGCCGCGGACACACCGCTCCGCACCGTGGGCCGGATGATCATTCTCTCCCTCGGCCTGGCTACGATCTTCTACTGCCTGATCATCCTCTCGTCATCCATGACCATGCCGTGGCAAAGCCTCCTCAAGATGGACCTGCCCGCCGCGGGCGCGTTCGAGGTAGGGCTCCGCTCGCCACTGCTTGCCAAAGTGGTGCTGCTGGCGGCGCTACTGGGCCTGATCGCCACCTGGAACGCGGTGTTCTTTGCGGCGGCGCGGGTGCTCTTCGCCCTCGGGCGCGCCCGGATCATCCATCCCGCCTTCGGCGCGATCCACCCGGTCTTCGGCTCGCCCGCCATGGCGGTGCTGTTCGTCGGCGCCGTCGGACTCTGCGCGGTGTTCGTCGGACGCGGCGCGATCATCCCCATCGTCAACGTGGGTGCCACCTGCCTCGCGGGCGCCTTCCTCCTCACCTCGCTCGGCGTGATCCGCATGCGCCGCCGGGACCCCCACCGCCCGCGCCCCTACGCCGTGCCCGGCGGCGTCTGGACGGCCGCCATCGCCGTGGTCATTTGTCTAGGTATCCTCGGACTCTCCATCTTTCAGCCCTATGCCGACGCGCGGGGCGGCATGCCGCTCGAGTGGATCTTCCTCGGCCTGTGGATCGCCCTGGGCTCGCTGTTCTGGGCCTTCGCCCATCGCGGCCGAGACGAGTTGAGCGCGGACGAGCGGCGACGCCTGATCGTAGGTGACTGATGCCGAACAATACCCCTCCCATACCCACTGTGACCGTCGTCGGCACCGGCGTCATCGGCCGGAGCTGGACGCAGGTGTTCGCGCGGGCCGGCTGCGCCGCCCGTCTCTACGACCGCGACCCCGCCCAGGTGAAGAAGGCCCTGGCGCTGCTGGCCACCGACCTGAAGCGGGACGTCGTCGACGGCTTCGAGACCGCGGCCGGTGCCGCCGCGTGCGTCGAGCGCGTCTCCGGCCACGCCGAGCTGGGGGAGGCGCTGCGGGGATCCGGCTACGTGCAGGAGAGCGGCCCGGAAGAGCTGGCGAAGAAGCGCGCCATCTTCGCCGAGCTGGATCGGCTGGCCGACCCCGCCGCGATCCTGGCGAGCAGCACCTCGGCCATGGACATGACTGAGATCGCGGCGGGTCTCCCGGGTGCGGCGCGTTGCATTGTTGCCCACCCGGTGAATCCGCCGCACGTGGTGCCCGTCGTCGAGGTCCTGCCAGGGAAGGCCACCGACCCCGAGGTCGTCTCCCGCACGACAGCGTTTCTCCGCGAGGTGGGCCAGACGCCCGTGCTGTTGAAGCGCTATGCGCCCGGGTTCCTGCTCAACCGGATGCAGGCCGCGCTGGTTCGGGAGGCGATCTACCTGGTCGAGATCGGGGTGGCCGACGTGGACGCCGTCGACGCGGTCATCCGCGACGGCCTCGGCCTCAGGTGGGCGCTGATGGGCCCGTTCGGCGTGAGCAACACCAACGCCGACGGCGGCGTGCGCGAATACTTCGCGCGCTATGGCAAGGCGTACATCGAGCTGATGAGCGACCTCGGGCCCACGCCCGCCTTCACCCCGGAGCAGATCGAGCGCTGGGGCCAGGCGACGGATGCGATGACCGGCGGCACTCCGCGCGAGCGGCTCCGTTCATGGCGGGATCGCCTGGTGCGGAAGATCCGGCGGCTCAAGCAGGACGACCCAACGGGATAGACGGGAGGGAGACGATGGCTTCGACACAGTCCGCGTGGCCCTACGCCGACTCGTACGCGTACATGGAGCGCGTGCGCCAGGGCATGCCGCCGCTCATCATCTGTGCCGCCGTGAACGGCGGCATCCAGGGCAAGGAGTACAACGACGCCCTCCCGGAGACCGCGGACGAGATCGCCGATTCCGTGGGCCGGGCCTACGACGCCGGCGCCGCGATGGTCCACGTGCATGCCCGCGATCCCCGGAACCTCCCCGCTCCGGCCCGGACGGTCGATGTGTGGCTCGACGTCAACCGGAAGATCCGGGAGCGCTGCCCCGACATCATCATCAACGACACGACCGGCGGCGGCTTCGGGATGACGATGGAGGAGCGGCTGGCCTGCCTGGACGCGAATCCCGAGGTAGCGTCGCTCAACCTGGCTCCGGACATGAGCAAGTTCCGGATCATCGAGCGCAAGTCGCCGCTCCCCTACCCCAGGCCCCCGATCGACTACGACGACTGCGTGCCGTTCACCTACAAGCAGATCAGCTGGTACGCCGCCGAGATGAAGAAGCGGGGTGTCAAGCCGGAGCTGGAGATCTATCATCCGGGCTGCGCGTGGGTGATCCGCGATCTGATCGAGCAGGATCTCATCGCGAGGCCCTACTGGATCCAGACCGTCATGGGCTATCAGACCTCGAGCTTCCCCACGGTCCACCACGTCGTGGACCTGCTCCGCGACTTCCCGGAGGGAGCGGTCTGGCTCTGCTCGGGCATCGGGCAGTTCCAGTTGCCCATGACGACTCTGGCGACGCTGATGGGAGGCCACGTGCGGGTGGGCCTGGAGGACAACATCTACTACCGGCGCGGGGAGAAGGCCAAGAGCAACGCGCAGCTGGTGGACCGCGCAGTGCGGGTTGCGCAGGAGCTGAACCGCGAGATCGCGACGCCGGCGCAGGCCCGGGAGATTCTGGGGATGTCGAGCAAGCCGTCGGAGTACGCGCGGGCGGAGCGATAGTCGAGTCAGCCCTCGTAGCGCAGGCGCACGGCCTCCCACCTCCGCTTCAGCTCGTCGAACAGCGCGCGGGAGCCGGCATCCCGACGGAGCGGCTCGAGCAGCGGGTCGCGCTCGAACCAGGGATAGCACGCGAACCCAGTCTCGATGCTCCGGCGGAGCCACTCGCGGGCCTCGTCGAAGCGACCAAGCTGCGCATAGGCGATTGCCATACTGTACGCGACGTGATGGTCCATGTACTGACTCGACTTGAGCGTGTCGAGCAACGCCGCGGCCTTCCCGTCGCCCGCGGCCGCCAGAAAGCTCGCGAGAATCGCGCGGCCGCGAGCGGCTGCCGGCGCCGCCGGCGACCGGATCAGGCTGTCCACCACGGCTCGGGCACGAGCCGTATCGCCCGAGTACCAATAGGCCTGGCTCAGGTAGGAATCGGATATCGGGCTGCCGCTCTCCCGTCGCTGCTGCTCGAACAGGCCGATCGCCTCGCGGTACCCGCCCTCCAGAAGAGCCACCACGCCGCGGGTTCGCAGCTGCTCGTTGTGATTGGTCGGATCGGCCAGGAGGGCGTCGCGCGCCTCGGCGCCGGCCCGATCGAGCAGACCAAGGTGGTAGTAGGCAGCGGCGATGAAATAGTGAGGGAGGTCGAGGCTCGGGTTCAACTCGAGTGCGCGCCGGCTCTCAAGGATGGTGGCGTCCCAGTCGAACTCCGTCTTGCGGTAGACCGCAGCCTGCGCCAGGTGCGCCTCCGCCACGGTCGAATCGAGCGCGAGTGCCCGGGTCGCCTCACGCCGGGCCCGGGTGCCCCACTCGGCGACCTCGGCGTCCTTCGCGAAGCGCAGGTGCATGTCCGCGCTCGCCATCGCGAGCCCGGCATGGGCCAGGGCATAGTCGCCGTCGAGCGCGAGCGCCTGCTCGAACGCGGCGACCGCCGCCCGTGCGCCGGGCTCCGTCAGCCGAGCTAGCTCCACCCGGCCGCGGAGAAACGCCTCGAAGGCGGCGCTGTTCCGGGTGTAGCGGCGATAGAGCCGCTCCTGTTCCGCCGATGTCATCCTGACCGCGAGCGCCTCGCTCACTCGAGCGGCGATCGAGTCCTGCAGCGTGAGCAGGTCCTGCCGCGGCAGATCGTAGTGGGTGCCCCAGAGCGGGGCGCCGTCGCGGGATCGCACCAGCTGCACGCTGATCCGAAGCCGGTCACCCGCGTCCTGCACCGTTCCGGTGAGGAGGTAGTCCACGGCGAGCTCGCGGCCGACCGCGCCCAGATCCACGTCCCGATCCGCGTAGCGGAGGATCGCCGAGGTTGGGCGAAGGCGGAGCTGGCCGACGCCGGCGAGCCGGCTGATAATCGCGTCCGGAATGCCCACGGCGAGCGGAAGAGCCGGGCCGGTGCCGCCCAGCGTCCGGAACGGGAGTACCGCGACCGGGATCGGCTCAGCCGGAGACTTCGCGCCCGGTCGCCGTCCCAGCGCGAACACCGCGATCAGTCCGATCAGCAGCGCGATGGCGGCGAGCCCCGCGGCCCGATGCCGCGCTCGCGCAGACCCGGTGGGCATGATCTGGGTGTCGCCGGATCGACGCGAACTGCCGTCGTCGCCCGCCGCCGAGGCCAGCGCGCCGGCCAGCTCGGGTGCGCTGGCGAACCGTGCCTCGGGCTCGCGCGCGAGCGCCCGGGCCAGAGCGGCCTCGAGCGCGACCGGGACCTCGGGTCGGAGGCTGCGCACGCCGGGGGGATCCGTGGTCAACCGGGAGACGAGTGTGGCCTGCGGTGTGGCGCCCCTGAACGGCGGCCGGCCGGCCAGCATCTCATACACCACGCAACCGAGCGAATAGAGATCGGTGCGCGCGTCCAGGTCGCGCGCCCCGCTCGCTTGCTCGGGGCTCATGTAGGCGGCGGTCCCGAGGACGAGGCCGGTCGCGGTCATGCCCCCGGGCCCATCGGCGCCTTCACCGTGGACCGGCAGCGCCTTCGCGATGCCGAAATCGGTGACGAGCGCGTGCCCCTGCGACAGGAGTATGTTCTCCGGCTTGATGTCGCGGTGCAGCACGCCGTGGGCGTGCGCGCAGGCGAGCGCGTCCGCCACTTCGCCCGCCAGCCGGACGGCTTCCCCCACCGGCAGCGACCCTTCCCGGGAAAGCCGCGCTCGGAGCGACTCCCCCTCGACAAACGGCATCACGTAGTAGAGCCCCGGGGCGTCGGGCGGGGGGCGCTCGAACGCGCCCGAGTCGTGCACCGGCACGATGTGCGGATGCTGGAGCCTGGCGGCCAGCCGGATTTCCTGCAGGAACCGGTCGCGCCCCAGCAGCAGCGCGATGCGCGGCTCGAGCACCTTGATGGCGACCAGCCGCTCGTGCCGAAGGTCGCGAGCCAGATAGACCGCGGCCATTCCACCGCGCCCGATCTCCCGCTCGATCCGATAGACCGCCGCGAGGGCGGTCTGCAACTGCGTCACTGGGTTCATGGCGGGCGCCCGCCCGGACGCTCCAGTAGCATACGCGCCGGGCCCGGCGCTGACCAGCGGCCGAGCGCTGCCTCGCGGCACTGACGAAGGCCGCGCAGACGGGTTGCCTTGTTAGATTACGGCCCCGACCTCCATGCGCCGCCTGCCGCCGCGAGCCTCGGAACGCCCTCGCCGAGCGCGGCGTGGCGGACGATTCCGTCGTGGTACCTGGTGTCCGCGGACGATCGGGTCATCACCCCGGAGCTGGAGCGCTTCCTGGCCAAGCGTGGTCACCGACATGATCCTCCCGGCGAAAGGCGCGGTGCCATGATGCGCGCGCTCGTTGCCGCTGCCGCGGCCTTGCTGGTCGTCAACGCCGGAGCGCGGGCTCAGAGCCCGGCGCCCGCAGCGGAGCCCAAGTGGTTTCCCGCCCCCGCCTTCTTCCTTCCGGGCGCCATGCTCGCCGTGGTGTCGGGCGACCCCACCAAGGCGGGTCGCTATACGATCCTCCTCTCCATGCCGGACGGCTACCGGATGATGCCGCACTTCCACCCCGGGGACGAGCACGTCGAGGTCAGGCAGGGGACGCTGCTGATCGGGGTGGGCGACAAGTTCGATCCAAAGAAAACCATCGCGCTGGCGGTGGGCGACACCGGTACGGCACCGGCCGGCGCGCATCATTACGCCATCGCGAAGGGGCCCACGATCATCGCCGTCACCTGCGACTTTCCCTACACCATCACGTACCTGCGCCGCTCCGACGTTCCCCGGGGCACCTTCCCCTATGGCAACTAAGCTCGCGGCGGTGACGGCCGCCGCCCCCATCGAGCGATCGGTCGTCGCGACCGGTCTCGCCTACCCTGCCCTGATCGAAGCGTTCGAGCGGGAGCTGGGACGCTGGGCTCCGGAAGCCGGCACCCGCCTAGTCGAGCGGCGCGCCTCCTGGAGCGAGGTCGAGCGCGAAGTCGACGGCCTGGCCGGCCGGCACGGGCTGATGATCTTCCTGCGCGTGGATCAGGGGGCGCTGGTGTCGCTCGCGGGGACGGCGAGACGGTGCTCGCTGTACCTGGTCGGCAATCCGGTTATCGCCCAGCGCATCCTAGCCGTCGATGTCCGCGCCAGCCTCTACGTTCCGTTCCGCGTGTCGATCTACGAGGACGGCGGCCCCGACGGAGCCTCGATCGCGTACGACCGGCCATCCTCGTTTCTCGCCGCGCTCGGGCGCCCGGAGCTGACGGAGCTCGGCGCGCTGCTGGATCACAAAATGGAAGATGTCGTGGCGGCCATCGGCCGCTGAGACCCGAACGGCGGCGCTCGAACAAGCGTTCAAGAACCCGGCGCGGGGAGATCACTGCGCGGGAGCGTTCGAGACGGTAGGGTGGTTGCGTTGTTACGTCCGCGGGCTAACTCTCTTGGTCTCGCTTCCAGCCGACGTTCACCGACCGACCGGTCCCGACTAGAACGACGACTCCATCACCACCCAACTTCCAGGGATCCACATGCCTACCATCACAACCAAAGACGGCGTTGAGATCTTCTACAAAGACTGGGGCAAAGGTCAGCCCATCGTGTTCAGCCACGGCTGGCCGCTGTCGGCCGATGATTGGGACACGCAGATGCTGTTCTTCCTCAAGCAGGGCTATCGCGTCATAGCCCACGACCGGCGCGGCCATGGCCGCTCCACCCAGCCCGGCGGCGGCCATGACATGGATCATTACGCCGACGACCTAGCGGCGCTAACCGCACATCTCGACCTCAAGGGGGCAGTGCATGTCGGCCACTCGACCGGCGGCGGCGAAGTGGTGCACTACCTGGCGCGCCACGGCGAAAGCCGGGTGGCAAAAGCGGTGATCATCAGCGCGGTGCCGCCGCTGATGCTAAAGACGGCGGCCAATCCGGGCGGGCTGCCCAAGGACGTGTTTGACGGGCTTCAGGCGCAGCTCGCCGCCAACCGAGCCCAGTTCTATTACGACCTGCCGGCTGGACCGTTCTATGGTTACAACCGGCCGGGTGCGAAACCCTCTCAGGGCGTGATCTGGAATTGGTGGCGCCAGGGCATGATGGGAGGCGCAAAGGCGCATTATGACGGCATCGTCGCCTTCTCTCAGACGGACTTCACCGAAGACCTGAAGAAGATCACCGTGCCCGTGCTCGTGATGCATAGCGAAGACGATCAGATCGTTCCCTACGTCGCCGCCGGGCCGTTGTCGGCCAAGCTGTTGAAGAATGGGACGCTGAAGACCTACAAGGGCTTTCCGCACGGCATGCCCACGACCGAGGCCGACACCATTAACGCCGACCTACTGACGTTCCTGCGTGCCACCGACGCAGCGCGGGCGCCGGCCCTGGCAGGAGCCCGGTAAGCCGCGCCAGGATGATTGTGGAGGGGGCGGCGCCGCGCACTCCGCGCGGTGCCGCCCGTGGTTCACCCCTTTCGACCATCACGAACCCCGCGATGACCGATCTCCCCTTTCTTTCCCATTCAGAGCCCTCGCAAGAGCCCTTCAGCCCTCAGACCGTCCGGAAGACGTCGCGGCTCCGCGGTGCCACCGTCACTGAGGGCCTCTGCCCTTACTGCGCCGTGGGCTGCGGCCAGCTCATCTACACCAAGGGCGGGCAGCTCATAGACATCGAGGGCAATCCCGACAGCCCGATCAACGAGGGTACCCTCTGCCCCAAGGGCGCCAACGCGTTTCAGCTGGCCGTCAACCCGCACCGCGTGACCCAGGTGCTGTACCGCGCCCCCTATTCCGACCACTGGGAGACCAAGCCGCTCGACTGGGCGCTCGACCAGATCGCCCACCGGGTCAAGGCCGCGCGCGACGCCGATCTCACCGTGCGGAACGAAGCGGGGCGCCTGCTCAACTCGGTCCGCTCCATCGGCACCCTCGGCGGGGCCACGATCGACAACGAGGAGAACTACCTCATCAAGAAGCTCTTCTGCGGCGGGCTCGGGGTCGTCTCCGTCGAGAACCAGGCCCGAATATGACATAGCGCCTCGGTGCCCGGTCTGGGCGCCTCGTTCGGCCGCGGAGCGGCCACCAACTACCAGCAGGACCTGGCCCACAGCGACTGCGTCCTGTTCATGGGCTCCAACATGGCCGAGGCCCACCCCGTGGGCTTCCGCTGGCCCATGAAGGCGAAGGAGCGCGGCGCCACGCTCATCCACGTGGATCCGCGCTTCACTCGCACGTCGGCCCTGTGCGACGTCCACGTCGGCATCCGGGCCGGCAGCGACGTCGCCTTCCTCGGCGGCCTGGTCAACTACGTCCTGACCCACGATCGCTGGTTCCGGGAGTACGTGCTCCCCTACACCAATGCGTCAAGCATCGTGCACGAGGGGTTCAAGGACACCGAGGACCTGGGGGGCCTGTTCAGCGGCTATCACGGGAACCGGAAGACCGGCACCTACGACGCCCGGGAAGGCGGGTGGGGTTACGCCACCGCGGCGGCGCCGGAAGGCGGGGACGAGTGGAGCGGCGCCACCCCGATGTACAACATGGTGAAGCAGCAGCTCGGCATGCACGGCCACAGCATCGAGGCGGGCGCTCCCTGCCACTCGGGGCCTCGAGGAGAGATGACCGCCGTGGTGGAGGGCGGCCCGGCCACCGACCCGACGCTCGAGCATCCGCGCTGCGTGTTCCAGATTCTCAAGCGCCATTTCGCCCGCTACACCCCGGAGGTCGTATCCCAGGTGTGCGGCTGCTCGCCGGAGCAGCTGGTGCGGGTGGCGGAGCTCCTGTGCGCCAACTCCGGGCGAGAGCGCACCAGCGCCATCGTCTATGCACTGGGGTGGACCCAGCACACCACGGGCGTACAGATGATCCGCACCGCCGGCATCCTCCAGCTCCTGCTGGGAAACATGGGCCGGCCCGGCGGGGGCATCATGGCGATGCGGGGTCACTCCACCATCCAGGGCTCGACCGACCTCGCGACCCTGTACGACGTCCTGCCCGGCTACCTGCCGCAGCCGTGCGCCGACGACTTGCACGAGACCCTCGACGCCTACGTCGCGAACGAGGGGCTGGCGACCGGCTACTGGGCCAACTTCCGCAAGTTCATCGTCAGCCTGCTCAAGGCGTGGTACGGGGAGGCCGCCTCGTGGGAGAACGACTTCTGCTTCTCCTGGCTCCCCCGCGTGGACGCTGACTACTCGCAGCTGCCCTACTTCGATCGCATGGCCAAGGGGGAGGTCAAGGGCTACCTCCTGTTCGGCCAGAACCCCGCCGGTGGCGGGCCCAACGCCGGCCTGCACCGCGCCGGACTCCGCAAGCTCGACTGGCTCGTGGTCCTCGACTGGTTCGAGATCGAGAGCGCGGTCTTCTGGAAGAGCGATCCGACCGGGCCGCCACCCGATCAGGTGGGGACCGAGGTGTTCTTCATCCCGGCGGCCGCGTCGCCCGAGAAGGACGGCAGCCTCACCAACACCCAGCGAATGCTCCAGTGGCACGACAAGGCCATCGACCCGCTCGGCGACAGCCGCTCGGACGCCTGGTTCCTCTACAACCTCGGCAAGCGCCTCAAGCAGTTGTATGCCGGCTCGACCGACCCGCGGGACCAGCCCCTGCTCCAGCTCACCTGGGACTACGACTTCGACGAGCGCCCGCACCTGCCCGACGGCAGGCCGAGCCGGATCGAGGGCGAGCCGGACCTGGAGAAGGTCCTGATGGAGATCAACGGCTGCCGGCTGGACGAGATTGACCCGCGTACCGGCCGGCCCCGGTTGGTGACGGGATTCTCCGAGCTCAAGGACGACGGGACGACCGCCTGCGGCTGCTGGATCTACAGCGGCGTCTTTCCCGAGCCGGGGCGGAACCGCGCGCGCGAGCGCAAGCGCACCGGCCACCCGCTCGATCCCGAGTGGGGCTTCGCGTGGCCGGACAACCGGCGGATCCTGTACAACCGCGCCTCGGCGGACCCGGAGGGCCGGCCGTGGTCCGAGCGCAAGAAGCTCGTCTGGTGGGACAAGGAGCAGGCCCGCTGGGTGGGCCTGGACGAGCCGGACTTCGACCTGACCAAACCGCCCGACTTCCAGCCGCCGCCGGGCGCGGAGGGAATGGAGGCGATCGCGGGCACGCAGCCGTTCATTATGAAGCCCGACGGTGTCGGCTGGCTCTACGCGCCCGGCTCGGTGCGGGACGGGCCCCTGCCGGCTCACTACGAGCCGGTCGAGTCGCCGGTGGGGAACCTGCTCTACCCCCGGCAGACCTGTAACCCGACCGTGCGGACATTCGAGGGACCGCTCAACCGCCTGGCCCACGCGCCCACCGCGGAATATCCGGTGGTGGCCACGACGTTCCGACTCACGGAGCACTACCTGAGCGGGCCAATGAGCCGCTTCAACAGCTGGCTCAACGAATTGATGCCCGAGATGTTCGTCGAGCTGAGTCCGGAGCTGGCCGCGGAGCACGGGATCACCCACGGGGGGTGGATGACGGTGCGCTCGGCCCGGACTACGATCGAGGCCCGCGCGATGGTGACGCGCCGGCTTCGGCCGCTCGTGGTGGAGGGGCGGATCGTGCACCAGATCGGCCTGCCGTTCCACTGGGCCTTCGCCGGAGAAGTCGTGGGCGCGAACGCCAATGATCTCACCTCGATCGTGGCCGACCCCAACGTCAGCATGCACGAGTGCAAGGCGTTCGCCTGCCAGGTCGGCGCCGGGCGGCTCGACGGGCCCGCCCTGACGCCCACCAAGAGCCCGGCGCCCTGGCCGACGCACGATCCCGTCCCCGACACGCCGGTAGCCGCCCAGCCGGAAGGGAGATTCGGCGATGGTGGCTAGGGAAAAGGAATTGGCGGCGCTGGCGCCCGGCAGCGATCCGCCCCGCGGTCCTTTGCCGGGGCTGCTCGATCGCCTCGTCGAGCCGTTCCACCGCGGTGCTCCGCCCGAGGCCGAGCCCGCGACCGGCTTCTACACCGACACGACCGTCTGCATCGGGTGCAAGGCGTGCGAGGTCGCGTGCAAGCAGTGGAACCAGCTCCCCGCGGACGGCTTCGCGTGGATCGGCGACAGCTACGACAACACCGGCGAGCTGTCGGCCACCTCGTGGCGGCACGTGAAGTTCATCGAGCAGTTCCCGGTGGACGGCGCGCCGGCGCTGGGCGGACCGGGGCCCGACCTGCTCGATCCAGGCCGCTGGCTCATGATGAGCGACGTCTGCAAGCACTGCGTCACCGCGCCCTGCCAGCAGGCGTGTCCCACGGGCGCCCTCATCCACACCGAGTTCGACAACGTCTATATCCAGCCCGACATCTGCAACGGCTGCGCCTACTGCGTCGCCGCCTGTCCCTTCGGAGTCATCACCCGGAGCGCGTTCGACGGCCACGCCCACAAGTGCACGCTCTGCTACGACCGCCAGCGCGACGGGCTGGTTCCGGCGTGCGCCAAGGCTTGCCCCACCCAGTCCATCCAGTTCGGTCCGATAGACGAGCTCCGCGAGCGCGCCCAGAAGCGGGTGGAGCAGCTGCACGAGCGAGGCGTTCCCGGCGCGTACCTGTACGGCGACGCGCCGAGCGCAACGTACTCCGAGCTGCATTCCTTCTACCTGCTGATCGATCGCCCCTCGGTATACGGCCTCCCGGACTCCCCCTTCAACCCCTGGCTGCAGATGAAGGGCGACTACCTCCGCGCGGTTGCCTGTGGGCTCGCGGCGATAGCCGTCCTACTCCCGGTGCTGTTGCTGCTGGGTCGCTGACGTGCGCGCCGACTCGGCACGTCCCGCGACCGATACCGGCTACGCCGGCCGGCCCGTCACCAAGGCGCCGAACTGGCACGGGCTCGTGGCGTGGGACACGCTCTTCAACAACCTGTCGGCGGGCCTGTTCCTGGTCGCGGCGCTCGCCGAGTTGGTGGCGCCGCGAGTGTTCGCGGAGGTCGCGAGGGCGGCCTACCCGGTGGCGCTCGTAATCCTGCTCGCCGACCTGGTCTGCCTCGTGCTCGACCTCGGCGACCCGCTCCGATTCCATCACATGCTGCGGGTGTTCAAGCCCACCTCACCCATGTCGCTCGGGACGTGGTGTCTCACCGTATACGCGCTGCCGCTCACGGTCCTGGCCATGCTGAGCGTCCTCGCGATGCTGGGCGTCCTGCCCGGCGCCGGGACCGCCCTCGAATGGGCGCGCCGGCCGGCGATGATCGTTGGGCTCGTCCCGGCCCTGGGCACCGCCGTGTACAAGGGCGTCCTGTTCAGCACCACCGCGCAACCGGGTTGGAAGGACGCGCGCTGGCTGGGCGGCTACCTCGCCAGCTCTGCAGTAATGCTTGGCGCGGCGCAGCTGCTGATCCTCGCGCTCGTGACGGGACAGCAGGGAGCGGCGGTGGCGCTGCGTGCCGCACTGGTGCCGCTGCTCATTCTCAACGCGGCCTCGCTGGGTCTGGTGACCTGGGATGTCCGCGCGACGCTCGCCCGCGCCTACGACCGCACGACGCTCGGCCGGCTCGCCTTTCTCGTCGTAGGGGCAGGGGTATTGGCGCCCTTGTGCCTGCTGGCGGTGGGGGGACCGATCCCGGCGGCGGGCGCCGTGCTGCTCATCCTGCTGGGGGCGCTGCTCGTGCGGACCGAGGTGGTGCGGCTGCCGCACAGAGGCACAGATTCACCACAGAGGCACTGAGACACGGAGGCGCCGCCAGCCCCTAAAAGAAGAACTCCCGCAGGTTGGTCCCGCTCTCGAGATAGACCTTCAGCCAGCAGGCCATCTGCATCCAGCCCTGACAGTTGTTGTACGAGGCGTCCAGGCCCTTCTGGGTTTCCCGCCAGCCGCACTCCGCAATGCGGACGAGCGTGGAGCCCGCGTCGAGCGCCTCGAAGGTCATCTCTACGTGGGTGTTGTAGCCGCCGTCCATCGCCTGCCACTCGAGTACGATCAGTCGGTTGCGAACCAGCTTCTTCACCTGCACCGGGAACCCTCCCGGGCAGTCCGCGAATTCCCAGGTCACGGTGGTCCCCTCGTCCAGGGGGCCGCTTCGCCTGCACCTGAAATTTGAGCTCCATGGTCCCCTGCCCGGCTTGGGTTTGGGGGGTTAATATGTTATGCTTTTATAACATGTCAAGAGACCAGGCTCACGACGCAATCTTCAAGGCGCTGGGCGACGCCCGCCGGCGCCGGATGCTGGACCTGATGAAAGACCGCGGCCGGACCACGGGCGACCTGTGCAACCACTTCAAGCACCTGGATCGCTGTACCGTGATGCAGCATCTGGACGTGCTCGAGCGGGCCGACCTGATCATCGTGAAACGATCAGGTCGGCACCGCTGGAACTACCTCAATCCCCTGCCCATCCAGGAGCTGGCCGATCGGTGGATCAGCCGCTACGCCGTGGGCGCGGTGAACCGTTTGGCCCGGCTCAAACGGGAGTTGGAAGGCGACGCCGCAACCGAGGCCGACGGCGAGGTTCAGACTCCGTCACACCCGGACGGGCCGGCGATACACCCTCTTTAGAGCGACTGAAGGAACGTCACCAGCGCGTCGCGCTCCTGGGCCGACAGCCGCTTGACCCGTTCCCGCGCCGTCTCCGCCTCACCGCCGTGCCACAGCACGGCCTCGAGGAGCGACCGCGCCCGCCCGTCGTGCAGGAAGTTCGTGTGGTCGTTCACCGTCTGCACCAAGCCGATACCCCAAAGCGGCGGCGTCCGCCACTCCCTGCCCGAGGCCTTGAAGTCCGGCCGCCCGTCCGCGAGCCCGGCGCCCATGTCGTGCAGCAGCAGATCGGTGTACGGATGGATCACCTGGTTGGAAACCTCCGGCACGCCCGGCAGCACCCCGGTGCGGAGCGTCGATACGTGGCAGCCGTTGCAGCCGACCACGTAGAACAGGTGCTCGCCCTGCTTCGCCTTCGGGTCGTCCAGGCTCCGCCGCGCGGGTACGCCCAGCGTGCGGACGTAGAACGTCACGTCCCCGACCGTCTGGTCCGCCACCTCCGGCCTGTGCGGCCTGCACTGCGGGTACTCCCCCTCGCACGCCTCGGCCGGGAAGAGCGACGACGTGACGCCCATATCGCCGTTGTACGCCGCCGCGGTCTGCTGGAAGAGGTTCGGGGTATTCGCCTTCCAGCCGAACCGGCCGAGCACTGTCCGATGCCGGACTTCGTCGTAGACGTAGTTCGGGCGGCCGGACACCGGGGATCGGCCGCGGTTCCGGCTGTTCTGGTAGGCCATCTCCGCGATATCCTGTTCGGGCACCGCCTCGAGGAGGCCGAGTCCGAAGACGAACGGGGCTACCCGGGGCGAGATGAGCGTCCCGCCG
>JBGPPG010000046.1:0-22540 GCA_041488455.1 Gemmatimonadota bacterium
CCTGCGCGGTCCGGGACAACGCGGAGCAGCGGGTGGTCGGGCGGGTAGGGGAGCTGCAACGGTACCGGCGGCCGGGCGGCGTGCTGGGCGTGGTGGGATGCATGGCCCAACGGCTCGGGCCGAGCCTGCTCGACGACTGGAATCATGTGGATCTGGTCGTTGGGCCCGACGCCTATCGCAATCTCCCCGATCTCCTGAACCTCGCGGCCGGCGGTCACCGGGTGACCGACACCGAATTCCGCTCGTGGGAGCACTACGAGGACGTCCCGTCGAGCCGAGATGAGGGCCCCACCGCCTTCGTCACCGTGCAACGGGGGTGCGATTACAAGTGCACCTTCTGCATCGTTCCGTACACGCGTGGTCCCGAACGGAGCCGTAGCCTCGAGGACGTAGTGCGCGAGGTTCGCGCGCTGGCGGAGCAGGGCGTCACCGAGGTCACGCTTCTTGGCCAGACGGTGAACAGCTACCACGACGGCACGCACGACTTCGCCGACCTGCTCCGCGCCGTGGGCGGTGTGGTGGGCGTGCGGCGTCTCCGCTTCACCAGTCCCTACCCCACGGACTTCACCGAGCGCGTCATCGAGGCGATCGCCGCCACGCCCGCAGTGTGCGAGCATGTACATCTGCCGGTACAGAGCGGGTCGAACGTGGTGCTCCGGCGGATGCTGCGCCGGTATACGCGGCAGCGGTACCTGGAAGTCCTCGGGGCGCTCCGGGCCGCGGTGCCGGGCGTCACCTTCACCACCGACATCATCGTGGGCTTTCCCGGGGAGACCGAATCCGACTTCTCGGAGACGCTGAGCCTGTTCACCGAGGCCGATTTTGACGACGCGTACACGTTCCGCTATTCGGTTCGGGAGGCCACGCCCGCCGCACGGCTCAAGGACCACGTGCCGGAGGACGTCGCGGCCCAGCGGCTGGCCCGCCTGGTCGAGGTCGTCCGCGCCAACGCGCGCCGGAAGAACCTTGCGCGCGTGGGCGAGACGCACGAAGCGCTGGTGGAACGGCCCGCCAAGCGCGGCGGGCTGATGCTGGCGCGCACTCGCGGGAACCTGCTGGTTCTGCTCGACCTTTCCGAGTCGGCCGTGGGCGAGTATCACCAGGTTCAGCTCACCGGTACTACTGGGTCCACCTTCACCGGCCGCGTTCTGGCGCGGGAGCTCGCCGTCCTATGATCCGGAACCTCGCGGAAGACCATGTGCTTCAGGCCTACGACAGCCTCCGACGCCATTTCCCGGATTTCTGCGGGTGCAACGTCTGTCGGGAGGACGTTCTCGTGTTCACCCTGAACCGCACTCCCCCTCGATACGTCGCCACGCTCGAGGGCTCCGTGGTCACCGAGGTCAACCTCGAGAAGGAGCAGAGCCGCGCACCGATGGACGTGGCCATGATGGAGGGCTTCCGGAAGGTGTCTCTCGCGCCGAGGTGTGAGGCGCGCGGCGCGCACCGGCGGGTGTGAGCGCGCGACCACCCATCCTGTTCGCCACCGCATTCGGGGCCGGTCTCGCGACCGGCCTCTCGCATTTTCAGGCCCCGCTCGGCATTGGCCTGCTCCTCGGCGTTGCCGCACTGGCGGGTCTGGCCGGCGCGTTGCTGGCGAGTCCGGGGCTCGCTCCGCTCTACGCCGCCACCGCGCTGCTGGGGGCGCTCCACGGCACCATTGCCCGGGCGCGGGACGGAACGGCATGCGCCGCCCGGCTTCCCGAAGGTCCGTTCCGCCTGACGGTGCGGCTGCGGGAGCCTGTAGCCCGCGAGGGTGGCCCGGTGCAGGCAGTTCCCCTTCGGGGCAGGTGCACCGGCGAGATCTCTGCCCGCTGGCCCGCGGGCCAACCGGCCGACGCGGGGGCGGACGCGGACATCGACGCGCGCTGGGTGCCGCGGCCGGTGTGGACCGGACGGGCGGCCGGGATGCTCCTGGTGACCGCGATCCACCGGCTCGAGACCGAGCCCGGATCTGGCGAGCGTCTCCGCACTGCCGTCGCAGCCGGCATCGAGCGGCTGTACGGCGCGCGTGCGCCGATCGTCGAAGCGCTCATCGTCGGTCGGCGCGCCGACCTCGACCCCCGCCTCCGAGACGCCTTCGCGCACTCGGGCCTTGTCCATCTTCTGTCGATCTCCGGCTTTCACGTCGGACTCATCGTCGCGTGGGTGGTGCTGGCCGGGCGGCTTCTCCGGCTCTCACCGGTGCGCGCCCTGGTTCTCGCCGCACTTGTCGCCGCGGGCTACGTGGCGCTACTGGGCTGGCCACCGCCGGCCACCCGGGCCGCCGCGCTCGCGGGGGCGTTGGCCTGGTGCCGCGCCCGGCAGAGGAACGTGCGGGCCGACCCGTTGCTCGCCTGCACCTGTCTGGTCGTGCTGCTCGTGGACCCGTGGGCGATCACGGATCTCGGCGCGTGGCTGTCGGCGGCCGCCCTCTGGGGCGCCACGACCTGCACCCGCTGGAGCGACCGCGCCCTCGGCCCCTCGCTCTGGTGGCGGTGCCTCGGCTCGTCGGTCGGTGCCACGATGGCGACCGCGCCGCTGACGGCGGCGGCCCTCGGAACCGTGGCGCTCGTGGGCATCGGACTCAACTTCGCGGCGATTCCCATCGCGGCCCTGGCCGTGCCCGGTGTGTTCGCGAGCCTGCTGCTCCTTCCGGTCTGGACCGGCCTGGCTCAAGCGCTCGCCGCTGGGGCGGGGTTGGCGCTGCACGCGCTGGAGCTGCTCGCCGTGGCGGGTGCCGCGCTGCCGGGGGGCCATGTCGTCACCGAGGCGACTCCAGTGTCGGCCCTCCCCTGGGTCGCGGCACTCGGCGTCCTGCTTTGGGGCATGCGGGGCGGGACCACTCTCGCCGAGGGGGCGCGGCGGTGGGCTTGGGCCGGGGTGGTCGCGCTGTGGCTGCCGCTTGCTTCGGGGCTCGGCAGGGCGACTGACGGCCCCGCCGACCTCGCGTTAGATTTTCTCGATGTGGGGCAGGGGGACGGTGCCGTGCTCCGCACACCCCACGGCCGCTTCGTGGTCATCGACGCCGGGCCGAGAACGGACCAGCGGGATGCGGGGCAGCGTGTGGTCGTCCCCTTCCTCGCGCGGCGGGGCGCGCCGGCGATCTCGGCGCTGATCCTATCCCACGCCCACGCCGACCACGTCGGCGGCGCGACCGCCGTGCTCGATCGGTTCCGCACCGGGCTCGTCGTCGAGCCGGGCCGGCCGTTCGCGGACCCCGCCTACTATCGCTTTCTCGATGAAGTGGCCGCCGAAGGCGTCCCGTGGCATCCCGGTCGCCCGGGTGAGCGGTTCGTCCTGGACGGCGTCTCCTTCACGCTGCTGCACCCGGATCCGGAGTGGCCGGGCCTGGGTGAGGACCTGAACGAGGACTCGCTCGTGCTCCTGGTGGAGTACGGCGCGTTCCGGGGTCTGTTTCCCGGTGACGCCGGCTTCCCCGCCGAGGCGTGGCTCAGGGGGCGCGTGGGGCGGGTGGCGCTGCTCAAGGTGGGGCACCATGGAAGCCGCGGATCCACCGGCGACGGCTGGCTCGCCGAGCTCGAGCCGCGGGTGGCGGTCATCTCGGTCGGGCGCAACAAGTACGGACACCCGGCGCCGGAGACGCTGGCACGTCTCCGCGCACACGGCGCCGACCTGCGGCGCACCGACCAGGACGGCGCGATCCACGTGACGACCGACGGAACCACGATGACGGTGCGCAGCGAGGAAAAGGCCGCGACCTACCGACTGCGTGAACAGTGAACGGCAAACGGTGAACGGGGGCTCCGTGCTACACAACTCGTCCGTCACGACCATCGAGACTTTCATCCTCGACCAGGAGAGCAAGTACCCGGAGGCCACGGGCGAGCTCTCGAACCTGCTCTACGACGTCGCACTCGCCACCAAGATCATCGCCGCCGCCATCCGGCGGGCCGGTCTGGTGAACATTCTGGGGAGCGTGGGGTCATGGAACGTTCAGGGCGAAGAGCAGCAGAAGCTCGACGTCTTCGCCAACGAGACCATCAAGAACTGCCTGAAGCACACCGGCCGGGTGTGCGTGATGGGCTCCGAGGAAGACGAAGACATCATCCCCATCCCCCCCGAATATCCCGCCGGTAAGTACGCAGTCCTCTTCGACCCGCTGGACGGCTCCTCCAACATCGACGTCAACGCCGCTGTCGGCACGATCTTCAGCATCTACCGCAGAGTGAGCCTCGAGGGCCGCGGGACCGCTCGCGACGTGCTCCAGCCGGGCTGCCGCCAGGTCGCCGCCGGGTACGTCATGTACGGCTCGAGCACCATGCTGGTGTACACCACGGGGCAGGGGGCGCACGGATTCACCCTCGATCCCACGATCGGTGAGTTCCTGCTGTCCCACGAGCGGATCATCACGCCGCGGGTCGGCCCCTATTACAGCGTCAACGAATCGAACTTCGGCCGCTGGGACAAGGGAATCCAGACCGCCGTCCGCGCGCTCAAGGGTGACATGCCCGACGTCGTGACGCCCAAGAACTCCCGCTATGCCGGCTCGCTGGTCGCGGACTTCCACCGGAACCTCATCGCGGGCGGCATCTTCCTCTACCCCGGCGACACCAAGAACTCGCGGGGCAAGCTGCGCTTGCTCTACGAGGCGAGCCCCATGGCGTTCATCGCCGAGCAGGCGCAAGGCTCCGCCACCGACGGCCTCAACCGCATCCTCGACATCGTACCGGAGTCCCTGCACCAGCGCACTCCGCTGATCATCGGCTCGCGCGAGGACGTCGGTTTCGTGGCCGACACCGTCCGCCGCGCTGCGGGCCGCCCCTCCGCGCCGGTCTCGACGCCGGCGCTGTGACCAAGGTCTACGGCCCCGGCGACTGGACCGGGGACCCGGACCGCGACCTGGGGAAGCCGGGCGCGTTCCCGTTCACCCGCGGCGTCTATCCCGACATGTACACCAGCCGGCTCTGGACCATGCGCCAGTACGCCGGCTTCGGCACCGCCGAGGAGACCAACGAGCGGTTCCGGAAGCTGCTTGCGGCCGGACAGACGGGACTCTCGGTGGCGTTCGACCTGCCCACCCAGATGGGCTACGACTCCGACAATCCTTACGCCCAGGGCGAGGTGGGCCGGGTCGGCGTGGCGATCGATACGGTCGATGATCTCGCCGCTCTCTTCCGCGGCATTCCGCTCGATCGAGTCTCGACCTCGATGACCATCAACGCCACCGCCGCGATACTGCTCGCCATGTACGTGGTCGTCGGCGAGGAGCAGGGCGTTCCCCGCACCAGGCTCACCGGCACCGTGCAGAACGACGTGCTGAAGGAGTACGTGGCCCGCGGCACCTACATCTATCCAGCCGGTCCGTCGCTCCGTCTCGCCGCCGACATCTTCGGCTTCGTGGCCCGGGAGGACATGAGCTTCAACCCGATCTCCATCAGCGGATATCACATGCGGGAGGCCGGGGCGACGGCCGTGCAGGAGGTCGGCTTCACCCTCGCGAACGCGCTGGAGTATGTGTCGGTGGCGGTGGCCGCGGGACTCGAGGTGAACGCGTTCGGTCCCAGGCTCTCGTTCTTCTTCGCGAGCCACAACGATCTGTTCGAGGAGGCCGCGAAGTTCCGGGCTGCACGGAGGCTCTGGGCGCGGCTGGTACGCGAACGGTTCGGGGCCGACGACGCCACCGCCCGCCTCCGGTTCCACACGCAGACCGGCGGCGTCACGCTGCAGGCGCAGCAGCCGATGAACAACATCGTGCGCGTCGCCTATCAGGCGCTGGCCGCGGTGCTGGGCGGCACGCAGTCGCTCCACACCAACGGGTTCGACGAGGCGCTGGCGCTCCCGACCGAAGACTCCGCCACCCTGGCGCTCCGGACCCAGCAGGTGCTGGGCTATGAGACCGGGCTCGCGAGCGCGGTCGATCCGCTGGCCGGGAGCTGGTACGTGGAGGCCCTGACCGACCGGATCGAGCGGGAGGCGCGGGCCTTGGTCGAAGAGGTGGACCGTCTGGGCGGGGCGGCGCGAGCGATCGAGCGCGGGTTCTTCCAGGAGGCCATCGCGCGGAGCGCGTACGCCCATCAGCAGGCGCAGGAATCGGGTGCGCTCACTGTGGTCGGGGTGAACCGCTTCACCGACGAATCGGCCCCACCCGCGATCGAGCTTCCGAATTTCCCCGAGCTGGAGGTGCGGCAGCGAGAGCGGCTGGCGGAGGTGCGGGCCCGCCGCGACGCCGGCGCGGTGGAGCGGGCCCTCGGGGCCGTGGCGGCGGCTGGAGCGGGGACCGGGCCGCTGGTGCCGCCGATCATCGACGCGGTGCGCGCCCGCGCGACGCTGGGCGAGATCAGCGACCGGCTCCGGGCGGTGTGGGGGACCTTCCGGCCGGCAGGCTAGTGTTGGTGTGGTAATATACCTTGTTGCTAGGTATATTTTGACCGTGACCTTGGCCGCCTTCGCCGCCCTCGTCGGCGCTCCACCCAAGTGGTGCCAGAACGCCCTCCTCGTTCTGGGCCGGCCGCTCCGCTACACCGAGGCCCTCGCCCGGACCCTGGGCCTCGCCCGGCTGCTCGAGCAGCATGGGCTCCCGCTCAAGACGGCGGTCGCGCGCGCGGCCGAAGCCCTGGCGGTCAGCCCGCCGGCGGCCGTGCGCTGGCGCGATCCGTCCGCGATCACGGGCCTTCGGATCGACGTGCCCCGGTACGTCACCCATTTCGCCCTGCGCCTGGCGCGTCTCCGGGACGACCCACCTCGGGGGGCCGGGCGCCCGCCGCGGGCCCCGAGCGCCGGCGGCGTTCGCGCCGCCGAGCGCCACGGGCTGGATCTCGGCGCGTTGAGGGCGGGGCTCCGGCACTCACCCTGCGAGCGATTGACCGCGCTTGACGCGAACCAGCGGTTGGTCGCGGCACTGCGGTCGAGGCGGGGCGGGGGATGACGCTGCTGGACCTCGTCGCCGGGCTCAACGCCGCCGAGATCAGGTTCATCATCGTTGGGGGAGTCGCTGCCACGGTGCACGGGTCGCGCCGGGTGACGGACGATCTCGACATTCTGTTCGACACCGGCCTGGACAACCTCGAGAGGCTGTCCGCGGTCCTGGCTCACTGGCACGCCTACCCGCGGGGGGTCGAGCCCGGTCTCGCGTTCATCATGGACGCGCAAACGCTGCGGGGCGCGGAGGTGCTGACGCTCGCCACCGACCGTGGATTGCTCGACCTGATGGCCGTCGTGAAGGGCGTGGGGACCTACGCCAAGGCGCTGCCGGCGACGGTGGCCGTGGACCTGCCGTCGGGGCGGGTGCGGGTGCTGAGCCTGGCCCAGCTGATCGCCGCGAAGCGCGCCGCCAACCGGCCCAAGGACCGGGAGCACCTGATCGAGCTGGAGGCGCTGCGGGAGCTGTGACGGCCGTTCCCCTTTCTGCCATTCCCCGCTAAGTTTGTCTGCCGATTTCACTTAGGACCTCGCCTCGCCATGCCGACGTACGAGTACGAATGCCCCTCGGGGCATGCGTTCGAGAAGTTCCAGAAGATGACCGACAAGCCGCGCGCCAAGTGCCCGGTTTGTGGCAAGCCCGCGACTCGCAAGATCTCGGGCGGCGCGGGTCTGGTCTTCAAGGGCAGCGGCTTCTACATCACCGACTACGGCAAGGACGGCAAGGGACCGAGGAAAACTCCCGAGGGCGAGAAACCGGCGCCGAAGAGCGAGGCGAAGACCGAGGCCACGTCGGAGGCGAAGCCGAAGCCCGACAAGCCGGCCGCCAAGAAGGCTCCCGAGTGAGCGAGGCCATCAAGGCGGAGCTTGTCCGGGTGGCCGAGCAGCTGGGGCACCCGGGCGTCACCTTCGTGCTGGAGCGTCCCCGCGACGCGGGGCACGGCGACCTCGCCACCAACCTGGCCATGGTGCTCGCCAAGCTCGACCGGGCGAAGCCGCGGCAGATGGCCGAGCGAGTGAGAGCGGAGCTCAGGCTCCCGGCCTCGCTGGTCTCCAAGGTCGAGATCGCCGGACCCGGCTTCATCAACTTCTGGCTGGCGGAAGACCAGCTCGGACTCGTGGTCCGGCAGATCCTCGAGCGGGGGCCCGGCTACGGCCGAAGCGAGTTCGGCGTCGGCCTCAAGGTCAACGTTGAGTTCGTCTCGGCCAATCCCACGGGGCCGCTCCACGTTGGCCATGGGCGTGGCGCGGCGTACGGCGACGCGCTCGCCTCGCTGCTCCAGTGCACCGGCCATTCGGTGACCCGCGAGTTCTACATCAACGACGCGGGAGTCCAGATCGACAAGCTGGCCTTGTCACTCTGGGCGCGAGTGCAGCACGCGCTGGGGCGAGAGGCGGAGTTTCCAGAGGGCGGCTACCACGGTCTGTACCTGGTGGAGGCAGCCGAGCAGGTGCTGCGTGAGCGGGGCCGGGATTTCGCCGATCTGCCGGCGGAGGAAGGCATCCGCCAGTGCCGGGCGTTCGCCATCCGGATGCAGCGGGAAGAGCAGGACGGGGACATGGCGGACTTCGGCGTCCACTTCGACGTCTTCACCTCGGAGCAGTCGCTCTACGAGCGTGGGCTGGTGGATGGTGCACTCGTGCTGCTGGGCGAGAAGGGCCTCACCTATGAGGAGGGCGGTGCGCTCTGGCTCCGTACCACCCAGTTCGGCGACGACAAGGATCGCGTCCTGCGCAAGAGCGACGCGTCGCTCACCTACCTCGTGCCGGACATCGCCTACCACGTGGACAAGCGCAACCGGGGCTTCGACCGCGCGATCGACGTATGGGGCGCCGACCACCACGGCTACGTCCCCCGCATGCGCTCGGTGCTCGCCGCGTTGGGACTGCCGCCCGACTTCTTCGACGTCGCCATCCTCCAGCTCGTGAAGGTCGTTCGGGGCGGCGAGGAAGTGAAGATGTCGAAGCGTTCGGGCGAATTCATTACGTTGCGCGACCTCGTGGACGAGGTGGGCGTGGACGCCGCCCGATACTTCTTCCTCATGCGGCCCGGCGACTCCCCGCTCATCTTCGACATCGAGCTCGCCAAGCGGCAGACCGACGAGAACCCCGTGTTCTACGTCCAGATGGCGCACGCCCGGCTCAGCGGAATTTTCCGGACCGCCGGCCGGACGCCCGACGCGGTGACGGGGACGCTCGACCTGGCGGCCCTCCCGGCGCCCGAGGACCAGGAGCTGCTCAAGAAGCTCGGTCTCTTCCCCGAGGTGGTGGATCGCGCCGCCCGCGAGCGCGAGCCGCACCGCGTCACGAGCTATCTCCAGCAGCTGGCGACGGCCGTGCACGGGTGGTATCACCATACGCGAGCCGTCGGCGCGCCGGAGGGGGCGGCCACGGAGCAGGCCCGGCTGCTCCTCGCCCGCGCCGCCCGGACCGTGCTCGCCAACGGCCTCGCGATCCTCGGCATCACCGCTCCCGATCGGATGTGACCTGATGAGCCTGCTCGTCGTCGGCAGCATCGCGCTGGACTCGGTGTTCACGCCCTTTGGCGCGACCGCGGACGTGCTGGGCGGGTCGGCCGTCTACTTCAGCGTCGCCGGCTCGCTGCTGCATCCGGTCAAGGTCGTCGGCGTGGTGGGCCGCGACTATCCCTGGGCGCAGATCGAGGCTCTCGCTTCGCGCGGCATCGACTGGTCCGGTGTGGAGCGAGCGGACGGCGAGAGCTTCCGTTGGAAGGGCAAGTACTCCTACGATCTCCAGAGCCGGGAGACGCTCGAGACGCGGCTGGGCGTGTTCGCGGACTTCCATCCAAAGCTTCCTGCGTCGTTCCGGTCGGCCGAGTACCTCTTCCTCGGCAACATCGATCCCGAGCTCCAGCTCGGCGTGCTGGAGCAGATCGCGCAGCCGAAGTTCGTCGTCTGCGACACGATGAACTACTGGATCCAGAGCAAGAAGGACGCGCTGATGACCTTGCTCGAGCGCGTCGACCTGCTGATGGTGAACGACAGCGAGGCGCGGGAGCTGTCGGGAGACTGGAACATTCACCGGGCCGGCCGCTGGATTCTGGCGCATGGCCCCAAGCGGCTCGTCGTGAAGCAGGGCGAGTTCGGCGCGTTGCTAATGGAGGCCGGCCGCACCTTCTATGCTCCGGCGTTCCCGCTCGAGGAGGTGTTTGATCCCACCGGCGCGGGCGACGCGTTCGCGGGCGGCTTCATGGGCTACCTCGCGCGGACCAGCGGGCTCAGCGACGACAGCCTTCGGAGCGCCATGGTGTATGGCGCCGCCATGGGGTCGTACGCCGTCTCCCATTTCGGGATCCGCGGATTCGAGGGTGTGACGCTGATCGATGTGCAGCGCCGAGTGCGCACCTTCCGCGACCTCACCCACGTAGCACTTGCCGAGCTGGTGCCGTGACGGAGGGCAAGAGCGGCGGGCAGTACGCGGCCGCCGGCGTGGATCTCGCCGGCGCCGAGGCGGCCAAGGAGCGCATCGGGCGGCTCGTGGCCGGCACGCGGACCGCGCTCTCCGTGGGGGAGATCGGGGCCTTCGGCGGCATGATCCGCATCCCACCCGGAATGCGGGATCCGGTTCTGGTGCTCAGCACCGACGGCGTCGGTACGAAGGTGCTGGTGGCCATCCAGGCGGGCCGCCTCGACACCGTCGGCGAGGATCTCGTCAATCACAGCGTAAACGACATCCTGGTCCACGCCGCGAAGCCGATTGCTTTCATGGACTACGTGGCCGGCGCCGGGCTCACGGTTGAGCAGACGGCGGCCATCGTTGAGGGCATCGCGCGTGCCTGCCGTGCGCACGGGATGGCGCTCGCCGGCGGCGAGACGGCTCAGATGCCCGGGCTCTACCGGACGGGAACGTTCGATCTCGCCGGCGCGATCGTCGGGGTCGTGGAGGCCGACGAGGCGCTGCACGGCGACCGGATCACTCCGGGCGACGTGCTTCTGGGCTACGCCTCGACCGGTCTGCACACGAACGGTTACTCGCTGGCTCGTCGCATCGTTTTTGACCAGCTGCGCCTGGGCCTCGACGATACCCTTGGCGACACCGGCCAGACCACCGCCGAGGCACTTCTCGCGATTCACCGGAGCTACCTGCGGAGCGTGACTCCGGTGCTCTCCCAAGTTCATGGCCTGGCGCACATTACGGGTGGAGGCATCGGCGGCAACCTGGTCCGGATATTGCCCCCTGGCAGCGAGGCGACGGTGGATCCATCGACGTGGACTCTTCCGCCGCTCTTTCGCTTCCTGCAGCAGGCGGGGCGGGTCGGCGTCGAGGAGATGCGGGACGTCTTCAACCTCGGCGTCGGTCTTATCGCCGTGCTGCCCCCGGACGCGGTGCCGGCGGCTCAGGCCGCGGCCAAGGCGGACGGGGTCGCCACCTGGATCATGGGTGATGTCCGCCGGGGATCGCGTGCCGTGCGGTTCGCCCAGTAGCCCTGGAGCTCCGCATGCGCATCGCCCGTCCGGTCCTCGTTCTCTCGCTCCTCGCGGCCGGCCCGCTGGCGGCACAGAACTCCGAGTGCCAGCCCTATGCAGGCCAGACCCGCCCTTTCAACATCTGCAACGCCGTAGTCGACGGCACCCAGGCGTTCGATCCGGTCCTCGGGTTGCTGACGAGCGGTGGCAGCCCCGTGCTCGGCGCTACGACCCCGCTGGGAGGGTTCGGTCACTTCTACCTCTCGACCCGGGTGAACGCCACTCACGTCGTGCTTCCCGATCTGGCCTACGATGGCACCACGACCACGGTCCCCGTGGGAGATCAGCTCTTCTTCCCGTCCCCCATCGTGGAGGGAGCGATGGGCGTGTTCGGCGGGATGCGCGGCGGACTTCTGTCGCTCGACCTTCTCGGCTCGGCCCAGCTGCTGCCGACGACGCAGATCGCCAACTTCAGCGTCGAGCCGTCCGCGCGGCGGATCGGGAGCGTGGCCCTCGGTCTGGGCTACGGCGCGCGCGTCGGTATCTTGCGCGAAACAGCGCTCACGCCGGGCGTCGCGGTGAGCGTCATGCGGCGGAACATTCCTCAGGTGCGCTACGGCGATCTCGGTAACGGCGACAACCTCACTTACGCCACCGGGCTCGACGCCACCAACCTCCGGTTCACCGTCGGGAAACGGTTTGCGGTGCTGAACCTGGCAGGTGGCCTCGGCTGGGACCGCTACAGTAGTGACGCGACGGTGCAGTTCCGGAACCCGGTGACCGGCATCCCCGAGCCCTCGATGGATCTCGCCGTCAGCAGCTCGCGCACGATGGGGTTCGCGAACGCGGGGCTCGATTTCAAGCACTTCAAGCTGATGACGGAGGCGGGCTATCAGCTGGGCAAGGACCCGCACCTCGTCACCACCTTCGCCGACTTCGATCCTTCCGCGGGACGGTTCTTCGCGGCGGCGGGGCTGACCGTGGGGCTCTAGAGGCGTGGACGAGCGGGAGGGGATGCGGCTGGCCCTCGACCTCGCCTGGCGGGGCTGGGGCCGGGTTCATCCCAATCCGCTCGTCGGCGCCGTGGTGCTGGCCGGGGGCGAAGTCGTCGGCGAAGGATTCCACGCAGAATTCGGCGCCCCGCACGCGGAGCCGCTCGCGCTGGCCGCCGCGGGCGCGCGAGCCCGCGGTGCGACGCTCATTTCCACGCTCGAGCCCTGCAACCACCAGGGCAAGCAACCACCGTGCACCGAGGCGATTCTCCGCGCGGGGGTCGGCCGTGTCGTCGCGGCGCTGTCGGATCCGAACCCGTTGGCTGCGGGCGGCGCGGCCCGGCTCCGCCGGTCGGGGGTTGCCGTCGAGCTCGGCCTGTTGCGGGAAGAGGCCGAGCGGCAGAACGGCGCTTTCCTTCATGTAGCGCGGGAACCCGCTCGTCCGTGGGTGGTTCTGAAGCTGGCGACCAGCCTCGACTTCCGGATCGCCGATGCGAGCGGGCGGTCGCGCTGGATTTCGGGCCCCGAGGCCCGAGAGTACGTGCACTGGCTCCGCGCCGGGTTCGACGGGATCGCCGTGGGGGTGGGCACTGCCAGGGCGGACGATCCGCGCTTGAGCGTGCGCGGTGCGGTGGACGTTCGAGTGCCGCCGACCAGGGTCGTGTTCGACCGCCGGCTCGAGATGCCCGAGGAGCTGGGCCTCGTGCGCACGGCCCGGGAGACGCCCACCATCGTGATCGCGGACCCGGGAGCGCCCACCGAACGCGCGAGGTCGCTCGAATCGCTCGGCGTAACGGTGCTGCGCGCGCGGGGTGCGGCGGAGTCGCTGGAGGCGCTGCGACGCGAAGGCGTGACGGCGCTGCTGGTGGAGGGGGGCGGCGGGGTCGCCGGGAGCCTCCTCGACGCCGGGCTGGTAGATCGCTTTCACTGGATTCAGGCCCCGCTCTGGCTCGGCGAGCGCGGCGTGCCGGCCGTCCGGGGCCTCTCGTCACCGCCGATCGCCGAAGCCGCCCGCTGGCGCGTGCTCGAGCGCCGGGCGCTGGGGGACGACTCGCTGCTGGTGTTGGAGCGGACCTGATGTTTACGGGGATCGTGACCGCCGTGGGACGGGTGCGGGAGACGCGGCCGGAGAGCGGGGGCCTCGACCTGGCGATCGAGGCACCCTACGGCGACCTCGCCCTCGGCGAGAGCGTAGCGGTGGACGGCGCCTGCCTGACGGTCAAGGACACGGGTCCCGGCTGGTTCAGCGTGCACGTCGTGGCGACCTCGCTCGAGCGTACATCGCTCGGCCGCTACGCCGCCGGGCGGCGGGTGAACCTCGAGCGCGCCCTCCGGCTGGGCGATCGGCTGGGCGGCCATCTGGTACAGGGGCACGTGGACGGCACCGGCACCGTCCTGCGGGTTGCCGAGCGCGCCGACGCGCGCCTGCTCGACATCCGCGTGCCGCACGAGGTGGCCGCGGTATCGGTCCCGCTGGGGTCCATCACCGTGGACGGCGTGAGCCTCACGGTGAACGCGGTGCCGGCCCCCGATGTGATCCAGGTATCCCTGATTCCGTTTACCTTACAGGAGACCACCCTTGGGGAGCGCGTGCCGGGCGACAAGGTGCAGCTCGAGGGGGATACGATCGGGAAGTATGTGAGGGCCCTAATCGAGGAGAGACGTGAACGGTGAACAGTAAACGGTGAACAGGCGACTCCGCTCGCCCGCGGCCCCTGTTCACTCTTCATTGTTCACTGTTCACGCAGTTCCAGCATGGCATTTGGCTCCATCCCGCAGGCCATCGAAGACCTGAAGAACGGGAAGATCGTCATCGTCGCGGACGACGAGGACCGCGAGAACGAGGGCGACCTCGTGTGCGCCGCGGAGCTGGTCACGCCCGAGATGATCAACTTCATGACCCTGCACGGGCGGGGCCTGATCTGTCTCGCGCTCACCGGCGACCGGTGCGACCAGCTCGGCCTCCCCCAGATGACCGACCGCAACACCGAAGACCAGTCCACCGCGTTCACGGTGAGCATAGATGCCGAGCGACGGTTCGGGGTCACGACAGGCATCTCCGCCAGCGATCGGGCCACCACGATCCACGTCGCCATCAACCCGGCCACGGTCCCCGGCGACCTGCGGCGCCCCGGCCACATCTTCCCGCTCCGCGCGCGGCCCGGTGGCGTGCTCCAGCGAGTCGGGCAGACGGAGGCCAGCGTGGATCTCGCGCGGCTCGCGGGGCTGGTCCCGGCGGGTGTCATCTGCGAGATCCTCAACGCCGACGGCTCCATGGCCCGACGCCCCGAGCTCGAGGGCTTCTCGGCAGAGCACGGGCTCACGTTCATCACCGTCGCGCAGCTCGTCGCGCACCGGCTCCAGACCGAGCGGCTCGTTCACCGGGTGGCCGAAGCCCGTCTCCCGACCGAGCTGGGCGAGTTCACGGTGATCGCCTACCGGAACGACGTGGACAAGGCCGAGCACCTGGCGCTGGTGAAGGGCGACGTGGCGGGCGAGTCCAACGTCCTGGTCCGGATGCACTCCAAGTGCCTCACGGGCGACGTGTTCGGCTCGCAGCGCTGCGACTGCGGACCGCAGCTCGAGGCGGCCATGGAGCTGGTCGCGCGGGAAGGGCGGGGCGTGATCGTCTACCTCGACCAGGAGGGCCGAGGCATCGGACTTCTGAACAAGATCCGGGCGTACGCGCTCCAGGACTCCGGAGCCGACACCGTGCAGGCCAACCAGCGGCTCGGATTCGCCCCGGACCTCCGGAACTACGGCATCGGCGCGCAGATCCTCCGCGACCTCGGTCTCTCCTCCATCCGGGTGATGACCAACAACCCCCGGAAGCTCGTCGGCCTCGAGGGCTACGGACTGGAGATCGTCGAGCGGGTGCCGCTGCTCGCGAGCCCCACGCAGGACAACCGGGACTACCTCCGGACCAAGCGCGACAAGCTCGGCCACCTGCTGGCGCACTAGATTCTCCCTCCATGCCAGAGCTCTCCGGCCGCCTCCGACCCGTCGGCAGCGTGGCCCTCCTCGTCAGCCGGTACAACGAGGCCGTGACCGCTCGTTTGTTGGACGGCGCGCTCGCCTGTTGCGACGCCGCCGGCATCGCGCGGGACCGGGTGGATGTCGTCTGGGTCGCGGGGGCGTTCGAGCTGCCCGTGGCGGCGTCCGCCGCGGCTCGTACGGGCCGCTACGCTTGTCTGGTGGCCCTTGGCGCGGTGATCCGCGGCGAGACGCCCCATTTCGAGTACGTAGCGGGCGAGGCGACCCGCGGGCTCGGGTCGGTGGCGGTGGAAGCCGGTCTGCCGGTGGGGTTCGGGCTGCTCACCGTGGATACGATGGAGCAGGCCGTGGAGCGGGCGGGCGGCGGCGCGGGGAACAAGGGCTACGAGGCCGCCGCGGCCGCGATCGAGGCGGCGGACGCCATCGCCCAGCTGCGCACCGCGAATGCTGCGCGCTGAGACTAAGACCCGTGCCCGGGCGCTCCAGCTCCTCTACGCATGGGAGCTGCAAGGGCGGCCTCCCGTACCGACCGTTGCCAAAGGGCTGGCGAGGCTTACCGGGGTCCGGGACGGCCGGCTCGTCGAGCGGGCGGAGGGCATCGCCTGCGAGGTGGTGGCCCGGATGGGCGACCTCGACCGCCATGCAGCCGCGGCGGCCGATAACTGGCGGCTGAGCCGGATCGCCACAGTCGAGCGGAACATCCTCCGGCTGGGCATCCACGAGCTGGAGCTCGGAGCGGTGCCGCCCAAGGTCGCGATCGACGAGGCCGTCCGGCTGGCGCACTGGTTTGCCGGCCCGCGTGCCGCGGCGTTCGTGAACGGGGTGCTCGACCGGATCGCCCACTCGTTCGGCCGCTTGTGAACGTCCTCCTCGTCAACTGGCAGGACCCCGAGAACCCGCACGCAGGCGGGGCCGAGTTGCATCTGTTCGAGATCTTCAAACGGCTCGCGGCGCGGGGCCATCGGGTCCGCCTGGTCTGCTCCGCGTGGCCCGGCGCGACCGGGGAAGCGCTGATCGACGGCATTCACGTGCGCCGCGTCGGCTCCAGAAACGGATTCGCCCTGGTTGGCCGTGCGGCGGTGCGACGGGCGCTCGCCGCGGAGCGCCCGGATGTCGTGGTCGAGGACATCAACAAGCTGCCGCTCTTCCTCGCCGGGCAGACCGATCTGCCGTTCTGCGCCATCGTGCCGCACCTGTTCGGTGACACGGCGTTCCAGGAGGCCTCGTGGCCGGCGGCGACCGTCGTGTGGCTGGCGGAGCGGCCGCTCGCGCGGGCCTACGCCAGGGCGGGGTTCCACGCGATCAGCGAAAGCACCCGGGACGATCTGGTGGCGCGCGGGGTCCGGCCCGAGCGAGTCCGGGTGATTCATCCCGGCGTGGACAGCGTCCGGCTCACCCCTGATCCAGCGGCGCGGGCAGCGTCTCCGGCGTTCTTGTATGTTGGTAGGTTGAAGCGTTATAAAGGGGTAGACACGGCGCTCCGGGCGCTGGCGCTCGCGCGCCGCCGCCGTCCCGATCTCCGGATGGATGTCGCGGGCTCCGGCGACTACGGGCCGGCGCTCGAGACGCTTGCCCAAAGCCTGGGGCTCGGCTCATCCGTGGTGTTCCACGGGTTCGTAAGCGAGACGGAGAAGGTCCAGCTGCTCCGTGGTGCCTGGGCGAACGTGTTCCCGTCGCCCAAGGAAGGGTGGGGAATCACGGTTGTCGAGGCGGGCGCCTGCGGTACGCCGTCGCTCGCGTCGGACAGCCCGGGGTTGCGCGACTCGGTCCGCCACGGCGAGACGGGGTTCCTGGTCCCGCACGGCGACGCCGAAGCGCTGGCGGCCCGGATGCTGGAGATCGCCGCCGCTCCGGCGCTGGTCGAGCGGCTTGGCGGGGCGGCGCGAGGCTTCGCCGAGGCCCATACGTGGGAGCGGTCGGCCGAGGCCACCGAGCGTCACCTCCAGGACATCATCGCGGGCTCGGCCTAGGCCGGCCGGGAAAGGGGTGAGCGATGCAGACGACGATCACGGTTCGCCATTGCGAGATTTCAGAAGCGCTGCGTGAGCGCGCGCTCGCCGTGAGCGAGCGGCTGGCGCAATTCGCCCCGCGCCCGCTCGAGGCGACCGTCGTCTTCGACGCCGATGGCCTCGAGCAGGTCGTCGAGCTGAGGCTGCACGTCGCCCGCGGCGAGACATTCATCGCGCGGGGCGGTGGAGCGGATCACCGAACCGCTCTGGACCGGGCGGAGGATAAACTGCGCCGACAGCTGGAGAAGGCCAACGGCCGGCCGCGCCGGTCGCGGGCCGGGACCAAGCGGACCACCAAGCCGAGTTGATGCTTCGGCTTCGCGACTTCCTCACCCGCCGGGGCGATCCCCTCCAGCTCGAGGCGCTCACCGGCGAGCTGGGACTGGAGCGGCAGCTTCCCGAGGCGGAGGTCGCGAGCCCGGGGCTCGCTCTGGCTGGCTACACCGGCCGGTTCGCGGCCAACCGCCTGCATGTGATGGGTGAGACGGAAATCACCTACCTGCGCTCGCTCTCTCCCGCCGATCGCCGCCGCCAGCTGGAGCATTTCTTCACCTTCGACCTTCCATGCATCTTCGTCACCAAGGGCCAGGAGGTGCCTCAGGAGCTGCTCGACATGGCGAAGGAGCGGAGCGTCCCGGTGCTCCGGAGCCGGCTCAAGACCGCGGAGTTCTACCGGCGGGTCAAACCGATCGTGGAGGATGCGTTCGCGCCCCGGACCACGCTCCACGGCTCGCTCGCGGACGTCTACGGGGTGGGCCTCCTGTTCGTGGGGCGGTCGGGAATCGGCAAGAGCGAATGCGTGCTGGACCTGGTGGAGCGGGGCCATCGGCTCGTGGCCGACGACGTAGTGCAGGTCACCAAGCGCGGCCACGACGTGCTGCTCGGCCGGGGCCACGAGCTCGCCGCACATCACATGGAGATCCGCGGCATCGGGCTGATCGACATCCCGGCGCTCTTCGGCGTGCGGGCGGTCCGCCAGCAGAAGCGGATCGAGGTCGTGGTGCAGCTGGAGGACTGGGAGACGGCCAAGGACGCGGACCGCACCGGTCTCGCCCGGCAGGAGACTCTGATTTTGGACGTTCCCGTTCCGAAGGTCGTGGTTCCGCTCAACCCCGGCAAGAACATCACCGTGATCTCCGAGGTGGTGGCGATGATGCACCTGCTGCGCTATTCCGGGGTAGACGTCGCGGCCGCCTTCAACGAGCGGCTGATCCGCCGCATGAAGGAGCGGAGCGGCGTTCGAGAGTACCTCCAGGACGACTATGAGTGACCTTCAGGGCGTGGTCGTCTGCCACGGGGCCATCGCGGGCGCGCTGGTCGAGGCCGCGGAGCAGATCAGCGGCGTCGTGGGCGTGCTCAAGGCCGTGACCAACACCGGCTGCGACCGCGGCGGGCTGGAGCAGCGGATACTCGCCGCGGTCGGCGACTGCCCCACGGTGGTGTTCGTGGACATGGCGAGTGGATCCTGTCTCATCGCCGTGCTCGCCCGGTTGCGGGAGCGGTTGAACGTGAAGGTCGTGACCGGCGTGAACCTCGCGATGCTGATCGACTTCGTGTTCCACCTCTCGCAGGAGCCCCACGCCGCGGCGAGCCGGGCGGCGGCCGCCGGGGAGCGGGCGATCAAGGTCCCCTGATGCCGATCCTGGTCAACCGCGTGGACGATCGCCTGATCCACGGCCAGGTCGTTGTCGGATGGGGACGCCCGCTCGGCATCGATCTGATCATCTTGGTGGACGACCAGGTGGCTGCGAGCCCGTGGGAGCAGGACCTCTACCGCATGGCGGTGCCGCAGGAGATCGAGCTGCGCTTCGCCACGGTCGCCGAGGCCGTGCCCGTCCTCACCGAGTGGCAGGCCGCGCCGCGCCGGACTCTCCTGCTCACCGGGGACATCGCCACGATGGCCAAGCTCTTCACCGCCGACGGGTCGGTCGTGAAAGCCATCAACCTGGGCGGGCTCCATCACCAGCCCGGTAGGAGACAACGGCTGCCTTACATCTACCTGACGGACGACGAACTGGCGCAGCTGCGGGGGCTGGAGGCCGCCGGCGCGCGGATCGCGGCGCAGGACGTTCCCAGCGCGGCGGCGGTGCCGCTCCGGAATCTGGACTGATGGACCCGCTCGTCCTCGCGGCGCTGCTCGTGTGGGGGACCGTGGTCGGGCTCGATCTCGTGAGCGTGGCCCAGTCGATGATCGCCCGCCCGGTCGTGGCCGGCGCCGTGGCGGGGCTCCTCCTCGGCGATCCGGCCGCCGGACTCCGGGTCGGCGTGCTCCTCGAGCTCTTCGCTCTCGACGTGCTCCCGATCGGGGCGGCCCGCTACCCCGACTACGGCCCCGCCACGGTCGCCGCCGCCGCGGTGGCGGTCGGCTCCCCCTGGGAGTTGAGCCTGGGGCTCGCGGGGACGGTCGGGCTCCTGGTGTCGGTGGTCGGCGGCTGGAGCCTTCAGCAGCTCCGGCGGCGTAACGCGGAGGCCGTCCAGCGCCGCGCCGCGGCCCTCGCCGCGGGCGAGAGCGCGGCCATCCGCCGGCTCCAGTACGGCGGGATCGCGCGGGACGCGCTGCGGAGCGCGCTGCTCACGGCGGCCGGTCTCCTCGCCGCCTGGGCCGCGGACCGATTGCTCGTGCTCGACCGGCGTACGGCGATCGCGCTGACTCTCGTGCTGGTGGGCGCCGGGCTCGCTGCGGCGTTGGGCGGCGCGCTGCGGAGCGCGGGGCGCAGCCGGCGGCGCCGGTGGCTCGCGGCGGGGCTCGTCCTCGGCTTCGCCTTGGCGGTGCTGCGATGAACGGCAGTGGGCGCGCGCTGCTCCGGCTCTTCGCGGTGCAGGGGGTCTGGAACTACGAGCGGATGCTAGGTGTGGGCCTCGGCTACGCGGCCGAGCCGCTGCTCGAGGATCTCAAGATCGCGGACCCGGTGCGACACTCCGAGGCCGTGGTGCGCTCGGCGGAGTTCTTCAACTGCAACCCGAATCTTGCCGGCCTGGCGCTCGGAGCGACGGTGCGGGCCGAATACGATGCGGAGCCGGGCACGCAGGTGGTGCGGCTCCGGTCGGCTCTGTGCAGCCCGCTGGGTGCCCTGGGTGATCAGCTCTTCTGGGCGGGGTTGCTGCCCGCGCTCGTCGGCGCCGCGCTCGCGGCTCTCGTGCTGGGCGCGTCCGGCTGGGCCATCGTGGCATTTCTGGTGGCCTACAACCTGGTGCGGGTCTGGACCGCGGTCTGGGCACTCCGCACCGGGCTTGCCGCCGGGATGGGCGTCGGCCGGGCGATCGGCGGCTCGTGGATCCCCAAGGCCGTGCCGCTCGTAGGCCACGCCGCGGGCCTGCTGGTAGGGTTCGCTCTGCCACTCGTAGCGATGTGGTATCTGCGTCCCTTCGGCCTCCGGAGCGGCGTCGCCGTTGGCCTGGTGGTGGCCGCCGGCGTCGCGGCCGGACGACTGTTCGGGGCGCGGATGACGGGAAGCCGGTTCGCGCTGGTGGCGGTGCTGGTGACGCTGCTCTTCTGTCTAGTTACGCAGTGACCGCGCCTCCAGTCGAGCGGGAGGCGACGATCGTCAACCCGCTCGGTCTCCACGCCCGGCCGGCGGCGCAGATGGTCCGGCTCGCGAGCACGTTCGCGGCGGACATCGCCGTGTTCAAGGATGGGATGGAAGTGAACGGCAAGAGCATCATGGGGGTCATGATGCTCGCCGCGGAGTGCGGGAGCAGCATCATCATCAGGGCCAGCGGCGCCGACGCCGAGCAGGCGGTGCAGGCGCTCACCGACCTGGTGGCGAGCGGCTTCGGGGAGATGTGACATGGAGGCTCCACATGTGCTCCGCGGCGTCGGCGTCTCACCGGGCGTAGCCTTCGGGCCGGCGCTGGTGATACGCCTCGATTTCCCCGACGTCCCCAATCGTGCCGTACCCCCGGGGCAGGTCGAAGGCGAGGTTCGGCGGCTTCACGACGCGGTGGAGGCGGTCGTGGCCTCGCTCCGCGAGCTGGGCCAGCGGGTATACGAGCGGGCCGGTCCCGAGGAGTCGCGGATCTTCGACGCCCAGATCGAGATGGCGAAGGATGAGTACTTCCTCCAGGCGGTCGAGCAGCTCATCCGCAACAACGCGCTGAGCGCGGAGACCGCCTACGAGTTCAAGGCGCTCGAGGTCCGGAACCTCTGGTCCAACTCGGCCAGTGCCCGTCTCCGGGATCGGCTGGCCGACCTCCACGCCATCCAGATGCGGATGCTCCAGCGGCTCCTCGGCCGCAAGCTGGACGAGCTGTGGAGCATCGCGCCCGACGAGCAGGTGATCGTCGTCGCCCGTGAGCTGTCACCGGGCCTCACCGTCCAGCTCGACCGCGATCACGTCGTGGGGTTGGTGAGCGAAGAGGGCACGCGTACCTCCCACGCCGCGATCCTCGCCCACTCGCTCGGGATCCCGGCCGTGATGGGCGCTGTGGGTGCGCTGGCCTCGATTCCGGATGGCCGTACCCTGCTCATCGACGGCCAGGGCGGCACGGTCGTGATCGAGCCGACGTTCGCGGAGCTCGAAGACGCGAAGGTCCAGGTGAGTCGGCGCCGGCGGCTGGAGCTCGAGCTGGAGACGGTCACCGGCGAAGCGGCGGCGACCCCAGAGGGCACACCGATCCTGCTGATGGGGAACGTTGATCTCCCCGAGGAGATCGAGGCGGCGGTACGCTTCGGGGCTGAAGGCGTGGGCCTGCTCCGGACCGAGTTTCTTCTCACCGGCCGCACCAGCCTCCCCACGGAAGACGAGCAGACCGACTACTTCCGGCGGGTGGCCTCGGCGTTTCCCGAGCGCACCGTAGTGCTCCGCTCGTTCGACCTGGGCGGTGACAAGTTCCCCGCCGCGTTTCAGGCGCCGCAGGAGGCAAACCCGTTTCTGGGCTGGCGGTCCATCCGCGTCTGCCTCGATCAGCCGGAGGTGTTCCGGGTCCAGCTGCGCGCGATCCTCCGCGCCGCCGTGGACCGCGACATCCAGCTCATGCTTCCTCTCGTCACGCGGGTCGAGGAGGTGCTCCAGGCGAGGGAGCTGCTGGCCGAGGAGGCGGAGTCACTACAGAAGGAAGGGATGCGGACGGCGGCAACCGTGCCGGTCGGCGTGATGATCGAGACGCCTGCGGCCGTGGTCATCGCCGACCGGCTGGCGGAAGTGAGCGCCTTTTTCAGCGTCGGCACCAACGATCTCACCCAGTACACGCTGGCGGTGGACCGGGGCAACGCGAGGCTGGCCGAGCGGTTCACCCCGCACCACCCGGCGATCGTCCG